>NZ_JAGIQL010000274.1 GCF_017813245.1 Streptomyces montanisoli
CCCGCCGACGCGGCGCTGCCCGTCGACGTCGCGCTCGCGTTGCTCGGCTCGCCGCTCGGCGGCATGGACGCGGCCGATCTGCGCCGCCTCGGGCGCGCTCTGCGTGACGACGAGCGGCGCGCGGGCGAGCGGCTGCCGCCGCCGTCCGACGTGCTGCTCGCGCGCGCCCTCGCCGAGCCCGAGCGGCTCGTCACGCACGATCCCGCCTACGCGCGCGGCGCGCAGCGCCTCGGCGACCTGCTGCGCAAGACCCGCGAGCTCCTCGAAGGCGGCGGCACCGCCGAGGAGGCCCTGTGGGCGCTGTGGGACGGCACGCCCTGGCCGGGACGGCTGGAGCGCGCGGCCCTGCGCGGCGGCGCGGCGGGCCGCAACGCCGACCGCGACCTCGACGCGGTCTGCGCGCTCTTCGACGCCGCGGCACGCGCCGAGGGACGCACCGGCGGCCGAGGCGTCCTCAACTTCCTCGAAGAGCTGGACGCGCAGGACATCGCCGCCGACACCCTCACCCGCAGGGCCGTGCGCCCCGAAGCCGTCAGCCTGATGACCGCGCACCGCTCGAAGGGCCTGGAGTGGCGCCTCGTCGTCGTCGCGGGCGTGCAGGAAGGCCTCTGGCCCGACCTGCGCCGCCGCGGCTCCCTGCTGGAGGCGGACCGCATCGGCCGCGACGGCCTGGCCGAGCCGCTCACCCCGGGCGCGCTGCTGACCGAGGAGCGCAGGCTCTTCTACGTCGCGGCCACGCGCGCCCGCGACCGGCTCGTCGTCACGGCCGTCAAGTCCGCCGCGGACGACGGCGACCAGCCGTCCCGCTTCCTGACCGAACTCGGCGTCGAACCGCGCGACATCACGGCGAGGCCCCGCCGCCCGCTCGCCGTCGCGCCGCTGGTCGCGGAGTTGCGGGCCACGACCGTCGACCCGGACGCGAGCCCCGCGCTCAGGGACGCGGCCGCGCGGCGCCTCGCGCGTCTCGCGGCGCTCACCGACGAGGAGGGCACGCCGCTCGTCCCCGCCGCACACCCCGACAGCTGGTGGGGCCTGTACGAGCCGACGCTCAGCGCGGTGCCGCTGCGCGACAGGGCGCTGCCCGTCGCGATGTCGGGCAGCGCGCTCGACCAGCTCGCCAACACCTGCGCGCTCCAGTGGTTCCTGGGGCGCGAGGTGAAGGCCGACGCGCCCGCGACCACGGCCCAGGGCTTCGGCAACGTGCTGCACGTACTCGCGGACGAGGTCGCGTCCGGACGGACGCCCGCGGACCTCGCCGTCCTGATGGAGCGGCTCGACACCGTCTGGGACGGCCTCGCCTTCGACGCGCCCTGGAAGTCGGCGCAGGAGAAGGACCAGGCGCGCGCGGCGCTCGAACGCTTCCTGCGCTGGCACGTCACGGACCGTGGCGGACGGCAGGCCGTCGCCACGGAGCACGAGTTCGACGTGACCATCGGGGCGGGGGAGTACGAGGTGCGCGTGAGGGGCTCCATGGACCGCGTGGAGAAGGACGGCGAGGGGCGCGCGTACGTCGTCGACTTCAAGACGGGCAAGCAGGCGCCGACGAAGGACGAGGTGGCGCACCACGCACAGCTCGCCGTGTACCAACTCGCGGTCGGCGAGGGCGCGGTGGACGGCGCGTTCGAGGGCCGCAGGCCGCAGCCGGGCGGCGCGGAACTCGTCCAGCTGCGCCAGCCCGCGCCCGTCAAGGAGGGCGGCGACGCGCTGCCGAGGATCCAGCCGCAGGAGCCGCCGTCCGGCGACTGGGCGCCGAGGCTGCTGGCGGAGGCGGCGGGCCGCGTCCTGGACGAACGCTTCACCCCCACGCCGGGCGCGCACTGCACGCACTGCGCGTTCCGCGCGTCGTGCAGCGCGCTCCCGGAGGGCCGCCAGGTGGTCGATTGAGCCGTCCTCGCTCGGCTCGGGCGAAACGCGTCAGTGTCAGGGGAGAGGGGAGACAGGGGGAGAGGGGAGGAGAAGGAAGGTGCACAGTGCCTGAGCAAGGGTGGAGCTGATGAATCCGAACACCGTGGTCACGTGGGTCGACGCACGCGAGAGGCTGCCGAAGCCGGGTATGCCGGTGGCCGCGGCCATCACGGGCCGGTATCCGGCCGAGCCCGGCACGACACCGCCCGGCGAGGAGTTCTGGCTGGTGATGCCGATGGTCTTCACGGACCGGCATTTCGCCGATGACGGGACGGAGCACAGGGACTGCTTCTTCGACTCCGACGGCGTCGTCCGCCTGCCCTACGGCATGGACAGCGAGGAGACCGTGACGCACTGGGCCGCGCTGCCCACCCTGCCGGGCGGCACGACGCACCACGTCCTCGGGGAGGACGTGCGGCCGGCCCTGCGGAACGCGTGGGGCGCGGGTTCCGTCGTCTGACCCCGCGGCCGGGGCGGACGCCCGCGGCCGGCGGGTGACGCCCGCGGCGGTGTCAGTGGCGGCGGTTAGCCTCCTTGGGTGGCCGCGCGTATCAGCGATCCCGAGCAGCTCAAGGAGCTCCTCGGCATCCCCTTCACCCCCGAGCAGACGGCGTGCGTCGTCGCGCCGCCCGCGCCGCAGGTGATCGTGGCGGGCGCGGGGTCAGGCAAGACCACCGTCATGGCCGCGCGCGTGGTCTGGCTCGTCGGGACCGGGCAGGTGGCGCCCGAGCAGGTGCTCGGGCTCACGTTCACCAACAAGGCCGCGGGCGAGCTCGCCGAGCGCGTGCGCACCGCGCTCGTACGGGCCGGCGTCCTCGACCCGGACGGGATCGACCCCGACGCCCCTGCGGGCGAGCCGCGCATCTCGACGTACCACGCCTTCGCCGGGCAGCTCCTCACCGACCACGGCCTGCGCATCGGGCTCGAACCCTCGTCGCGGCTGCTCGCCGACGCCACCCGATTCCAGCTCGCCGCGCGTGTGCTGCGCGAAGCCCCCGGTCCCTACCCCGCGCTCACCAAGACCCTGCCGACGCTCGTCAGCGACCTCCTCGCGCTGGACGCGGAGCTCGCCGAGCACCTCGTACGCCCCGACCGCCTCGACGCGTACGACGCGCGCCTGCTCGACACGCTCGCCGCCACCCGCCTCACCAACGCCGACCTGCGCAAGGTCCCCGAGACCGCGACGGCGAGGCGCGAGCTCACCGACCTCGTGGGTCGCTACCGCGCCGCCAAACGCGCCCGCGACCTCCTCGACTTCGGCGACCAGATCGCCCTCTCCGCCGAACTCGCCCTCACCCGCCCCGAGGTCGGCGCGATGCTCCGCGAGGAGTTCAGGATCGTCCTGCTCGACGAGTACCAGGACACGTCCGTCGCCCAGCGCCGCCTCCTCGCGGGCCTCTTCGGCGGCGGCACGGGACACGCGGTGACCGCGGTCGGCGACCCCTGCCAGGCCATCTACGGCTGGCGCGGCGCCTCCGTCGCCAACCTCGACGACTTCCCCGCCCACTTCCCGCACGCCGACGGCACGCCGGCCGCCCGCTTCTCGCTCAGCGAGAACCGCCGCAGCGGCGGCCGCCTCCTCGACCTCGCCAACGGGCTCGCCGCCCCCCTGCGCGCCATGCACGAGGGCGTGGAGGCGCTGCGCCCCGCGCCCGGCGCCGAAGGCGACGGCACCGTGCGCTGTGCGCTCCTCGGCACGCACGCCGAGGAGATCGAGTGGCTCGCCGACTCCCTCGGCCACCTGGTGCGCACGGGCAAGGAGCCCGGCGAGATCGCCGTCCTGTGCCGCACGGCCGGCGACTTCGCGGCCATCCAGGGCGCCCTCGTCGCGCGCGACGTGCCGGTGGAGGTCGTCGGCCTCTCCGGGCTCATCCACCTCCCCGAGGTGGCCGACCTGATCGCCGTCTGCGAGGTGCTGCAGGACCCGGGCGCCAACGCCTCCCTCGTCCGGCTGCTGACTGGGCCGCGCTGGCGCATCGGCCCCCGCGACCTCGCGCTGCTCGGCCGCCGCGCCCGGCTGCTCGTGCGCACGGCTGCCGGGGGCGCGGACGGGGACGGCGACGCCGACGCGCGCCTCGCCGCCGCCGTCGAGTCCACCGACCCGTCCGAGGTCATCTCGCTCGCCGACGCGCTCGACACCTTCCTCGACGGCGGCGGCGCGCCGGACGACGGCCTGCCGTTCTCGTCCGCCGCGCGCGTCCGCTTCGCGCGCCTCGCCCAGGAGCTGCGCGACCTGCGCAGGTCGCTCGCCGACCCGCTGATGGACGTGCTGCACCGGGTGCTGGCCACGACGGGCCTCGAAGTGGAACTGTCGGCGTCCCCGCAGGCCTTGGCGGCCCGCCGCCGCGAGACGCTCGGCAACTTCCTCGACATGGCGGCGTCCTTCGCCGCGCTCGACGGCGAGGCGGGGCTGCTCGCGTTCCTCGGCTTCCTGCGTACGGCCGCGCAGTACGAGAAGGGCCTGGACAACGCGCTGCCAGGCGGCGAGAACACGGTCAAGGTGCTCACGGCGCACAAGGCGAAGGGCCTGGAGTGGGACGTCGTCGCGGTGCCCGGCCTCGTCACCGGACAGTTCCCGAACACGCGGGCGCGCGAGGCGTGGACGTCGCAGGCGAAGGTGGTGCCGCACGCGCTGCGGGGGGACGGGGAGACGCTGCCGGGGGTGGAGGAGTGGACGGGGAAGGGGGTGAAGGCGTTCAAGGACGCCATGCGGGACCACCAGGAGACGGAGGAACTGCGCCTCGGATACGTCACGTTCACCCGCCCCAGGACGCTGCTCCTCGGCTCCGGCCACTGGTGGGGGCCGAACCAGAAGCGGCCACGCGGCCCGTCGGCGTTCCTGAACGCGCTGCACGACCACTGCGCGCGCGGGTACGGCGAGATCGAGGCGTGGGCCGACGAGCCGGAGCCGGACGCGGAGAACCCGGCGCTGGGCGAGGATGCGGCCACCGGGCAGCCGTGGCCGCTGCCGCTGGACGAGCGGTCGCTGAGCCGGCGCAGGGAGGCGGCGCGCACGGTGCGCACGCACCTCGCCGCGCTCACCGGCGCCGCGCCGGCGGCCCTGCTGACCGAAGCCGGACGACAGTGCAGGGTGGGGCAGCAGCACCGCGTAGCAGCGGGCCGTGAACGGCCACGGGTTGTACCGCCAGGTGCAGCCGTTCCAGCTGGGCAGCGGGCTGGCGAGCACGGCGACGAGCAGTGGCGAGGGGTTGTCGGCCGACGCGCCCTCGGGCAGCACGAGCCAGCCGCGC
>NZ_JAGIQL010000275.1 GCF_017813245.1 Streptomyces montanisoli
CGCCGAGCCGGCTGCGGCCGGGCCCGCGGAGGCGGCCGCGCCGGCTGCGGCTACAGCAACGACCGCAGCCTCAGCAGGTCGCGGAGCCCGGCCTCGAACCTGACGCGGCCCGTGCCCCACGCCCGGACGAAGTCCAGCCGCCCCTCGGCGAGCGCCACCAGGTCGTCGCCCGCCATCGCGAGCCTGATCTGCGCGCGCTCGGCCGGCGGGCCGTGCCGCACGGCATCGGCCACGGTGATCGCGCCTCGCCGCAGCCTGCCGGTGAACGTGACGTCCAGGTCGGTGATGTGGCAGCTGAGCGAGCGGTCGACGTCGGCGGCGTTGGGTAGCCATCGCCATCGACCGTACCCGCGGGGATCGCGGTAGCGTTCCGCCATGAACGACACGACCGCCGGCGCCCCGGGGGACAGCGGCCCGCACCCCGCGCCGCCCGCGTCCTTCGAACCCCACGCGCCCGCGGACCCCGCCGCGACGGAGCCCGGCCCGCAGCCCGGTCCTGAGCCGGAATCCGCACCCGTCGAGCCCGCCGGGCCCTCGCCGCTCGGCGTGGAGCGCGCCGCGACGGGGGACGCGCGGGTCGACGCGGCCCTCGCCCGGCTCGGCGACGCCGACCACCTCACCACCGACGGGCATATCGAGGTGTACGAGGATGTTCACCAGGGGCTGCGCGACGCGCTCGCCGCGCTCGACGCGCGCCCAGGACCGACACCCCCGCACGACCACAGGAGCTGAATCGCACGTGGCAGGACTGGCACGCCGACGCCTCGACGCGGAACTGGTGCGCCGCAACCTCGCGCGCTCGCGTGAACACGCCTGCGAGCTGATCGCCGCGGGCCGCGTCACCGTACGCGGCACCACCGCGACCAAGCCCGCGACCCAGGTCGAGACCAGCGCGCCCGTCGTCGTCGCCCAGGACGCCGACGACCCCGGCTACGCCTCGCGCGGCGGGCACAAACTGGCCGGCGCCCTCGACGCGTTCGTGCCGCTCGGGCTCGTCGTACGGGGGCGGCGCGCGCTGGACGCGGGCGCGTCCACCGGTGGCTTCACCGACGTGCTGCTGCGGGCCGGCGCGGCACACGTCGTCGCCGTCGACGTCGGGTACGGGCAACTCGTGTGGGCGCTGCGCAACGACGAGCGGGTCACTGTCAAGGACCGCACGAACGTACGCGAGTTGACGCTCGACGCGATCGGCGGAACGCCCGTCGACCTTGTCGTCGGCGACCTCTCCTTCATCGCGCTCGGCCTGGTGCTGCCCGCGCTCGCGCGCTGCACGGCGCCCGGCGCCGACCTGGTGCTGATGGTCAAGCCGCAGTTCGAGGTCGGCAAGGAGCGCCTCGGCACCGGCGGCGTCGTGCGCAGCCCGCAGCTGCGCGCCGAGGCCGTCACCGCGGTCGCGCACCGGGCGGCCGAACTCGGCCTCGGCGTGCGCGGCGTCACCGCGAGCCCGCTGCCAGGCCCCGCCGGCAACGTCGAGTACTTCCTGTGGCTGCGGGCGGACGCGCCTCCGCTCGACCCGGCCGACGTCGCGCGCGCGGTCGAGGAGGGCCCCAGATGACGGTTCCTGGCGAACAGAGCGCGGTGGCGGACCCCCGGCCGGAGCGCACGGTCTTCCTGCTCGCGCACACCGGCAGGGCCGCCGCCGTGCGCAGCGCGCAACTCGTCGTGGCCGCCCTCGAGCGCGGCGGCATCGGCGTGCGGGTGCTGGAGGAGGAGGCGGCCGACCTGCCGCCGCTGCCCGCGTCCGTGCGGACCGTCGCCGAAGCCACGCCCGACGTCCTGGACGGCTGCGAGCTGCTGATCGTGCTCGGCGGCGACGGCACCCTGCTGCGCGGCGCCGCCTTCGCGCGCGCGTCCGGCGTCCCGATGCTCGGCGTCAACCTCGGGCGGGTCGGGTTCCTCGCCGAGGCGGAGCGCGACGACCTCGCGCGCGTGGTGGAACGCGTGGTGGCACGCTCTTACGACGTCGAGGAGCGCATGACGATCGACGTCGTCGTGCACAACAACGGCGACATAGTGCACACCGACTGGGCGCTGAACGAGGCCGCCGTGCAGAAGGTGTCGCCCGAGCGGATGCTGGAGGTCGTCCTGGAGATCGACGGGCGTCCGGTCACCGGCTTCGGCTGCGACGGCATCGTCTGCGCGACGCCGACCGGCTCCACGGCGTACGCGTTCTCGGCCGGCGGGCCCGTCGTGTGGCCGGACGTGGAGGCCCTGCTCATGGTGCCGATCAGCGCCCACGCCCTCTTCGCGAAGCCGCTGGTCACCTCGCCCACGACGGTACTCGCCGTGGAGGTGCAGGCGGACACGCCGCACGGGGTGCTGTGGTGCGACGGGCGCAGGACGGTCGAGCTGCCCGCCGGGGCGCGCGTCGAGGTGCGCCGCGGCGCGGTGCCCGTGCGGCTGGCGCGGCTGCACCACGCGTCGTTCACGGACCGGCTCGTCGCGAAGTTCGCGCTCCCGGTCTCCGGCTGGCGGGGCGCCCCCGGCTGACCCCGCGGGGGGCCGTGCCGGAGCCGGGCCGTGCAAAGGGGGGCCCGCACCTCGTATGGTCATGTCCGTGTTGGAGGAAATGCGGATACGGTCGCTCGGGGTCATCGACGACGCCGTCGTCGAGCTCTCGCCGGGCTTCACTGCGGTGACGGGCGAGACGGGCGCGGGCAAGACCATGGTCGTCACCAGCCTCGCGCTGCTGCTCGGCGGTCGCGCCGACCCCGCCCTCGTGCGGATCGGCGCGAAGGCAGCCGTCGTGGAGGGCAGGCTGTCCCTGCCGCCCGGCGCGCCCGCCGCGCTGCGGGCCGAGGAGGCCGGCGCGGAACTGGACGACGGCGCGCTGCTCGTCAGCAGAACCGTCTCGGCGGAGGGGCGCTCGCGCGCCCACCTCGGCGGCAGATCCGTGCCCGTCGGGGTGCTCGCGGAGCTCGCGGACGACCTCGTCGCCGTCCACGGCCAGACCGACCAGCAGGGGCTGCTGCGCCCCGCGAGGCAGCGCGGCGCGCTCGACCGCTACGCCGGCGACGCGGTGTCCGTGCCGCTGGAGAAGTACCTGGCCGCGTACCGGCGGCTGCGGGCCGTCGCGACCGAGCTGGACGAGCTGACGACGCGCGCGCGTGAGCGTGCGCAGGAGGCCGACCTGCTGCGCTTCGGGCTCGGTGAGATCGCCGCCGTCGAACCCGTCGCGGGCGAGGACGCCGAACTGGCGGCCGAGGCGGAGCGGCTGGGCAACGCCGAGGCGCTCGCGTCAGCGGCGTCCGTCGCGCACGCGGCGCTCGCCGGCGTGCCGGAGGACCCGGAGGCCGTCGACGCGACGACGCTGGTCGGCGCGGCCGGGCGGGCCCTGGAAGCGGTGCGCGCGCACGACCCGGCGCTCGGCGCGCTCGCCGAGCGCATGGGCGAGATCTCCATCCTCCTCGCGGACGTCGCGGGCGAACTCGCCGGCTACGCCGACGACCTGGAAGCCGACCCGCTGCGCCTCGCGGCGGTCGAGGAGCGCAGGGCGGCGCTGACCGCGCTGACCCGCAAGTACGGCGAGGACGCCGCCGCCGTCCTCGCCTGGGGCGAGACGAGCGCCGCGCGGCTGACGGAGCTGGAGGGCGACGATGACCGCATCGGCGAACTGGAGGCGGAGCGCGAGGCGTTGCGCGGCGAGCTGTCCGGTCTCGCGCAGGCGCTGACGGACGCACGCACGGAGGCCGCGGAGCGGTTCGCGGCGGCGGTGACGGGCGAACTGGCGTCGCTGGCGATGCCGCACGCCAGGGTGTCGTTCGCGATCAGCCAGGTCGAGGTGGACCCGGCGACGGCGGACGGCATCGAGGTCGGCGGCCGGGCCGTGGCGTACGGGCCGCACGGCGCGGACGAGGTCGAACTGCTCCTCGCGCCGCACCCGGGCGCCCCGCCGCGGCCGATCGCGCGCGGCGCGTCGGGCGGTGAGCTGTCGCGGGTGATGCTGGCGGTCGAGGTCGTCTTCGCCGGGTCCGACCCGGTGCCCACGTACCTGTTCGACGAGGTCGACGCGGGCGTCGGCGGCAAGGCGGCGGTCGAGGTCGGCAGGCGGCTCGCGGAACTCGCGAAGTCGGCGCAGGTCGTGGTCGTCACGCACCTGCCGCAGGTCGCGGCGTTCGCCGACCGGCAGCTGCTGGTGGAGAAGACGAACGACGGCACGGTGACGCGGTCGGGCGTGACGGTCCTTGAGGGCGAGGACCGGGTGCGCGAGCTGTCGCGCATGCTCGCGGGTCAGGCGGACTCGTCGTCCGCGCGAGCACACGCGGAGGAACTGCTCGCGGCGGCGCGCGGCGAGGCATAGGGCGCCGCGCGCCCGGCCCGGCGGGCCCGGCCCGCATCGCGCCGCTCCGCCCTGCGGGCGCCGCCGCCCGCCGAGGGGCCGGTGGCGCACCGCTGAGCGTGTCAGCCGGTTCATGCGCCGCCGTCGCGTACCCGCCGGGCGGCACGTCGCTGACCGTCGGCCTGCGCGGCGGGAGCGACCCGGTGCCGGCGGGCGTCCGGGGGCCGGGGGACGCGCCGCCGCGCGGGTGGGCGCGCGTGTACCGCGGTTGGGCGCGGCCTCGTCCCGGTGGCGCGGCGCTGCCGCGTCTGGGCGCCGGTACCTGACGGGGCGCCGGGCGGGGTGGGGCGCGTGGTTCGTACAGTGGCGGGCATGGCCGTCTCACGTGTGCCCCGTGCCGTCGCTCTCGGGGCCTCCTTCGGGCTCTCCCGCGTCTTCCGCGGCGCCCTCCCCGGCGCCCTCGTGGCCGGCGCGGTCGAGCCGGGTGCCGGGGTCGCGGTGCTCGGGGCGGGCTCCGGTGTGCCCGGCGCGCTGGTGGCCGGGGCCGTGGGGGGGGGGGGGGGCGCGGGGGAGGGGGGCCCCGGGGGGGGGGGGGGGGGGGAGGGGGGGGCTCGGGGCCCCGGGCCCGGGGGAGTGGCGGGGCCGCCCCCCCCCCGGAGAGAGGGGGGGGGGGGGGGGGGGGGGGGGGGGGGGGGGGGGGGGGGGGGGGGGGGGGGGGGGGGGGGGGGGGGGGGGGGGGGGGGGGGGGGGGGGGGGGGGGGGGGGGGGGGGGGGGGGGGGG
>NZ_JAGIQL010000276.1 GCF_017813245.1 Streptomyces montanisoli
TCGGGACGTGGCGGGGCCGTGCCCACGGGCGCGCCCCGGTCGTGCGGGGCACGGAGGCGGAGGCGCGGCGAGGGCCGCGGCGGGCAGGACCTAGGCGGTGACGGGACCGCCCGCGCCGGGGACGGGGAAGGCGCCTGTGGCGCGCCGCACGATCTCGGCGTACACCTCCGGATCCGTGGTGTTCTCGCCGAGTGCGACGTCCTTGCGGGTGCCGTGGTAGTCGCTCGAACCCGTGGTGAGCAGCCCGAGGTCGTGGGCGACGCCGCGCAGCGCGTCCCGTGTCTCGGCGTCGTGGTCGGTGTGGTCGACCTCGATGCCGTCGAGCCCGGCGGCCGCGAGGCGGGCGATGGTGTCCTCGGGGACGGTGCGGCCACGCTTCACGGCGGCCGGGTGGGCGAAGACGGTGACGCCGCCGGCCGCCTTGACGAGGCGGATGGTCTCGAACGGGTCGCTCTCGTGCTTCTCCGCGTACGCCCGGCCGCCGTCGGCGAGCCAGTCGGCGGTGAACGCGTCGGAGACGGTGGGCACGACGCCCAGCTCGACGAGGGCGGACGCGATGTGCGGGCGGCCGACGGAGGCGTCGCCCGCGATCCGCGCCACCTGCTCCCAGGTGATCCCCACACCCAGGTCGTTGAGCTTGCCGATCATGGCGTGGGCACGCGGCACGCGGTCGTCGCGCACGAGCTCACGCTCGGCGAGCAGGCCGGGCTCGGCGGGGTCGAAGAGGTAGGCGAGCATGTGCATGCTCACGCCGTCGATCCGGCAGGACAGCTCCGCGCCGGTCACGAGCGTGACGCCGGCGGGCAGCGCGGCGGCCGCCTCGGCGTGGCCGCGGGTGGAGTCGTGGTCGGTGAGCGCCACGACGTCGAGCCCCGCGGCGGCGGCGTTGCGCACGAGCTCGGCGGGGGTGTCGGTGCCGTCGGAGGCCGAGGAGTGGGTGTGCAGATCGATGCGCACGGGGGAATGCTCCTGGGCTCGCTGGGTCGACGACAACCCGTCCAGCGTAACGGCCCCCCGCGCCTCCTCCGGCCACACCCCGGGCCCGGGCCCCCGTGAGCCCGGGGCCGCCCCGGAGACCTCGCGGCCACGACCAGACCCGAGGCACCCGCCCCGCCGGCGCGGCGCCGCTCCCGAGCGCCCGCTGCCCACGCCCGTGGACCGGCCGTCTTCCCGGCTGCCCGGCCCGAGGCTGCCCCCGGGTGCCCGGCCCGACGACGGCGGCTCGTCCTCGACCGGGGCCTCCCGTGCCCGCCGCCATCGGAGAACCTCGTCGAGCCCGGCCGGCCTCGTGGCCGCGACTGGACCGGCACGAGGACGGCCACCGGCACGGGGGGCGCCGGGCCCATCGCACAGCCCGACGGCGGGCCCACGCCGGGCCCAGGTGATGGGGCCGCCTCGGCCGGGACGGCCGGTCACGGCGGGCGGGGCCGGAAGGGGCGGCGCGGCTCCCGGCGCGCGGGCCGGTCAGGACAGCAGGCGTGGGGAGAGGGCGCCGCACGGCAGCAGGTCGACCTCCGCGCCCGCGTCCCGCAGGTCCGTCAGGATGAGCTCGTCGTAGAGCAGCAGCTCCGACTCCTCGGGCCACGCCACGGCCCACAGCCACAGCCCCAGCGCCTCCCCCGCGAACGCCACGCGGTCGTCAGGCGTGCCCGAGACGCGCCACAGGGGGGTGGGGCGGCCCGCCGCGAGGAGCTTCGCGCGTGGCGGCTCGTCGACGCGCAGGTGCGGGCCCGGGTCGGGGCCCTCGACGCCCGCGTACCGGGCGCCGAGGCCCACGCCGAGTTCCTCCGCGACGAGCAGCATCTCTCCGACGCCACCGAGCGGGCTCGGGCCCGAGCAGGCGACGGCGGTCGCCGTGCCGCCGCTGCGGTCGTCACCCGCGTGCGACACGCCCGTGAACAGCCAGCCGACGGGCAGTGGCCACGGCATCCAGACGGGGACCCTGGCGCGGTTCACGACGACGCCAAGGGACTCGACGCTGGGCGGGATGACGGGCTGCAGCGGGTGCACCGTCCCGTGCGCGTCGCACTGCCAGGAGTCGGAGAAGAGACCTGGCGCCCTCACGCGCCCACCGCACTTCGGGCAACTGGGTTGGCCCCTCATATCCGCCAACGGTCCTCCCCGGCCGACGCCGCGTCAAGGCGATCACGCGACCCGGGAGTGCGGTGGCACCCTCTCAGTCAAGTGGTACGGCACCGCGCAGAGGGTCACGGAGGTCCGTGCCGTGGGACAACCAGCGCTCCTGGAGCTCCTGTGCGCCCCTCGCGCGCTTCCACGCCGCCTCGTGCGCCGTCATCGGAAGCAGCGGCAGGAATTGCACGGGATCCATCGGCCCGCCCAGCTCCAGATCCGCCACGAGTCCGCCGCCCTCCGCGACGAGGACGGACGTGAACGGGGCCTCGGGCCACAGCGGGCCGCCGACGTCCAGCGAGGCGCCGGGCGCCACCACGACGCCCTCGACCTGCGGCGACGCGGCCAGCACGGCGAGCGGCCGCAGCACCTCGTCGGTGCGCGCGAGCCCCGCCTTCACGGACAGCAGCAGTTCCGCGCGCGGTCCGCGCAGCGCGTCCGCGGTCATCGACGTGCCGTCGCTCATCGGCGCCGCCGACATGCCGAGCGTCGCGTACCGCACGACGGGCCCCGCGGGGCCCGCGGTGTCGACGAAGCGCAGCACCTCGACGCGGTCGGCGCCGACGAACGTCACCGCCGCACGCGCGTCGGGCTCGCCCAGCGCCGCCCGCAGCCGGTCCTCGACCAGCGCAAGAATTTCTGCCACTCGGCGAGCATAGATCGCGTAAGGATGGGGCATGACGCAAGATTGGCCGCGCTCAGGCTGTTAAGCTGGGGCGCCGATCGGGGCAGCAGGCAGAAGCCTTGCTCTCCAGTCCCGACGCACACGTCATCCCCCACGGGGGACCGACCGGAGGAGGTGGGGCTGCGGTGGATCGAAGTCACCCGGCCAGTACCAGCCGCTCTCCGTACGGCTTCACAACGTTGTGAGCTGAGCCCGCCCTCCTGACCGGCCCCACCGCGTCGCACGAACCGCGACCGCGCACCGGCCGACCGGCCGGGCACCGGCTTTCCGTCCGGCGGATGAGCACATCGCCCCAGCTTGTGTTTTTCACCTGTCGGTAGCGCACACCGTCATCGCGATCCCCCGGCGCCGCCCGCTTCGCGGACGTGCTGGTCTCGTCGAGTCCGAGTCCACGCCCCCGTTCCGGGCCGCGCCAAGCCTCGCCTGACGGTCTCTGTCGTGAAGGAGCCTGCCATGTCGATGATCCGGGACCTGCGTGCAGCCGTTCGTCCGTCGTTCCGCAAGAACGGCGGCTCCTACCGCTCCTACGACACCGCCCATGACGCGTCCGCGTCGACGGCGGTCGTCGACTGCGGTGTCTACCGCGACGGCCGCCGCGTGACGACCGATACGTGCGCGACCCCGCACGAGGCCATGCTGCGGGTGCGCGAGGAGGGCGGTTTCGCCTGGATCGGCCTGCACGAGCCCACCGAGCAGGAGTTCGCGGGCATCGCGGCCGAGTTCGGGCTGCACCCGCTCGCCGTGGAGGACGCCGTCCACGCGCACCAGCGGCCCAAGCTCGAACCCTACGACGACACGCTGTTCACCGTGTTCAAGACGATCCACTACGTGGAGCACGCCGAGCTCACGGCAACCAGCGAGGTCGTGGCGACGGGCGAGGTCATGTGCTTCACCGGCCGGGACTTCGTCATCACCGTCCGGCACGGCACGAAAGGGTCCCTGCGCGGCCTCAGGCACCGCCTCGAAGAGGACCCCGAGCAGCTGGCGCACGGCCCGTCGGCCGTGCTGCACGCGATCGCGGACCACGTCGTGGACGGCTACCTGGCCGTCGCCGACGCGGTGCAGGACGACATCGACGAGGTCGAGATCGACGTTTTCTCCGAGCCGGTGAAGGGCAAGAAGGGGCAGCGCAGCCCGGACGCCCAGCGGATCTACCAGCTCAAGCGCGAGGTGCTGGAGTTCAAGCGCGCGGTGTCGCCGCTGCTGCGGCCGATGCAGATGCTGAGCGAGCGGCCGATGCGGCAGGTCGAGCCGGCGATCCAGAAGTACTTCCGCGACGTCGCCGACCACCTCGTCCGCGTGCACGAGCAGGTCATCGGCTTCGACGAACTCCTCAACTCGATCCTTCAGGCGAACCTGGCGCAGGCGACGGTCGCCCAGAACGAGGACATGCGCAAGATCACGTCCTGGGCCGCGATCATCGCCGTGCCGACGGCGGTCTGCGGCATCTACGGCATGAACTTCGATCACATGCCGGAGCTGCACTGGAAGTACGGCTACCCGATGGTGCTCGGCGCGATCGTTGCGGTCTGCCTCGTCATCCACAGGACACTGAAGAGGAACGGCTGGCTCTGACGGGCCATCTCGTCCGACGGCCATCTCCGAGGAGGACACGTGCCCGAGTCGCAGGCTGCCCACTCCCTGGTGGAGGAGGCCACGAAGAAGTCGGGGCTGGTCTGGGTGCGGGGCACGGGCCGCGCGAGGCCCGTGTGGCACGTGTGGCTCGACGGCGCCGCGTACCTGGTCGGCGAGGGGCCTGGCGAGCAGCCGCTCCCGTCCGGTCTTGTGGACGGCGCGAGCGCCGAGGTCACCGTCCCGAGCAAGGACAAGCGCGGGCGGGTCGTGTCCTGGACGGCCGAGGTCGGCGAACTCGCGCCGGGCTCGCCGGAATGGGCCGCCGCGGTCGCCGAGCTCAGGAGCAAGCGCCTGAACGCGCCGGACGGCGAGGCGATGGTCGACCGCTGGGCCCGCGAGTGCCGTGTGCTGCGCCTGACGGTCCGGCAGGCGACGACGGCCCTGCCGGACACGTCCCTCGCCGCGCGCCCCGCCCCCACCCCGGCGACAACGCGCGGCCCCCTCCCCCGCTTCCTCGCGCGGCGCCGCAGGGGGCGCACGGGCTGAGGCCGGCCCGGCCGG
>NZ_JAGIQL010000277.1 GCF_017813245.1 Streptomyces montanisoli
CGGACGTCCCGGAAGAACCGGGGGCGCCGGAGGGACCGGACGCACCCACCGCGCCGGGCGCGCCCGCCTGAGCCGGTCTCCGCGGCGCGGCCGCACCCGCCGCGCCCGCCGCCACCCCCGGGTGCCCCACGCGCTCGTCGGGCCTGCCGATCAGCCAGTCCCGGCTGGGCACCACGAGCCCCGCGGGCGTGAACGCGATCTTGCGCAGCTCCGCGTGGCTGCCCGAGTCCTTCTTCCACAGCCCGCCGACGATGTCGACGGCCTCCTCGGGCGTGGCGGCGAACTCCAGGCCCGCGTAGACCGGCGCGCACGCGTCGAGCCCGAGGTCCTGGGTGGTCAGGCGGCGGCCGAGTCTGCGCGTGAACACCTCGGTGATCAGCGCGGGAGTGGTGCCGCGCGGCTGCTGGCCGCGCAGCCAGCGGGTGACGGACGTCTTGTCGTAGCGGAGGTCGAGCCCGTGCTCAAGGCCGAGCTGGTCGACCCTGCGGGCGAGGCCCGCGTGGGAGAAGCCTGCCTCTGCGATGAGCGCGGCGAGTCTGTTGTTGGCATTGCGCTGCGGAGGTCGTTCCGACATCAGCTGTACGGTCTCCTGCCTTCCGGGCCCCGGGGCAGCCCCATACCATCGGCCCCTCACGATCGGCGTGAATTTAGCGGTAAAAAGCAACCTCACACCGGCTTTCACCCCGGGTTCATCCGATCGTGTGAGGATCCGCGCAACCTCCGCCGAGGGCCGCGTGAATCTGCCTCCGGCACATGCGCCAATGGGGCGTCCACCACCTCCCCGTCACGTTGGCCACCCGCCGCCGTACAGTTGCGGAAGCGCCGGAGTGCACGGAAAACGCCCCCTGCGCACCACGTCCGCGGTGTGCCGGGCGCTCCTTCGACGCACCGGAAGCTGGACCGACGGCTGCGCTGCCGCAGCCACTAGGAGGCACTGCCGTGGATGAGCTGCGGTTCGTCCGTCTGGGCTTCGGCGACGAGGCCGTCGCCTACCTGGACGCATGGGAGGAGCAGCGCCGCGTGCACGCCGCGCGCGTCGCCGACGAGGCACCCGACACCTGCCTGATGCTCGAACACCCGCCCGTCTACACGGCCGGCCGGCGCACGCGGGACGACGAGCGGCCCCTCGACGGCACCCCGGTGATCGACGTGGACAGGGGCGGCAAGATCACCTGGCACGGTCCCGGCCAGCTGGTGGGCTATCCGATCCTGAAGCTGCCGAACCCGGTGGACGTCATCGCGCACGTCCGCCGCCTGGAGGAGGCGCTGATCAGGACCGCCGCCCAGTTCGGCGTGGAGACGACCCGGGTGGAGGGCCGCAGCGGGGTGTGGGTGCTGGGCGACGCGGTCGCGGATCGCCCGGCGGCGTCCGGCCTCGTGCTGGACTTCGACCCGCGCGTCAGGACGGACGACTTCGACCCGCGGCTGAACGGCCCCGAGTACGCGCCGTCCAACGCGGGGCAGCGGCGCGAGGACCGCAAGCTCGCGGCCATCGGCATCCGCGTCGCCAAGGGCGTCACGATGCACGGCTTCTCGCTGAACGTGAACCCCGACAACACGTACTTCGACCGCATCGTGCCGTGCGGCATCCGGGACGCCGGGGTGACGTCGCTCGCGTACGAGCTGGGGCGCGACGTGCCCGTCGCGGAGGTCCTGCCCGTGGTGGAGCGGCACCTGCGCGACGTACTGGCGGAGGCGTCCCCCGCCTCCGCGACGGCCCCGGCTCAGGCAGCCGCTCAGGCACCCGCTCAGGCAGCCGTTCAGGCCTCCGCCTCGGACGCGACGCTGGAGGGCGCGAGCGCCTGAACCACGGCCCGCCCGACGCGGCCCGCGACCCGAGGGCCCTCCGTGGCCCCGAGACCACGGTCCGAACGGACCACAAGACCACGCAATGCACGGGCGTAACCTGGTATTCGCCGAAGAATCGAATGCCGCGCCAGCCAGAAAGAGGTGCCGGACGTGTCCGCTGTCGCACCCGACGGACGCAAGATGCTGCGCCTGGAGGTCCGGAACAGCCAGACCCCCATCGAGCGCAAGCCCGAGTGGATCAAGACCCGGGCGAAGATGGGGCCCGAGTACAACCAGCTGCAGAAACTCGTCAAGAGCGAGGGCCTGCACACGGTCTGCCAGGAGGCCGGCTGTCCCAACATCTTCGAGTGCTGGGAGGATCGCGAGGCGACCTTCCTCATCGGCGGCGACCAGTGCACCAGGCGCTGCGACTTCTGCCAGATCGACACGGGCAAGCCGCAGGCGCTCGACCGTGACGAGCCGCGGCGCGTGGGCGAGTCCGTCGTCACGATGGACCTGAACTACGCCACGATCACCGGCGTCGCGCGCGACGACCTGGAGGACGGCGGCGCCTGGCTGTACGCGGAGACGGTGCGCCGGATCCACGCGATGACGGCGGCCCGCGAGGCGGGCGCGACCAAGGTCGAGCTGCTCATCCCGGACTTCAACGCGGTGCCCGAGCAGCTCGCCGAGGTGTTCTCGTCGCGGCCCGAGGTGCTCGCACACAACGTCGAGACCGTGCCGCGCATCTTCAAGCGGATCCGCCCCGGCTTCCGCTACGAGCGGTCGCTCGACGTGATCACGAAGGCGCGCGAGGCCGGGCTCGTCACCAAATCCAACCTGATCCTGGGGATGGGCGAGGAGCGGGCCGAGGTCAGCGAGGCGCTGCGGCAGCTGCACGAGGCGGGCTGCGAGCTGATCACCATCACGCAGTACCTGCGTCCTTCGGTGCGCCACCACCCCGTCGAGCGGTGGGTGAAGCCCGACGAGTTCGTCGAGCTGCAGGAGGAAGCCGAGGAGATCGGCTTCTCCGGCGTGATGTCGGGGCCGCTGGTGCGCTCCTCGTACCGCGCCGGCCGGCTGTTCCAGCAGGCGATGGACCGCAGGAGCGCGCAGCCCGTGGGCGTCGGGGCGGCTTCCGCCGCCGGGGCGGTTCCGCCGGCGGTGTGAATCCGCGCACAAGTGGTTACCGACAAGTAGCGGTGCTTGCCCGAACGGCCCGTACGTACGCCCCAGGTGAGGGGCGCGTACGGGCCGCTTCCGCGCCGGGGCGCATGCCGCCCGCCCGCGGCCCGGGCTTCACCGCGGTTTGACCGCCGGGTCACGCGCTGGTAACACCGATGAGTGACGCTGCACGCACGCACCGCACACACCGGGGACGTCCCGGGGTCGCCGCGACCGCGGCAGCGCACGACACCGCGCCCAACCGCACCGTGCCACACCCTCCGGTTCTTCCCCGCTCGTCTCGCCAGGGAGATCGACATCATGCAGGCCGCGCCGGTACGCCCCACTGCCCGACCGCCGGCGGCAGCGCGTTTCGCGCTGCGCGCCGTGGAGACGCTGCTGCTGCCCGGCGGCCGGCGGACGGCTCGTCGAAACGCCTGGTCAGCGGTGGTGGAGGACCGGCGCGCTGCCCGCGCCCGCGCCGAGAGCCAGTCCGTGATCGAGGCTGTGTCCGACCGCTCTTCCCAGGCCACGTAAACTTTCCTGTATGGCGAGGAAGGACAACGCAGACTCTGCTGCGAACCAGGGGCGACTGAAGCAGATCGCTCAGACCTACAAGATGACCCGGCGGGTCGATTCCAAAGTCGGTCTTGTCATCGCGGGCGTGGGAATCGTCACCTTCGGTGTCATCCTCGCCATCGGTTTCGCGCTCGGCCACCCGCTCTATCTGGGGATCCTGGGCTTCATCCTGGCGTTCCTCGCGATGGCGATCATCTTCGGCCGCCGCGCGGAACGCGCGGCCTTCGGGCAGATGGAGGGCCAGCCCGGCGCGGCCGCCGCGGTCCTGGAGAACGTGGGACGCGGCTGGACGACGACACCGGCCGTGGCGATGAACCGCAGCCAGGACGTCGTGCACCGCGCGGTGAGCAAGGCGGGCATCGTGCTGGTCGCCGAGGGCAACCCGAACCGGCTGAAGTCGCTGCTCGCGGCCGAGAAGCGGAAGATGGCGCGCATCGTCGTCGACGTGCCGGTGCGGGACATCATCGTGGGCGACGGCGAGGGGCAGGTGCCGCTGAAGAAGGTGCGCGCCACGCTGCTGAAGCTGCCGCGCGTGGTGGACGGACCGACGGTGACGGCCACGAACGACCGGCTGCGCGCGATGGGCGACCTGATGAGCAACATGCCCCTGCCCAAGGGGCCCATGCCGAAGAACGTGCGCATGCCGAAGGGCGGCAAGATGCGCTGACCCGCGCGCGGGTGGCGTGGAGGGGGCGGCCGGAACGGCCGCCCCCTCCACGCGTTCGGGCCGGGTGGCGGGCCCCCGGCGGCCGAGCGCGTCCGGGCCGGGCCCGGTGCGTCAAGCCGCCCAGGCGCCCAGGCGCCCGGGGGGGGCTTGGCGCACGGCGTGGGCCCGTCAGCTCAGCTGACCAGCGCGGTCCGGCGGCCCCGGACCATCACCAGACGGCTCCGGAGGCCGGCGCGCCCCCACCCGGCGTCGGCGGCGCAAGCACCCGGCCGCTAGGCGCGGTCCGGCCCTTGCGGTCCGGCCCCCGCGGTTCGGCGGCCCCGGACCATCACCAGGCGGCGACCGATCCGACGCCGACGGCCAAGGACACCGCCGGCAGCCCGGGCAGCTCGGCGCACCAGCTCGGCCCAGGTGGCTCGGCCCCGCGTCAAGGCTGTGATGGCGGAGGACAGCTCGGCGGCCACGGCGACAGCCCCTCGGCAGTGGCCGGACCGCAGGGCGGCGGCGTCGGCCGGGGAGCACACGGCCGCTCGGCCGCTCCGGCGCATCACCAGGCGGCCCCGAGGTCCAGCGCGTCTCGGCGCCCGGTGTCGGCGCCCTGTCGGTTGAGCACAGCTCGGCGGCCCGGCCGACCAGCACGGCGCGGGGGCGCACGG
>NZ_JAGIQL010000278.1 GCF_017813245.1 Streptomyces montanisoli
GGTGGCGGTGCCGAGCCACCGCGCCCCGGCGGCGCGCGCCGCGCGCGCGGCGGGCACCATGCCGTGCCCGTACGCGTCGGACTTCACGACGGCCATCACCTGCGCGCCACTGGGCGCGACCCGGGCGCGCAGCGCGCGCACGTTGGCGCGCAGGGCGCCGAGGTCGATCTCGGCCCGGGCCCTGACGTGGCGTGAGTTCTGGTGGTTTCCGGTCATCGCGCCAAGTCTCTCAGAACGGACGCCCGGGCTCCGCCCACCGAACGTCACCCGAACGTCAGCCGCCCGCGTCACGCTGCTCCGGCGCCGCGTGGCGGTTCACCGAGGCGCCGAGGCCCACGGCCGTCTGGGGGACGAGCAGCACGATGAGGATGATCAGCGGCACGGTCCAGCCGCCGGTCGCCTGGTGCACCGCGCCGAGCGCGAGCGGCCCCGTGGCGGCCAGCAGGTAGCCGAAGCACTGCGCCATGCTGGACAGTTGCGCGGCGTGCCGGGTGTCGGGCGAGCGGTCCACGATGAACAGCATCGCCAGCGAGATGGCCGCGCCCTGGCCGAGGCCGAGCAGGATCATCCACAGGTACGCGCCGCCGACGGGCGCCGTCGCCATGCCGGCGAAGCCCCCCGCCGTCAGGACGGCGCCGATCGCCGCGAGCAGCCCGGGCCGCACCCCGCGCGCGGCAAGCACCGGGCTGAGGAACGCGCCCGCGATGCCGAGGAGGCTGGAGAAGGAGAGCATCCAGCCGGCCGTGGACTGCGCCGTGCCGGCGTCGGTCAGCATCGTCGGGAGGTAGGCGGCGGCCGCGTAGTACGACAGCGACTGCAGCCCCATGTAGCCGGTGACCAGCCAGGCCACCGGGTGGCTCCACAGCCCCCGTACGGGGTGCCTGGCCGCGCCCGCCCGCGCCGCGGAGGCGCGAGTGTGACGGCGCACCTGCGGCGCCCACACCAGGAGCGCGACCACGGCGAGCAGCCCCCACAGCGCGAGCGTCGGCCGCCAGCCGAGGGACAGCGCGTGGCCCACGGGCACGGTGACGCCCGCGGCCAGGGCCGCGCCGCCGAACAGCGACATCGAGTAGAGGCCCGTCATCAGGCCCACGCGGTGGGCGAAGTCCCGCTTGATGACGCCGGGCAGCAGGACGTTCGCGACGGCGATGCCCGCGCCGACGACGACGGTGCCGCCGAGCAGCGCGGCCATCGACGGTATGAGCCGCAGCGCGGTCCCGCAGCAGATCGCCACCATGGTCAGCAGCAGCGCGGGCTCCATGCCGAGCCTGCGGCCGAGCCGCGGCGCGAACGGCGCGAGCAGGCCGAAGCAGAGCAGCGGCAGCGTCGTCAGCAGCCCGGCGGTGGCCGTGGACATGCCCGTGCCCGCGCGGATCGTGTCGAGCATGGGCGACGCGGCGACGATGGCGGGCCGCAGGTTCAGCGCGAGGACGATGACGCCGACGCCGAGGAACAGCCCGGCGCGGGCGCGCCGGGCCGGGCGCCCGGCCCGGCCTTCGGCCCCGGCCGCGGCTTCGGGCCTGGCCGCGGCTTCGGGCCTGGCCTCCGCCCCGGCCTCGGCGGTGCGCGCGGCTCCGCCGCTGTCCGTGTCGCGGGAGGCAGAGCTCACTTCGCGTCTCCCTCCTCGCGGCCCCCGCGGGGGGTCCCCGCCGTCGCCGGCAGCGGGTCCGCCGCCTGGAGCTCCCGCAGAGAGCTGACCGACTCCTCGATGTAACGGGCGACCGCGCCCGTGGCCGCCGCCGCGTCGCCCGCCTCGATCGCATCGACGAGATCGGCGTGCGAGTCGGCCTGCGCACGCCGCGGTTCGGGCAGCGGCGCGTCGGCGACGGAGGCGATGGCCGCACGCAGACCGTCCGACAGGTGGCTGTAGAGGTCGGCGAGCATGCCGTTGTGCGCCGCCGCGACCACCGCGCGGTGGAAGGCGACGTCGGCCCGTACGAACGCGTCGGTGTCACCGGACCGCCAGGCCGTGCCGCGCTCGGCGAGCGCGGACCGCAGCGCCGCCAGGTCGGCCTCCGTGCGCCGGCCGGCCGCGAGCCTGGCCGCGTCGCGTTCGAGTCCCGAGCGGACCTCGAACGCCTCCAGGTGGCCCGCGCGCCGCAACCGCCTGTGCAGGGCCGCACCGAGCGCGTCGGCGGCCCGTACGTACGTGCCGTCGCCCTGCCTGGCCTCCAGCATCCCGCTGTGGCCGAGCGCCCTGACGGCCTCGCGCACGGTGTTGCGGCCCACGCCGAGCATCTCCGTCAGGACGGGTTCTGCGGGGATCTTCGTCCCCACCGCCCACTCGCCCGACTCGATCAGGCTCTGGAGCTGTTCGATCACCCGGTCGACCAGGCTCGACCGCTCCGCCGCGTGGATCGGCACGCCGCACCTCCTCGTATCACAATCAGCCTAACATCCCATGTTTAACCGGTTCAGGCTCGGCCGCTTTCGCACACCCGGCAAACAGAGCGGAAAGGCTCGGCGACGGAGCGCATCCGCGCAGGGCCCACAGGTGTCTCACAGGCAAGCGGTACGACGTACCGGCACATGCCAGTGGCCTGGCATCAGAGAACTCACCAGAGAACTTGGGGAGAAACCGCCTTGAAACAAGGTGTCGCACCACTCCACCGCGCGTCCGCGCTGACCGCCGCCGCCGGCACGCTCCTCGCGGCGGGCGCGTTCGCCCCGCCCGCCGCGGCGGCCACGGCGGCCACGGCCCCGAAACCCCCGTCGATCGTCGCCAAGGGCGGCTACGTGATGAACAATGCGACGCACGCGGGCTACTACGGCAAGGCGGCCGACACCCGCAGGCCCACCGGGTCGACCACCAAGGTGATGACCGCCCGCGTGGTGCTCGCGCACCTCGCGCACAAGGGCCTGAACCTGGGATCGAAGGTAACGATCCAGAAGGCGTACAGCGACTACATCGTCGCGAAGACCGCCTCGTCCGCGCACCTCATCGTCGGCGACAAGGTGACGGTCGGGCAGCTGCTGTACGGGCTGATGCTGCCGTCGGGCTGCGACGCCGCTTACGCGCTCGCCGACACGTTCGGAAAGGGGTCCACCCGCGCCGCGCGCGTCAAGTCGTTCGTCGGGCAGATGAACGCGACGGCCAAGAGCCTCGGGTTGAAGAACACGCACTTCGACTCGTTCGACGGCATCGGCAACGGGCGCAACTACTCGACGCCGCGCGACCTGGCGAAGCTGGCGGGCAGCGCCCTGACGTACAGCACCTTCCGCACGGTCGTGCGGACGAAGTCGACCAAGCAGAAGGTCACCACGAAGAACGGCGGCTACCGCTACATGTCGTGGACCAACACCAACAACCTGCTCAGCAGTTACCCGGGCACCATCGGCGTCAAGACGGGCTCGGGCCCCGAGGCCAAGTACTGCCTCGTCTTCGCGGCGACGCGCCACGGCAGGACCGTCGTCGGCGCCGTCCTCGCCTCGTCGTCCGTGGCGCACCGCTCGGCGGACGCGAAGAAGCTGATGGACTACGCGTTCAAGCGCTGACCTCGCACACGTCGCGCCACGCGGCGGGCACGTGGTCGGCCACGTCGTGTGCCGCCAGGGGCGCGGCGAGGCGGGCCGCCAGGCCGTGCAGGTACGCGCCGACGGAGCCGGCGTCCCTCGGCGCGAGGCCGGCCGCGAGCAGCGAGCCCGTCAGGCCGGTCAGGACGTCGCCGCTGCCGGCGGTCGCGAGCCAGCCGGTGCCCGTCGCGTTGACCCGCACGGGGGTGCCCCGGCCGGGGTCGGCGACCAGTGTCGTCGACCCCTTCAGCAGCACCGTCGCGCCGTAGCGCGCGGCGAGTTCGCGTACGGCGTCCAGCCTGCCCGCCTCGACCTCGGCGCGCTCCGCGCCGAGCAGCGCGGCCGCCTCGCCCGCGTGCGGGGTGAGCAGGGTGGGCGCCGTGCGGGCCCGTACCGCGGCCGCGTCCAGGGCGTGCAGGGCGTCCGCGTCGATCACGACCGGCACGTCCGAGGCGAGCGCGTCGTCGAGGCCAGGACCCCCGCTCAGGCCGGGGCCGACCGCCCACGCCTGCACGCGGCCGGCCTTCGCGGGCGGCCCGTCGCTGACCAGCGTCTCGGGGTGGCGGGCGAGCACCGCGTCGCCGCCTGGCCCGACGTACCGGACGGCGCCCGCGCCGCCGCGCAGCGCGCCCGCCACCGCGAGCACCGCGGCGCCCGGGTACTTCGCCGACCCGGCCACGACGCCGACGACGCCGCGCCTGTACTTGTCACTCTCGCCGCCGGGGACCGGCAACAGCCGCGCCACGTCCGCGTGTTGCAGCGCCTCCACGGCGGGCGACGACGGCAGGTGCGGGCCGAGACCGATGTCCACGAGCCGTACCACGCCCGTGAGTTCCGCCGCCGGGTCGATCAACTGGCCGGGTTTGTGGGCGCCGAAGGTGACCGTCACGTCCGCCCGCACGGCCTCGCCCCTCACCTCGCCGGTGTCCGCCGCCACCCCGCTGGGCAGGTCGACGGCGACCACGACCGCGCCGGATCCGCGTGCCGCGCGCGCCAGCGGGATCGCGTCGGGGCGCAGCCCGCCGCGGCCGCCGATGCCGGTGATGCCGTCGACGTCGTAGTTGGCGGCGGCGTGCGCCCTGTTCAGCTCGTCCTGCACCTCCAGCAGCTGGCTGCCCAAGATCGGTAGAGCACAGCTGTGAACTCTGGGCTCCGATCCAGGCCCGATTCCGTCCTCGTCGTGGTACTAGCTGAAGAGGCGGGAGGGCAGGCGGGGGGGAGGTGGGCGGC
>NZ_JAGIQL010000028.1 GCF_017813245.1 Streptomyces montanisoli
CGGGAGGGCGGCGCCGTCAGGGCGGCCGACCTCATCGAGGCGGAGCTGGCGGCGCACCCGCGACGGTGACCCCGCTCGGGGACGCGCCGGGCGCCCGCGGCCGCCGGCGGGGTGCTCGGCGGCGCGGGAGCCGGGGGGCGCGTGCGCACCGGTTTCGACCGGCTGAGCGCGGACGGCTACCGGCTGCTGTCGGGCCAGAAGGTCGGGATCGTCACCAACCCGACAGGCGTCACCCCCGACGTGCGGCACATCGTCGACGTGATGCACGCGGACGACCGCGTGAACCTCGTCGCGGTGTTCGGCCCCGAGCACGGCTTCCGCGGCACCTCGCAGGCGGGCGGCGGCGAGGGCACCTCGAAGGACCCGGCGACCGGGCTGCCCGTCTACGACACGTACCAGGTCAGCGGACGGCCGCTGGCCGACGTCTTCACGAAGTCGGGCGTGGACACGGTCGTCTTCGACATTCAGGACGCCGGCGCGCGCTTCTACACGTACATCTGGACGCTCTACGACTGCATGGAGGCGGCCGCGCTGGCCGGCAAGCGGTTCGTGGTGCTCGACCGGCCGAACCCGGTCACGGGACGGCAGGCCACGGGCCCGGTGCTGCACGAGGAGTTCGCCTCCTTCGTGGGCCGCAAGCCGATCTCGCAGCAGCACGGCATGACGGTCGCGGAGCTGGCCGCGCTCTACAACGGCGAGTTCCTGGCCCGCCCCGTCGAGCTGTCCACGGTCACCATGACGGGCTGGCGGCGGTCGATGTACTTCGACGAGACCGGGCTGCCCTGGGTGCTGCCGAGCCCCAACATGCCCACGGCCGACACCGCGCTGGTCTACCCGGGCACCTGCATGTTCGAGGCGACCAACCTGTCCGAGGGGCGCGGCACCACGCGCCCCTTCGAGCTGCTCGGCGCGGAGGGCCCAGGCAGCGCGTGGGCGAGGGCGGCGTCCGCCGAGGGGCTGCCCGGCGTGCACTTCCGCGAGGCGTACTTCGCGCCGACGTTCTCCAAGTTCAGCGGCAAGACCGTGGGTGGCCTGCAATTGCACGTCCACGACAGGGACGCCTTCGACTCGGTGCGCACCGGCATCGCGCTGCTGATCACCGCCAAGCGGGTGTACAAGGACTTCGCCTGGCGGGCGGACAACGACATCGCCACCCTCACGGGGTCGGACCTGGTCGGCACGATGATCGACGCGGGCGCGTCCACGGACCAGGTCGTCGCCGCCTGGCAGCGAGAACTCGACGCGTTCCGCGCGGTGCGTCGCCGTTACCTCGTCTACCGCTGATCCGCACGGCGGGCAGTACTCACAGCCTCTCGGCCCGCGCGCCGGATCGCACTACCCGGCACGCGGCTCGACGGCGGGCGCGGACCGTGTGAACGAAGGGGGGAGTTTTCGCACGCCAGTCGTCATACGGATGTAAAGCACCAGCTCACGGGAGTAATCGCCGGGCAAAAACCAGCGCGTTCGCATAATCGCCGGATCCGGTCTCTTTTTGATGGAGCCGAATGGGGCAGGCGTACGTCCATTCCACAACGCCGGTTTTCCGGAGATCCACTGACGGAGGTGGCATGTGATGGCCGGATTCAGAAGTCTCGCGAGACAAGTCCGCGACCCGCGCTGCGATCTGGCCTTGCGGCGGTATTCACTGCGCAAGTGCCTGGAGCGGTTCGCCCCGTACGGGCACCGGGCGACGTGGGACCACCTGTGCGCGAGGCACGGCATAGAGCCCGAGGACCGCTCCCCCGAGCCGGCGAGGCTGATCGCGGCGCTGGACGAGCTGGAGGCCGCGCGGGCGGTCTGGCTCGCCTACGAGGGCGACTTCGCCGAGCGCCGCAAGCGCGAGAAGCACGACGGGCTGCGCCGGCCCGGCAGCTTCGACGACTGGCACCGGCTCACCTGGGGCGGCAACGGCGTGGCACGCTGCGACGATCCCCGCGTCCACCCCTCGGGCTCGCTCGCCGAGGTGCTGCGCAGGCTGATCGCGGGCCTGGAGGGCGACCCCGGGGACGCGTGCCCCGTGTGCGGCGCGGTCCGCGGTCTCGTCTGGCGCCCCGCCCTCACGCACGCACACGGCTCGGGACCTGTCTGCACCGGCTGCGGCATCGTCGTGCCGCGCCCCGTACTGACGTCCGAGGCACTGGACCAGGTGCGGGCCGGACGCTCCTCCTCCGCCAGGACACTGACCGCGGCCTGACGCACCACGACAGACTCTCTTTCCCTCGCACGGCCGCGGCCTCGCACCGTACATCCACCCCACGACCACCACGCCCTGCCTCGTTGACAGACGTGCCGCGACGCGACCATTCTGAGCAAGCGCTTGGACAGTGGGCGGAGCGCCGCTCAGCACGACGACAGGGAGCCGGGGAAATGACCGAGCCGAGGACCTTCACCTCCGTCGAGGAGCTGCGCGCCGGGATCGGCGAGCAGCTCGGGTACAGCGAGTGGGTGGAGGTGGACCAGAAGCGCATCGACCTGTTCGCCGAGGCCACGGGCGACCACCAGTGGATCCACGTGGACCCCGAGCGGGCGGCGGCCGGGCCGTTCGGCACCACCATCGCGCACGGCTACCTGACCCTGTCGCTGCTGCCGCTGCTGCTGCCGCAGGTGCTGCGCGTGGAGAACGTGAAGATGGGCATCAACTACGGCACGAACAAGGTGCGCTTCCCCTCCCCCGTGCCCGTCGGCTCGCGGCTGCGGGCCACGGGCGTGCTGGCGGACGTGACCGAGGCGAGCGGCGGCGCGGTCCAGGTGACCGCGCGGGTCACGGTCGAACGCGAGGGCGGCGAGAAGCCGGCGTGCGTGGCGGAGTCCGTCTCCCGCTACTACTTCTAGTTCCCGGTCGCGTCGCGGGTCACGCCGCGGGCACCGCGACGGCGACGGTCGCGCCGTCGCTGAGGACCGGCAGCGGCTCCAGGTGGAGGCCGTCCTCGTCCAGGCAGGCGCCGGCGCCCCGCACGTCGTAGTGCGCGCCGCAGACGGGGCAGCTCAGTGCCGCGTCGCCCGGCGCGCCGCCGAGGTGCCTGGCCAGCACGGTACCCGTCAGCGGCCGCTCGCAGCGCGCGCACAGGTCGCGGAAGGCGAACAGGCCGGTGCCGACGCGGCAGCCGACCACCGGCACACGCCCGACCGTGAGGTGCCGCGTCTCGCCCGGCCCGAGGCCGGCGAACTCGGCGACGATCCGCCACGAGGAGCCGCCGCCGGCGGGGGCGCCCCTCTCGTACACCCGGTGGAACAGGGTGCCGGTGGGCGCGGCGGGGCCGCCCGTACCGTCCGGGCCCGTACCGGCGGCGTTCGTGCCGGCTGCGTTCGGGGCCTTGGACGGGGCCGCGACGTCGATGGCCGTGACCTCCGGGGCCGCCGCCTGGACCACGCCGCGCACCGCCAGTTCCAGCGTGGCCGGCGCGGAGGGGCAGCCGTCGCAGCCGCCGAGCAGCCGCAGCCGGACGGCGCCCTCGCCGGTGACGCCGAGCAGTTCGACGTCACCGCCGTGCGAGGCGAGGTAGGGGCGTACGGCGCCGAGCGCCTGCTCGACGCGGGTCTCCACGCCGTACGGGTGCAGGCCGTGCGCCAGCAGCAGGCCGGCGACCGCGTCGTCGTCGGCCAGCGCGGTGAGGATCTCGTCGCTCAGGGCGCCGTGCTCGTGGAGCACGTACAGGAGCCGTTCGAGGCCGTCGCCGTAGAAGCCGGTGACGAGCCTGACCAGTTCCTCGCTGCGCTCGCGGGCCGCGGCCCCGTCCCCGGCGCTCGCGGCGAGCAGCGCCTCGACGCGCTGCACGGTCTCGCGCCTGCGGGCAGCCCCGAGGGCGGCTTGTACGGGCATCGCGTTCGCCTCCCCGTTCCGGCGCCCCGGTCCCGCGCATCACTGGGTGCGCTCGCGCACCAGGGCGTGGTGCCGTCCCCATTGCTACCACCCACCGCCCGCCGAAACGGTTCGGCAACGCGGGTGGCAGTAGTTTTCACGCGAGCCGCGGGGCCGCGGACCCCCGGCGGGCCGGGCACCCGGCGGGCCAGGCGCGCGGCGAGGCCGGGCGCGCGGCGAGGCCAGGCACACGGCGGGTCAGGCGCGCGCGCCCACCATCCGCAGCACGAGGTCGGCGTAGAGGTCGCCGACCTCGTCGGGCGACCTGCGCCCCGCCTCGTCGAACCACCGCGCGACGTCGACGCAGAGCGAGAGCACCGCCAGCGTGGTGCCGCCGACGTCGGGCACGTCGAATTCGCCGTCCCGCACGCCGTCCTCCAGGATCCTGCGCACCACCGCGTCGCTCTGCCGCCGCAACTCCAGGATCTCGGGGCGGTGTTCGGGTCCGAGGGCGTCGAGTTCGTACTGGACCACCCGTGCGGTGGTGTGTTGCTCGGCGTGCCAGCGGACGAAGGAGCGCACGACGTCCGCCAGACGCTGCGCCGAGGTGCCACCGCCCGCCTCGGCCTTGCGCAGGACGGCCAGGGCGCGGTCGTGGCCGATCCTGCTGATCCGGTGCAGCAGTTCTTCCTTGGTCTTGTAGTGGATGTAGAGGGCGGCGGGGCTCATGCCCGCACGGCCCGCGATGTCCCGCGTGGTGGTGGCGTGGTACCCGCGCTCGGCGAACGCCTCGACGGCCGCGACCAGCAGCCTCCTGGCGGCCTCGGGAGAGACCTCGGCCCAGGCCGCGGTGGTAGCGCGGCGGCCGTCGTCGTCGCCGACCGGTTCGGCCGTACGCATGGTTCGCCCCTTCCGTCCGGTGCTGTGCTGCCGCAGGGCAGGACGAACACCATACCGCGAAGGTGAGCAAGCGCTTAGAAGCGCATGGCCGAGCCTTCGTTCGAACCGGTGATCGAAGGTGCAACGAAAGGTGCGTAGCTCCTTGACCGCCTCATGACACGAGGCCAAGATGATGTTCCCCCACACGGAGCGCAGCGCCGACCACGGACCGTTCCGACGCCACACCACACCCGGGGCCGGCACTTTCCCGGCGGGGCACCGCCACCGCCGGCGCGCGCCGGAGGTCCGTCAGGCGCATCTCGCGGAGAGGATCCACCCGTGGCATCAGCAGAACCGAAGACCGCTGCCGGCGACGCCCGGCCGCCCGCCCCACCCGCGTCCACAGAGACCATCGCGGATCCCGGCGCCCTCGGGCTCGCCGGCTTCGCGATGACCACCTTCGTCCTGAGCGCCTTCAATGCCGGGCTGCTCAGCGACACGCTGGAGACCGTGGTGCTCCCGCTCGCCCTCTTCTACGGAGGGCTCGCGCAACTCCTCGCCGGCATGTGGGAGTTCCGCAGGGCCAATACCTTCGCCGCCACCGCGTTCAGCTCGTACGGCGCGTTCTGGATCGGGTTCGCCTACTACATCACCCAGGTCGCGCCGAAGCTCCCGGCCGCCCACGCCTACCAGGCGACCGGGCTGTTCCTGCTCGCCTGGGCCATCTTCACGACCTACATGATCATCCCCGCGATGCGCACGAGCGGGGCCGTGCTCGCGGTCATCGCGCTGCTCGCCCTCACGTACATCCTGCTCACCATCGGCGCGTTCGCGCAGTCGACGGGCATCGACAAGGTCGGCGGCTGGGTGGGCTTCGTCACCGCGGTGGTGGCCTGGTACGCCTCCTGCGCGAGCGCCGCGAACAGCACCTGGAAGAGGACCGTACTTCCGGTGTGGCCGCTCGGCTGACGCGTCACCGGGACGGCTCCCGTCCCACCGCACGGCTGTGCCCCGCCCGCGTGGCGGGGCACAGCCGTGCGGCCGTGGTGCGGCCGGGGTGGGCGACGCACCGTCAGAAGGCGGACACGCCGGTGAGCGCGCGGCCGATGATGAGCTTCTGGATCTGGCTCGTGCCCTCGTAGAGCGTCATCACCCGGGCGTCCCGCAGCAGTTTGCCGACGGGGTACTCGTCGATGTAGCCGTAGCCGCCGAAGACCTGGACGGCGTTGTTCGCCGCGCGCACCGCCGCCTCGGAGGCGAACAGCTTCGCCTTGGACGCGGCCGTCGCGAACTCCTCGCCCCGGTCCACCAGGTCGGCCACCCGCCAGGTCAGCAGCCGCGCCGCGTCGACGTCCACGGCGATGTCGCTGATGAGCTCCTGGACCAGCTGGTAGTGGGCGATCGTCGAGCCGAACTGCTCGCGCTCGCCCGCGTACCCGACGGCCGCGTCGAGCGCGGCCTGCGCGATGCCGACGCTGCCGGCCGCGACCGCCATCCTCCCCTTCGCCAGCGCGGACATGGCGATCGAGAACCCCTTGCCCTCGGGCCCGAGCAGCGCGCCCGACGGCACCCGCACCCCGTCGAAGGCCAGCTCGGCCGTGGCCTGGCCGCGCAGCCCGAGCTTGCCGTGCAGGGTGCGGCGGGTCAGCCCGGGCGTGTCGGTGGGTACGAGGAAGGCCGAGACGCCGCGGTGGCCCGGCGCGTCGTTGGTGCGGGCGAACAGCAGGACCACATCGGCCCAGGTGCCGTTGGTGATGAACATCTTCGAACCGTCGATGACCCAGTCCCCGCCGTCGCGCACCGCGCGGGTGGCGAGATTGCCGGCGTCCGAGCCGGTGCCCGGCTCGGTGAGGCCGAAGCAGCCGATGGCCTCGCCCGACGTGATCCGCGGCAGCCACGCGCGCTTCTGCTCCTCGTCGCCCCAGGCCAGGATCGTCTTGCCGACCAGGCCGAGCGAGACGGAGACGATGCCGCGCACGGACGAGTCGCCGCGCCCCAGCTCCTCCGTGACCAGGCAGTACATCAGGTGGTCGCCGTCCGAGCCGCCGTACTCGGCGGGCACGGTCATGCCGAGCAGGCCGAGCGCGCCGAGCTTGCCGACGATGCCGCGGTCGACGCTCTCCGCACGGTCCCACTCCACCACGTGGGGGGCGATCTCGCGGGCCACGAATTCCCGCGCGAGCGCGCGTACGTCGGACTGCTCCTCGCTCAGCTCCAGGTCCATGGCGGGCGGCTCCTCGCTCCGGGTTTAATTAGCACTGCTAGTTTACGGCGGTCAGGCCCTACTATGTGCGCCATGGCCCGCCCGCGCAAGCCCATGCTGAGCAGAGAACGCATCGTCGCGGCGGCGGGCGCGCTCGTGGACGCCGAGGGCCTCGAAGCGGTGTCCACCCGGCGACTGGCCGCGGAGCTCGGCGTAAGCGGGCCCTCGCTGTACAACCACTTCCGCACCAAGGACGCGATCCTGGAGGCCGTGGCGGACGCGGTGAGCGGCCAGATCGACCTGTCGATGTTCGACGAGGGCGACGCCAGGGACTGGCGCACCGCGCTGCACGACTGGGCGGTGTCCTACCGCGCGGCGCTCGCCGACCACCCGCGTCTCGTGCCGGTGCTGGCCCGCGGCCCCGGGCGCCGCCCGGCGGGGCTCAGGGTGGCCGACGCGGTCTTCGGCGCGATGGTCAGGGCGGGGTGGCCGCCCGCGCAGGCGACCAGGATCGGCGCGCTGATGCGGTACTTCGTCACGGGCTCGGCGCTGTCATCGTTCGCGCAAGGATTCGTGGACGACGCGGCCGCCTACGACCCGCGGGAGTACCCGCACCTCGGCCAGGCGCACCTGCTCGCCGAGCACCACCACCGTGTGGACGAGGGCGCGTTCGAGACCGGGCTGCGCGCCCTGATCGACGGGCTCGCCCTGGAGTACGAGCGGCAGCGCGGCGCGGCGCCGTAACGCGTCGGAATAGCACCCGCCAGGACAGCACGCGCCACGACAGCTCGGGTCAGAACAGCTCGCGTCAGAACAGCACGAGCGCGCGGCCGCCGCGTCCCGCCGGCATCGCGTCGAGCGCCGCGGGCACGTCGTCGAGGCCGATGCGGTCCGTGACCATGAGGCCGAGGTCGAAGCGGCCCGCCGTGATGTGGCCGCCGATCACCGGCAGGTCCCTGGCCGGGTCGCTGTTGCCGTAGACGCAGCCCGCGAGCGTGCGGCCCCAGGTGAAGATCTCCAGCGAGTTGAACGTGACCTGCTGGTCCTTGCCGCCGATGCCGACGACCGTCGTGCGCCCGCCGCGCCGCGTCGAGCCCCAGGCCGCGCGGATGGTGTCGCCGCGGCCCACGCAGTCGATCGCGACGTCCGCGCCCCGTCCGCCGGTCAGCTTCCTGATCTCCTTGGACGTGGTGTCCGATGCCACGACGTACGAGGTGGCGCCCGCGGCGCGCGCGAGGTCCTCCTTGTGGGGCGAGACGTCGACCGCGACGACCTCGGCCGCGCCGGCGATCCTGGCGGCCTGCAGCACCGCGAGGCCCACGCCGCCGACGCCGAAGACCGCGACGCTCTCGCCGGCCCGCACCCGTGCCGCGTTGTGCACGGCGCCGTAGCCGGTGAGCACGGCGCAGCCGAGCAGGGCGGCGTCGGTGAGCGGGACGCCGGGCGGCAGCGGCAGCACGCAGTTCGCCGCGACGACCGTCTCCTCCGCGAACGCCGCCACATTCAGTCCTGGGTGCAGCGGAGTGCCGTCCGACGCCGTGGCGTGCACGGCGGACGCGCCGGCCAGCGCATTGGCGCACAGCCAGACCTCGCCGTCGGCGCACGCCGGGCAGGCGCCGCAGGACGGCGCCCAGTTGAGCACCACCTCGTCGCCCGCGGCCAGGTGGCCGGCGCCCTCCCCCACCGCGACCACCGTGCCCGCGCCCTCGTGGCCGAGCACGGCGGGCACGGGGACCCGCATGGTGCCGTCGGCCAGCGAGAGGTCGGAGTGGCAGACGCCCGCGGCGGCGAGGCGGATACGCACCTGCCCGGGCCCGGGCGCCGGCAGCTCGATGTCGTCGATCCGCAGCGGTGCTCCCACGGCGGGCAGGACGGCGGCGCGGGTCATGGGGCATGCCTCCTCGTCGGCGGGTTCGCGGCCGGGGGCCGCGAGTGACTCGTCCGAAGGTACCCGCGGGCGCCCCCGGCGCCCAGGGCCGTTGACGGGCCCAATCCTCTGGTGAACCATAGGATTGGCAGGCAGGGTCCGATCCTCACGAGGGAGTGGCGATGAGCGGCAGCGGCGGCACGGCGGGCGCGGGCGGCGCGGGGCGGTCCACGGGCGGCGGCGAGGCGGCGGGTACGGACGCCGTCGAGCGGGCGAGGAAGGCCGCGGGCGGTCTCGCGGGGCTCTCCGGCTTCGGCAACGAGCACAGCTCGGAGGCGGTGCCCGGCGCCCTGCCGACCGGGCGCAACGCCCCGCAGCGCGCGCCGCTCGGCCTGTACGCGGAGCAGCTGAGCGGCACGGCGTTCACGGAGCCGCGCGCCCACAACCGCCGCTCCTGGCTCTACCGGATCCGGCCGTCGGCCGCGCACCCCGCCTACCGCAGGATCGACAACGGCACGCTGCGCGGCGCCCCGTTCACCGAGACGGAGCCCGACCCCAACCGGCGGCGCTGGGACCCGCTGCCCGAGCCGGCGCCCGGCACCGACTTCCTTGCGGGTCTGTGGACGCTGGGCGGCAACGGCGACGCGACGCAGCGTGTCGGCATGGCGATTCATCTCTATGCCGCCAACGCCCCCATGCGGGACACGGTGTTCGGGAACGCCGACGGCGAGCTGCTGATCGTCCCCGAGGATGGGGGGCTGCTGCTGCGCACCGAGTTCGGGCTGCTGGCGGCGCGTCCCGGCGAGGTCGCGCTCGTCCCGCGCGGCGTCAGGTTCCGCGTCGAGCCACTCGACGGGACTGTCAGGGGCTACGTGTGCGAGAACTACGGCCGCCCCTTCGAGCTGCCCGAGCTGGGCCCGATCGGCGCCAACGGCCTGGCGAACGCACGGGACTTCATGGCGCCGGTGGCGGCGTACGAGGACGTCGAGCGCCCCGTGCGCGTGGTGCACAAGTTCTGCGGGAACCTGTGGGCCGCCGAGTACGACCACTCGCCGCTCGACGTGGTCGCGTGGCACGGCAACCACGTGCCGTACGTCTACGACCTGCGGCGCTTCAACGTGATCGGGTCGATCAGCTACGACCATCCCGACCCGTCGATCTTCACGGTGCTCACCTCCCCGTCCGACACCCCGAGCCTCGCGGGCGTCGACTTCGTGGTGTTCGCGCCGCGCTGGCTGGTGGGCGAGGACACGTTCAGGCCGCCCTACTTCCACCGCAACGTCATGAGCGAGTACATGGGCCTGGTGGAGGGCGCGTACGACGCGAAGCAGGCGGGCAAGGGCGGGTTCGTGCCGGGCGGCGGCTCGCTGCACAACATGATGTCGGCGCACGGGCCCGACCGCACGACCTACGAGCGTGCCAGCACCGCCGAGCTGAAGCCGCAGAAGGTCGACGACGGCCTGGCGTTCATGTTCGAGACCCGGTGGCCGGTCACGGCCACGGCGCAGGCGGCCGGCGCCTCCCAGCTTCAGCCGGACTACGACCGGGTGTGGCAGGGCCTGGAGCGCCACTTCCGGGCATGAGCGGCGTCGCGGACGGCCCAGGCGGCCGGAGCGGCCGGGACAGCCGGGACGGCCGGGACGGCCGGGGGACGGAAGACGCGGGCGCGGGGGTCCCGGCGGGCGGCGCGGGGGCCCCGGCGGCGGTGGGGAACGCGGGGGCCCAGGCGGGCGGCGCCGGGGCCGGCGCGTTCGCGCCCGACTCGCTCGTCCTCAACCGCAAGCTCCCGCTCTGGTACCAGGTCTCCCAGTCGCTGCGCGCCTCGATACTCGGCCGGCACCCGGGCGACCCCCTGCGGCTGCCCACGGAGGAGCGCCTGGCCGCGCACTACGGCGTCGGTGTCCTCACGATGCGCCAGGCGCTCGGCGAGCTGGAGACCGAGGGCCTGATCAGCAGGCACCGGCGGCGCGGCACGTTCATAGAGCCGGGGGCGCGGCGCAGCGCCCCCCGGCGCCTGCTGGGCTCGGTCGACGCGGTCGTCGCGCAGCAGTCGGGCGATGTGACGACGGTGCTCGGCCACGGCCCGGGGAAAGTCACCGGCGAATTGGCCGAATACTTTCCCGATCTGGCCGAGATCATGTCGTACACCCGGCTGCGCCGCGACCGGGCCACCGACGAGCCCGTGAGCTGGGCGGAGAACGCGGTACGCCCGGACGTCGCCGCGCGCCTCGACGCCTCCGACCTGGTGGACGCGCCGATGACGAAGGTGCTGCGCGACGTCGCGGGGGTCGCCATCGGCAGGATCACCGACACGGTTCGCGCCACCCTGGCCGACCCGGTGACCGCGGACCTGCTCGGCGTGCCGCTGCTCAGCCCGATCCTCCACTACACCGGCGTGACGCACGACGAGGCGGGCAGGGTGGTGGACGTCGCCAGGATCCGTTACCGCGGCGACCGGTTCTCGTTCTCGGTCACCGTGGAGGCATGACGGCCGGGAGGCGTCCGGGGTCGTTGGGTCCGGGGTCGTTGGGTCCAGGGTCATTGAGCGTCCGGGGTCGTTAGGCTTCCCGGCGGGACCGCCGACCGATCAGGAGGGGGTACGGGGTGGCCGACACGTCCGGGGTGCCAGCCGGGGCTCCGCAACTCGCCGACCTCATGCCCTGGTCCGTGGCGCCGCTGCGGCTCGGCAGGACGTGGGCCATGGCGCCCGACGCGGCGTCGCTGACGGCGCGCTGGGACCGGCTCGTGCGGGCGGAGGGCGCCGAGCGCGACGCGCTGTTCGCCCCGTCCCGCGCACGCACCCAGCACACGCCGGTCGCCGCGCTGCCCGGCGGCGCGCCGTCCACGACGCGCTTCGCCCGGGAGGACGGCCGCTGCCCGCCGCCGCTGCGCGTGGCGCACGGCCCGTTCGACGAGCAGTGGCTGATCCCCGACCACCGGCTGATCGACGTGGCGCGCCCGGAGTTGTGGCGGGTCGCCGACGAGCACCAGGTGTTCGCCGTCGAGCAGGGGCACGTGCCGGGCGACGAGGGCCCGTCCCTGCTGGTGTCGGCGACGCTGCCCGACGGCCGCTCCCCCGCCGGGCGGCCGGGCCGAATCCGCCCGCTGTACCGCAGGCCGGGCGGCACGGAGGCGAACATCGCGCCCGGGCTCACGGCCCTGCTCTCCGCGCGCCACGGGCGCGACGTCGGCGCGTACGAGGTGCTCGCCTGGGCGCTGGCGGCGGCGCGTACCACCCCGCGGGGGTGCGCCGTGCCGCTGCCGTCGGACGCCGCGCTGTGGGAGCGCGGCGTGGAACTGGGCGGCGAGCTGGCGCGGATACAGACGCGCGGCGCGCGGGGCGGCGAGCGTCCCAGGCTGCCCGGCGGGCGGCGCCCCTACGTGCGGGCCGCGCTCCCCGCGCGCCCCGGAGGCCTGACGTACAGCCCCGAGGACGAGACGCTGCACGTGGGCGACGCGGGCCGGATCTCGCCGGTCCCCGAGGGCGCGTGGGCGTACCGGGCGGGCGGCGTCCGGGTGCTGGAGCTGTGGTTCGAGCGGCGCACGGCACGCGGCGAGCCGGGCACGCTGGACGCGATCGTCCCCGCGGTGTGGCCGCAGGCGTTCACGTCGGAGCTGCTCGAACTGATCACGGTCCTCGCACTGCTCGCGGATCTCGCGCCCCGCCAGGAGGCGCTGCGCGCCGAGCTCGGGGCCGGCCGGGCGCGCACCACGATCGGGAGGGCCGAACTGCGGGCGGCGGGTGTGCTGCCGGTACCGGCAGCGGCGCGGCGCCCCGCGTCGGTGCTCGACCACTACGAGGAGGGCCCGGACGGGCAGTTCGCCCTCATCTGAGCCATCTGAGCCAGGGACGCCCGCACCAGGCCCGTACGGCGCCGGGTGGGCTCGTACGCCGCCGGGTGGGTGGGGAGGCGGCGGACGAGGACGGCGCGGCGCGCCTGACGGGCCGTCGACAAGGACAGGCCCGTCCCGGGCGAGCGGGCCCGGGTCAGGCTGCGGGCTTGGATCGGGACGCGGGCTCGGATCGGGCCGGGGGCCCGGGTCAGCCGCGGTTGCCGAACAGGGAGCGGCGAAGCCGCCTGAGAGGCGCGAACAGCGAGACCATGGCGCCCTTGCGCGTACGCGTCCGCGTCTCGTCGCGCGAGGTGAGCTCGCGCATCAGCAACGTCGCCTCCGCCGACTCGCGCGGAGGCACGGCGGGACCGCCGAGCACCGCGAGGTGCCGGTCGAGACGCGAGCTCGTCGCGCTCGTCCCGCACGTGATCGCAGGGACTCGCGCCCTGCTGTGCGCCGTTATCTGCTTCATCTCACTCCCCACCCGTACGACTGGGCCCGGCCCCGGGCACATTAACCCTATCGCTACACCGCGACACCCGTGTATCCCGTCTCAGGCACCAAGCACACCCGTACGAGTCGGGCCGGCGTCCGTTCTGTACTGGCTATTTCAGGGCGAGTTGGACAGATCGGCTGCCAACTCCCGGCAGGATGTCCGGTTCATGCGGTTACGCGCGAGATCGCACCCCCGAAAAGAATGCCGTGCGCGGCTGGAATTCCCGTGCACGGCTGGAACGCCACACGTAGCTCCGGCCCGCCCGCCGGGCGGCTGCGGCAGGCGGGCCGGGGACGCCGGCGTCAGGAGGCGGCGGAGGTGAGGACCGGCAGGTAGCCGCCGGACTGGCCGGCCGCCGTCGGGTGGTACGACTCGCTGATGTGCAGGATGTTCACGCTGTGCAGCCATGAGGTGCCCGAGGAGCAGATCTCGTGGCCGGCGAACCTCTGGGTGACGTCGCCGAAGGTGAAGCCGTGGTCGGCGGCGCGCTTGGCCGTCACGGAGTTGAGGTGGTCGGCCGCGTCGTTGATGGCGGACCGTTCGGTCTCGCTGAGGCCGACGAAGCACGAGCCGTTCAGCTCGTAGAAGCGCGGATAGCCGAGGACGACGACATGGGCGCCGGGCGCCTTGGCGCGGATGGCGTCGTAGAGACTGTCGAGAGAGCCGGGAAGCGTCTTGTCGATATAGCTGTTGGCGGTGGCGAGGTCGCTGAGGCAGGTCGACTCCGACTTGAGCACGCACGCCGTCATGACGTCGGAGAATCCCGCGTCGTTGCCGCCGATGGTGATCGAGACGAGATCGGTCGCCGAGGACAGCGACGAGAGCTGGCTCGCCTTGACGTCACCCGTACGAGCGCCGGAGCAGGCGGCGAACGTGAACGTGGCGGGCGCGTGCGCGGCCGCCCAGAGGGCGGCGTAGGCGCGCGGGGTGCGCTTGCAGTCGCCGCTCGCGCTGTCGTAGTCACCGGAGCCGAGGCCGGAGGAGTACGAGTCGCCGAGCGCCACGTAGTCGACGCCGGCCGCGGCGGGCGCGGCGTGCGCGGCGGCCGCCCCGGTGAAGGCCAGGGTCACTCCGAGTGCGAGCGAGGTCGCGAGGGCCGCGAGTCTGGAACGCGTACGCCGTGTGGTGGGACGTTGCATGAGACCTCCCGTAGCAGTTTCTGCCGCCGCTCAGCGGTGTGCCGCCGTCAACGTTGGTACCAGCAGAGCCGCTTCACCGGTAGTGGACATGACAGGATCGTTACCGGCGAGTACCGGGGACGCCGGCGCCGCGGATACCCGTACCGTAGATATCGGACGCCACTCCGTCCCGCAGAAACGCTGGTGACTTCGATACGCGTGGGGCGGAAGAAACTTCTGGGGCGGAATGGACGATCGAAGTCGACCGCCTCTTTACGTAATCGACCGTCGAAGAACGGCCAATGTACGGAAAAGCCCAGCCGCCCTCCGGGTCTTGCCATACAGTCCCTTTCGTCAATACCGTCGTACATCCACCGGCATCGGTTCTTGATGTACACCGGCCCAAGGGGAGGGCTCAGAAGCCGGAAAAGGACCGGAGCGGGGCGCGGTAGGGGGGTGCCGTGCTCGGTTGTCCTCGGACAGTCCTGTCCGCGGGCAGCGCCGAGTCGCGGGCCGCGCGCGGGAAGTAACACCAGCTCAGCAGGGTGCACGGAGCTCGCTTCCGCATGCCCTGGCTGAGAACCCCCCTTTCGAACCGGTAACTCAGCCGGACCGCCCGGGGGTGGGCGGTCCGCCGGACGAGAGGGAAATGACTCGTGAGCTCCATTCTGCGCCCGGCCGCCTCGGGCCTCGATCGGTTGACTTCTCCCCGCCGCGAGGCACGGGACTACCGGCCGATCTCCTCCCACCTCGCGATCGCCCCGCCCGTCAGTGTGGTCATCCCGGCCATGAACGAGGCGGAGAACCTTCCGTACGTGTTCAAGACGCTGCCCGACTGGATTCACGAAGTCGTCCTCGTGGACGGCAATTCGACGGACGGCACGATCGACGTGGCGAGACGCCTGCGGCCGGACGTCAAGGTCGTCGAACAGCGCGGCAGAGGCAAGGGGGACGCCCTGATCAGCGGCTTCGCCGCGTGCACCGGGGACATCATCGTGATGGTGGACGCGGACGGCTCGGCCGACGGCCAGGAGATCGTCAGCTATGTCTCGGCGCTCGTCTCCGGCGCGGACTTCGCCAAGGGCTCACGCTTCGCCAACGGCGGCGGCACCGACGACATGACGTTCGTCCGCAAGCTCGGCAACCGCGTCCTGTGCGCCACGGTGAACGCCAAGTTCGGGGCGAGATACACCGACCTCTGCTACGGGTACAACGCGTTCTGGCGCCACTGCCTGGACGCCATCACGCTGGACTGCACGGGCTTCGAGGTCGAGACCCTGATGAACATACGGGTCGTCAAGGCAGGCCTCAGGGTGCAGGAGATACCGAGCCACGAGTACGACCGCATCCACGGGGTCAGCAACCTGAGCGCGGTGAGGGACGGGTTGAGAGTGCTCAAGGTGATACTCAAGGAGAAGGGCGTACCGCGCTCGGGGCGCCGCTGGACGGGCCGCCCCGGCGCGTTCGGCAGGGCGCCGCTCGGCGTCGTCGCGGGCGGCGCGGCCGCCGGGGACGACGGGCGCGGCGAGACGCGGCTCGGTGAGGCACGGCTCGGCGAAGCACGGCTCGGCGAAGCACGGCTCGGCGAGGCTCCCGTCGGGGAGGCCCAGTGAGCCGACGCTCCTGCTCGGTGGTGATCTGCGTCTACACCGAGGAGCGGTGGGCGGACATCCTCGCGGCGGTCGACTCGGTACGCGCACAGGACCCGGCACCGCTGGAGACCCTGCTCGTGGTCGACCACAACGAGGCGCTGCGTGCGCGGCTGACCGCCGCGTTCGCGGCGGCCGGAGGGGTGCGGGTGCTCGCGAACGCGGGCCCCCGCGGCCTGTCAGCGGGGCGCAACACCGGTGTGGCGGCGGCACGCGGCGAGGTCATCGCCTTCCTCGACGACGACGCCGTGGCCCAGCCGGGCTGGCTGCGCCACTTCGACGAGGCGTACGACGACCCCCGGGTGCTCGCGGTCGGCGGCCGCACACTGCCCGCCTGGGCGTCGGGGCGGCGCCCCGGCTGGTTCCCCGAGGAGTTCGACTGGGTCGTCGGCTGCACCTACCGCGGGCTGCCGGCGGGCCGGGTCCGGGTGCGCAACGTGCTCGGCGGCAACGCGTCGTTCCGGCGCTCGGCGTTCGACGCCGCCGGCGGGTTCGCGACGGGCATCGGACGCGACGGGGACCGGCGGCCCCTCGGCTGCGAGGAGACCGAGCTGTGCATCCGCCTCGCGCGCGCGGTGCCGGACGCGGTGGTGCTCATCGACGACAGGGCCGTCATCCACCACAAGGTGCCTCCCGCGAGGGAGCGGTTCGGCTACTTCCGCACGCGCGCGTACGCGGAAGGGCTGTCCAAGGCGCTCGTCGCGCGAAGCGTGGGGGCGGGCAAGGGCCTGGAGTCGGAGCGCCGCTACGCGACGCGCGTCCTGCCGGCCGGGATCGTACGGGGGCTGCGCGACGCGGCGCTCCTGCGGCCCGGCGGCGCGGCCAGGGCGGCGGCGATCGTCGTGGGCGTGCTGACGACGGCGGGCGGCTACGCGGTCGGCCGGGCACGCACGCGCGGCGGCGCCGCCACGTTCTCGTCGGGGCCGATCGCGCCGGCGGCGCCCTCGGCGCCCGCACCCGCACCCGCGCCCTCGCCCGGCGGGGCGGAGGCGGCATGAGGGCGGCAGCGGCGGGCACGGCCCCCGTCCCGATCCTGATGTACCACGCGGTCGCGCGGACGCCGTCACCCGCGGCCCGCGCGCTGTCGGTTACGCCGGAGGCGTTCGCCGCGCAGATGGCGCTGCTCAGGGAGCGCGGCCGCACACCGCTGACGACGGCGGCGCTCGGCGAGGCGTGGCGGCGAGGCGGCGCGCTGCCGCCGCGCCCCGTGCTGATCACCTTCGACGACGGGTACGAGGGCGTGCACCGGCACGCCCTGCCGGTCCTCGCCGGGCACGGCTTCACCGCGACGGTGTTCGTGTCGACGGGATGGCTGCGCGGCGGCCACGGAGCGGGCGGCGGCGCGCCCGACACCATGCTCGACTGGGACCAGGTGCGCGAACTCGCCTCGGCCGGCCTGGAGATCGGCGGCCACAGCCACACGCACCCGCAGCTCGACCAGCTCGGCGAGGGGCGGCTGCGCACGGAGATCGAGCGCTGCCGCACGATCACGGCGGAGGAGACGGGCACGGCGCCCGTGTCGTTCGCGTACCCCTTCGGCTACTCGGACCGCCGGGTGCGGCGGGCGGTGCGGGAGGCGGGCTTCGCCCAGTCCCTCGCGGTGCGCAACGCGCGAGCCGTCCGCGGGCAGGGCCCTTACGCCCTGGCCCGGCTGACGGTACGCCGCAGGACGGGCATCGAGGAGTTCGGCCGGCTGATCGACGGGGTGGGCGTGGCCCGGGCGTTCGCCGTGGACCACGCGCTGACGAAGGGATACGCGGCGGTACGCAGAGCACGAGCGGCAACCCGCACGCTCACCACGGCGGGCGCAGCCCGCCACTGACCCCGCGGGCCCGGGGGGCCTGGGGCCGTTGGTCACCCCGTCATGCGCTGACGGCCGGAGCACCCGAACCCGAGACCGCGCCGAGCAGTCTGCCCGGGGACCCGACGGGCGGAAGCCAGGGCGCCCGGGGCGCGCCGCCCGTCCGCGCGGGGCCACGAGACGGCCACCGCCGCCGGCCGGAGGCCCGGGGCCCCGCCCTCGTGCCGGGCGCGTGCGGCCTCGGGCCGCCACGGCCCGGCTCCCGGTGTGTTGACGGCACGGGGCAGGTGACGGGCCGCCCAGGGAAGTCCTGCCCGGGACACAGAGCTGGGCCCCGAGTCGGCCACCGCCGCCGACCAGGCACACGGCCGGAAGGCCCGGGGCCCCGCCCGACGCCGGGCACTAGCGACCTCCGGCAGCCAAGGCACCGGCCCCGGCCGTGTTGACCACACGGGGGTAGGCGACGGGCCGCCCGGAGAAGCCCTGCCCGGGACACACCGGCTACCCGAGCGGGGCCACGAGTCGGCCACCGCCGCCGACCGGGCACACGGCCGGAAGGCCCGGGCCCCCGCCTGACGCCGGACACCGGCGACCTCGGGCAGCCAAGGCCCGGGCACCCACAGGGCCTCTCGGCCACACGCGCCCGGGCTGAGTCCGCACCCCGCGCGTCGGCCCGTCACGCACCGGCGGCCGTACGGCCCCGCCGCCCACTGCCCCGCCTCAGCCGGGCGGCCCGGAGCCCGGATGCCCGGGATCCATTCCCGGCATGGCGCGACCCGGGGGCGTAGCGCCCCCGGTCCGGGCGGCGCTACGCGTATGCCGCGCGCAGGGCCGCGTCGAGCGCGTCCCGGGCCTCGCTCGGGGTCAGGCCGAGGCGCCGTGCCCGGAGGGCGAACGCGCGGGCCGCCTCCGCCACCTCGCGCGCCGCCGCGTCCCCCGCCGCCGCGACGAACGTGCCGTTGCGGCCGCGCGTCTCGATCACGCCGTCCGTCTCCAGCGCCCGGTAGGCCTTCGCCACCGTGTTGGCCGCGAGGCCGAGGTCGGCGGCGAGGCCGCGCACGGTGGGCAGCTTGTAGCCCACGGGCAGCTCGCCCTCGCGCACCAGCTCCGCGACCTGGGTCCTGAGCTGTTCGTAGGGGGCGTCCGCGCCCTCGGGGTCGATCACGATACGCAACGTCACGCCGCCGATTGTCCTCCCCTCCCCGCCGCGGGGAAAAATGGCGCGCGCCAGGGCGGCCGCACCGCGTACGGTCTCCGGCCATGGCCTTGATCGTCCGTGACTTCCGCACCGACGACCCGGAGGACGCCGCGGCCGTCGTCCGGGTCAGGCTCGCGGCCGTGCCGCACCTGGTGCTCAGCGAGGAGTACGTCAGGTACCGGGCCACGACGGCCCACCCGGCCGAGTGCTTCCGCATCTTCCTGGCCGAGGAGGACGGCACCGTCGCCGGCGTCTGCGAGACGCTGCTCTTCCACGACAGCCCTGTGCCGGGGCAGGGTTCGGCCAACCCGCAGGTGCATCCCGGCCACCGTGGCCGGGGCGCCGGCGCGCTGCTGCTGCGCGCGGCGGAGGACCATCTGGCCGCCGCCGGGGCGAGCGCGGTCTTCTCCTGGGTGCTGGACGAGCCGGCCCCGCGCGCGTTCGCCGCGCGCCACGGCTACCGCCCGGGCAGGAGTGCCCGCTTGCAGCACCTCGACCTGACGGCCGCGCGGCTGCCCGAGCCCGGCCCGCTGCCCGCCGGGGTGCGGCTGCGCACGTTCGCCGGGTACGCGGGCGACCCACGCCCGCTGTTCGCGGCGGACGCGGAGGTCACGGCCGACGAACCGGGCGACGTAGCGGCCGAGTTGGCGGACTTCGACGACTGGCTGCGCCACACCTGGCACGACCCGCGCCTCGACCGGGACCTGACGTCCGTGGTCGAGGTCGACGGGCAGGTCGCCGCGTTCTCCCTCGCGCACACCGACGGAGGCAGCCGCTACTGGTCCGGCATGACGGGCACCCGGCGGGCGTACCGCGGCCGCGGCCTCGCCCGGCTGGCGAAGACGGACTCGCTGCGCAGGGCGCGCGCCGCGGGCTTCACCGACGCCCACACGGGCAACGACGCGGAGAACGCCCCGATGCTGGCGGTCAATCGCCGCCTCGGCTACCGCGTCTCGGCCACGGAACTGCGCCACGTCAAGGCCCTCGGCTGACGCTCTCCCCGTACATCACCCCCGCCCCGGCAGCCGGCTGAGCGGCAGCGCGACCGCCCGCGAGGGGCCGTCCGGCGCGTAGGCGATCGTGTCGCCGTCCTCGTGCCAGTGCAGCACGAACCGCTCCCCCGCCCGGTAGGCCGCGAGGCCGGCGGCGCAGTACGCCACCATGTCGCCGGGCAGGTCGGCGAGCGGATGCCAGGACAGGCCCGCGCACTTGTCCGGCTCCCTGTTGCGCGGCTCGGTGTCGGGCGCGATCCCCGCGCCGTACTCCGCCTCGAAGAACCAGCCGGTGCGCGGGGCCCCGCCGGGGCCGCGGTGCTGCATGACGAGTGCCGCCCTGACGTCCTCCGGGGCGAGGCGCACCCCGATCTCCTCCCAGGTCTCGCGCAACAGGGCGGCGCGCACGTCCTCACCGTCCTCCACGTGTCCGGACGGCGCGTGCAGCAGCCCGTCCGCGTACCCGGTGCCCGAGCGGCGCGCGAGCAGGACCTCGTCGCCCCTGCGCAGGATCAGGTGGACGTCCACGATCTCCGCGTGCCGCCCGGTGGAGGCCGCGCCGCCGAGTACCGCGTAGCGGTCGTCGTCGACCTCCTTGCCCCACAGGGCGCTGTCGGCGGAGAGCGGGACGTGCTGGACCCTCTCGACCAGCGGGGCGAGTGCCTCGACGACCCGTTCGTGCGGCAGGCCCGCGCCGTGCCATACGCCCTCCACGAGCACCAGCCGGCCGCCGGGCCGCAGCAGCGAGACCCAGTGGCGCAGGACCGCGTCCGGGTCGGGCAGCGCCCACAGCACGTGCCGTACCAGCACCACGTCGAAACGGCGGGCGCCGACCGGTGGCTCCGCGGCATCGCCCAGCAGGACCTCGGCGTCCGTGCCGGCCAGCTTGGTGCGCGCCCGCTCGGTCATGCGCGGCGACAGGTCGACGGCCGTGACGTGGTGGCCGCTCTCGGCGGCGAACAGCGCGAGCGAGCCCGTGCCGCAGCCGAGGTCGAGGACGGCGGACGCCTTGGCGGGCAGCCAGTCGGCGAGGCGGGCGGCCCAGGCCGCGCGTACCTCGGGCCGCTTCAGGCCGTGGTCCGGTTCGTCGTCGAAGGTGGCGGCCGCCGCGTCCCAGTCTGTGGTGGTCATGGTGCGATGGTGCCGCACGCCACTGACAACGGGCCCCGGTCCCGAGTACGTCAGGACCCGGGAGGGGCGACGGCCTTGCGGTAGTGCACGCGGTCGTAGCGGCCCTCCGTCGCGCGGCCCGTGCGGACGTAGCCGATCCGCTCGTACAGCGCCTGGTTCTCCGTCATCAGCGCGTGCGTGTACAGCCTCACCTCGTGCAGGCCGAGCGCGGCGGCCCGCCGCTCGGTGAACTCCAGCAGGGCGCGGCCCGCGCCCGTGCCGCGCGCGTCGGGGTGGACGGCGACCGACGCGAGCAGGAGGTGGTCCTCGTGCGGCTCGATGACGAGGACGCCGGTGACGGGCCGGCCGGTGACGAACACCCGCCCCGCGGCGATGTCCGCCGCGTGGTCGGCCTCCATCGGCACGGGCGCCAGGCCGATGCGGGCGACGTAGGGGCGGTACGCCGCGTCCGTGACGGCCGCCACGCGCGGGGCGTCGGCGGTGACGGCGGCGCGCACCGGGTGGTCGTGGTCGTCCATACCGGCACCGTACGCCGGCGCCTCACTCACGCCGCGAGCGTGCCCGGGCGGATCGCCGACGGGCCGAAGCGCGCGCGTGCGCGGTCGGCCGTCTCCTCCAGGCGGCGGGCGCGTTCGTCCGCGGGGTCGAGGGTGAGCTGGCGGGTGGCCCTGGCCTCGGGGGCCAGCCCGTCGGCGCGCAGGGAGAACGCCCGCACCCTGGCCCGCTGCAGGCCGAGCGCGTCGTGCATGCGGTACGCGGTGGCGGTGAGGGCCGGCGAGTGGGCGGTCGCCTCGGGGAGGGTGCGGGTGCGCTGGGTGGTGGAGCCGTCCGCGTAGCGCACCACGAGCGTCAGCGAGCGGCACACCTGGTGGGAGTCGCGGAGTCGGCCGCCCAGTTCGCCGGCCGCGGACAGCAGCGCGCGGCGCTGGGCGTCGCGGTCCACCTCGTCGTGGCCGAAGGCGCGCTCGGCGGCGAGCGTGCGGGCGCCCTCGTCGGGGACGACGCGCGTGCGGTCGATGCCGAGCGCCTTCTCGTGCACCTCGCGCCCCACCCGTACGCCGAGGAGCCGCTGGAGCGTCGCCAGCGGCACGCCCGCGGCCTTCCCGACGGTGTCGAGCCCGTAGGTCCGCAGGGTCCTGGCGGTGGCGGCGCCGACGCCCGGCAGCGCGGTGACCGGCTTCGGCGCGAGGAACGCGGCCAGTTCGCGCGGGTCGTCCGCCACGACGAGCGTCGTGCCGTACGCCGCCTGCCTGGCCGCCATCCGCGCGGGCAGCGGGGTGGCGGCCACGCCGATGGCGCAGTCGGCGCCGGCGTGCGCGAGCGCGCGCACCCGCAGCACCGAGGCGATCCCCGCCGCGTCCTGGCCGAAGTAGCGCCGCGCGCCCGCGACGTCGATGAGGGCGGTGTCAGGCGGCAGCGCCTGGGCCACCGGGCTGATGTCCTCGGCCACCCCGAGCAGGTCGGGCAGTGCCGCGCCGTCGCGCAGCCGTACACAGATGATCATCTTCCCGCGCTCCCCGGGCTCGAATGCCACAACTTCCTTCCCGTGGCCGGGCCTTCGCCGGCGGGGCGCAGGTCGGCCCAGGGGTTCATCTCATAGCCGGTCGGCAGCTGGATCCTGCGGCCGCCGCCAGGTGCGGGCGCGCCGTCGCCGGACGCGCCGTCGCCCGCCACGGGCGCCGCGAGCGCCGCCGCGACCGCGTCGAGCCCCTCACGCTCCCGCAGCTCCACCAGTTCCGCGAGGTTCCAGGCCCTCGCGCCCACCACGCTCAGGCTGCGCGGCCCGCGCCGCTGCACGACCCCGCGCACCAGCAGCAGCCAGGAGTGGAAGACGGGGAACGCGCACGCGTCGTGCGAGTCGTCGAAGAACGCCAGGTCCACCAGGCCCGTGCCGTCGTCGAGCGTGGTGAAGATGACCCGCCTGCCGGACCGGATCGGCGGCGTCTGGGTGGCCACCTTGGCGCCCGCGACCAGCACCGTGCTGCCGTGCGGCGCGTCCCGCAGCCGTTTCGCCGAGTGGACGCCGAGTTCGGTGAGGAAGGCGTGGTGGTCGTCCATCAGGTTCCTGGACGCGTCCATCGACAGCACGCCGAGCTCGGCGCTCAGCCGCTCCGTGTCGTCCAGGTCGGGCAGCCCGGCCGCCGCGGTGCCCCGCCCCTCCCCCAGCGGCAGCTGCGCTCCGCCGGCCGCCTTGCCCCGCTGCGCGCCGTGCAGTTCGGAGAGGTGCAGCAGCAGGTCGCGCCGGTTGGCGCCGAACGCGTCCAGCGCGCCGACCTGCGCGAGCCGCTGCGCCACCGGCCTGCCGGGGCGGGCGCGCTGCCAGAAGTCGAGCAGCGAGGCGTACGGCTGTCCCGCCTCGATCCGCGCGCTCTCCGCCTCGCTGATGCCGTGCACGTCGGACAGGGCGAGCCGGAGTCCGTACCGGCCCGCCACCGGGCCGTCATCAGACACCAGTTCGATTCGATGGGCGACCGCCGACCGGTTCACGTCGAGGGGCAGCACCGGCACCCCGCGCCGCCGCGCGTCCGCGAGCAGCAGCCGCTTGGGGTACATCCCCGGGTCGTGGGTGAGCAGTCCCGCGTAGAAGGCCGCCGGGTGGTGGGCCTTCAGCCACGCGGACTGGTACGTCGGCACGGCGAACGCCACCGCGTGCGCCTTGCAGAAGCCGTACGAGCCGAACGCCTCGACGATCTCCCAGGCGCGCGCCACGGTCTCGGGCGCGTAGCCCTTCTCCCCGGCCGCCCGCTCGAACCAGGCGCGGATCCTGCTCTGCGACTCGGGGTCCGACAGACCGCGGCGTATCCGGTCGGCCTCCTCCAGGCCGCAGCCGGTCATGGTGTTCAGCATCCTGATGATCTGCTCGTGGAAGACGACCACCCCGTACGTCTCACGCAGCGCGTCCTCCAGGTCCTCGTGCGGGTAGCGGGCGGGCGCCTTGCCGTGCCGCGCCTCGATGAAGGGCCGCACCATGTCGGCGGCGACGGGTCCTGGCCGAAACAGCGAGATGTCCACGACCAGGTCGTGGAAGGTGGCGGGCTGGAGCCTGCCGACGAGGTCGCGCTGGCCGGGCGACTCGATCTGGAAGCAGCCGAGCGTCTCGGCGGAGCGGATCAGCCGGTACGTCTCCCGGTCGCCCTCCGGCACCTGCGCCGGGTCGTCGAGGTCCACCGCCCTGCCGGTGGCCCGGCCGATCTCGGCGACGGCGTGCGCCATCGCCGACTGCATCCGCACGCCCAGCACGTCCAGCTTGAGCAGCCCCAGGTCCTCGACGTCCTCCTTGTCGAACTGGGACATGGGGAAGCTCTCCCCGCTGGTCGGCACCACCGGGGTGCGGCGCAGCAGCGAGGCGTCGGAGAGCAGCACGCCGCAGGGGTGCATGGCGACGCCGCGTGGCAGCGCGTCCAGCGACTCCACCAGGTCCCAGAACCTGCCGTAACGTTCCTTCTCCTCCGCCAGGTCCTTCAGCTCGGGCAGCTCCGCCAGCGCGGCGCGCGCGTCGCGCGCCCTGATGTGCGGGAACGCCTTGGCGATCCTGTCGATCTCGGCCGGGTGCATGGACAGCGCGGCGCCGACGTCCCGCACGGCGTGGCGCACCCGGTACGTCTCCGGCATCGCGACGGCCGCGACCCGCTCGGGACCGAACCGGGCGAGGATCGCGCGGTAGACCTCGAGGCGGCGCGCGGACTCCACGTCGATGTCGATGTCGGGCAGGCCGGGGCGGCGGCTGGAGAGGAACCGCTCCATCAGCAGGCCGTGCGCGACGGGGTCGGCGGGCGCGATTCCCAGCAGGTGGTTGACCAGGGATCCCGCGCCGGAGCCGCGGGCGGCGACCCGGATGCCCATGTTCCTGATGTCGTCGCTCACCCCGGCGACGGTGAGGAAGTACGAGGCGAAGCCGAACGCGTCGATCGTGCGCAGCTCCTCGTCCATCCGCCGCCAGTACTCCCGGCGGTCGGGGCGCAGGTCGTAGCCGCGCGCGACCATCCCGGCGGCGGCGCGCGAGCGCAGCACGCGGGAGGCGGTGCGGCGGCCGGCGCCGACCAGGCGGGGCTCGGGGAAGTGCACGTTGTCCTCGCCGAACCCCTTCGACGGCTCGATCAGGCCGATGTCGTCCGCCGGGTCGACCAGGCAGGCGGCCGCGGTCCGCTCGGTCGCGGCGAGCAGGCGGTGCGCGGCGTCCCGCCCGAGGCCCGCGGCCTCGGCGACCAGGCCGGCGGTGCGCGCCATCGCCGCCGCGTCCTTCAGCCACCGCTCCCCCGTGTCGAGGCCCCTGCGGGGGTCGACGGGGACGAGCCGGCGTGCCGCGTCGAGCACGTCGGCGACCGGCCCCTGCCCGGGGTCGGCGTACCGCACGGCGTTGCCGAGCACCGCCCGCACGCCCTGCTCGGCGGCGAAGCCGAGGGTGCGGGCGGCATGGCGCAGCGAGCCCGGCCCCGCGCCGGTACGGCCGTGGTGCACGACCTCCAGGCGCAGCGCGTCGCCGTACGCCTCGCGCCAGGGAGCGAGCAGCCGGGCGGCGCGGTCGGGCCGGCCCGCGGCGAGGGCGCGGCCGACCTCGGAGTCGGGGCCGAGGAGGACGGTGAGGGCGTCGCCGTGGTTGTCGCGCCAGGTCAGCAGCGGTCCCGACGATCCCGTGCCGTGCGCGGTGGACACGAGCCTGCACAGGTCGGCCCACCCGTCGGCGCCGTCGCGCGCGAGGAAGACGGCGCGGGCCGCCGACTCGTCGACGAAGGCGCCGCCCCGTACGGGGGTGGCGCGGCGCCGCGCCGCGGCTTCGCCCGGGCCCGCGGCGCCGGGGAGGGCGCCCGCCACGGCGAGGTCCACGCCGAACACCGGCCGCACCCCCGAGGCCTCGCACGCCTTGGCGAACCTGACGGCGCCCGCGAGGGTGTCGCGGTCCGTGAGGGCGAGGGCGTCCATGCCGCGCTCGCCGGCGCGCTCGGCCAGCAGCTCCGGGTGGGAGGCGCCGTAGCGCAGGGAGTACCCGGAGGCGGTGTGCAGATGCGTGAACGTCTCCACCTCCACCTCCCGCGCTGTCCGAAACTCGCCCCCACGGTCCCCACCATAACCAGTTTCGAACGCTCGTGCGAATGATGTGAGGGGGCTCGCCCCTGGCGGCTCCGAGCCCGCTTCCACCTGGGCGAATGCCACCCCGGAGGGGCCGGGACAGGAGGAGGGGCGGACGGGAACAGTCCCGTCCGCCCCTCCCGCGCCCCGCGGGCCGGCCGCGGCGCCAAGGCCGGCCAGGCGTGTCAGCCGATCTGCGCGCCGAACGCCGACAGCGCCGCGGGCACCGGCTGGAAGAACGTCTCGCCGCCCGACGTGCAGTCGCCGCTGCCGCCCGACGTCAGGCCGATCGCCGAGCTGCCGGAGAACAGCGAGCCGCCGCTGTCGCCCGGCTCCGCGCACACGTCGGTCTGGATCAGCCCGTTCACGACGTCGCCGTTGCCGTAGTTGACCGTGGCGTCGAGCCCCGTCACGGTCCCGCCGTGCACGTGCGTCGTGGAGCCGCTGCGCTGCACGCTCATGCCGACCGTCGCGTCGGCGGCGCCCGTGATCTTCTGGGTGCTGCCGTTGTAGAGGTCGACCTCGCTCGGGTGCGGGGTGCCGGGCGACGCGTACTTCACCAGGCCGTAGTCGTGGCCGGGGAAGTCCGACCCGGCGTTGGAGCCCAGCTCGTTGCCCTGCGCGTCCGTCCAGTCCTGGATGGCCTGGGTGCAGTGACCCGCCGTCAGGAAGTACGGCTGGCCGTCCTTGACGACGTTGAAGCCGAGCGAACACCGCCCGCCCGAGCCCTGGATGGCGTCGCCGCCCGCGATGAACGGCTTGAACTCCCCAGCCGTCCGCTTCAGCTCGACCTTGGAGCCGAGCCCCTTCACCACGCCGCTGAGCCTGGCCAGCTCGTCGCCCTTGACCGTGCGGTCCGCGGTGACGACGACCTTGTTCGCGACCGGGTCGATCGACCAGGACGTGCCGGCCACGGACGACGCCGCGCCGGAGAGGGTCTTCCTGGCGCTCTTCAGCTCGCTCAGCGAGTTCGCGACGACTCTCGCCCTGCCGCCGGCCTCGCGCACCGCGTCCGCCGCGTCCTCATTGAGGACGTTCACCACGAGCGCCTTCGACTTCGCGTCGTAGTACGAGCCGGCGGAGTCGTTCACGCCGAGGTCCTTGACGAGCGAGGAGGAGAGCTTTCCGGCCGCCAGCGGGGTCAGTGACTTCACCGTGGACTGCGGCGACCCCTCGGACGCGTTCGCAGTCTGGAAGGTGATGCCCGCCAGTACGAGCGCGGCCACAGCACCTCCCGCGACGGCGGTGCGCCTCCCGGTTATTCGCCTGTGCTGACCATCTTTCATGTACGAGCCTCCTGTGGGGGGACCGCACCGAAGCCATGTGGGGTGCTCCGATACGGAAGATGTGGCCGCCCACTATGGCGAAACCCGCGAGTAACCCACAAGACCCCCTTCAGGACTCGTCTGTGGCGAGTACCACATCGGCGCGCCGGCCCGCCTCGGCAGGAGCAGCCGTGGTCGTTCCGATCGCGAACACCGCGTGCGATCACAGCCACAGCACAGGGTGATGATTCCGGATGGCCGAAAACAGTCCATGCGCCTGTGCGGCACCTGTGGGCCCGTCAGGATCCGGACGGTCAGGGCCCGATCGCGTGAAACCCGTGGCCCGGAGGCGAGAGCAGGGGCGGCGGCGGTCCGGGGCGCGCGGCACGGTCCGGGGTCACCCGGACGCCCGATAGATCACCCGTCTGGGCCGAAATTCATATTTCGTGCTGATTCATCGTCTCCGCAGGGGAAGAACCCTGACGAACCGCCATATCCTGTGTGCCAGAAGCGTCACGAATCATCTGCACGGCGGTTATCCCCTTGGCGCCGGATCAGCATGATGGATGACCATAGAGGGGATGCGGAACCACAAGTGACCGCGGTGAAAGGAGGCGTCCATGGGATCGGTGCGCAAGGCGAGCGCCTGGCTGGGCCTCGTCGAGGACAATGACGAGCGGTACTACGACGACGACGAGTACTCCGAGGGTGTCGAGAGCGGCGACGCCTGGAAGACCGACCTCCGTCTCCGCGGCGCGTCGGAGGCCGCCCAGGAGCAGGACCGCAGGATCGCGACCGTGTCGCCGGACAGCTTCCGGGACGCGCGCGGCATCGGCGAGCTGTTCCGCGACGGCATCCCCGTCATCGTCAACCTGACGGCGATGGACCCGTCGGACGCCAAGCGCGTGGTCGACTTCGCCGCGGGCCTGATCTTCGGCCTGCGCGGCTCCATCGACCGCGTCGCCAACCGCGTCTTCCTGCTGACCCCCGCCCACACCGAGATCGTCTCCGACGACGGCAGCAGCCACCCCCAGGACGGTTTCTTCAACCAGAGCTGAGCAAGGGCCGCTCACCGGCCCCGGTGCGTGCCCCGGCGGGCACCGCCGGGACGCGCCCTCACCGGAAGGCGTCGAGACCGGTGAGCGCCTTGCCCAGGACCAGCTGGTGCATCTCCACGGTGCCCTCGTAGGTCAGCACCGACTCCAGGTTCGTCGCGTGCCGCATCACCGGGTACTCGAGCGAGATGCCGTTGGCGCCGAGGATCGTCCGCGCGGTCCTGCAGATCTCGATCGCCTCGCGCACGTTGTTCAGCTTGCCGAAGCTCACCTGCTCGGGGCGGAGCGTGCCCGCGTCCATCCGCCGCCCGAGGTGGTGGGCGAGCAGGATGCCCTTGTGCAGTTCGAGCGCCATGTCGGCCAGCTTCGCCTGGGTGAGCTGGAAGCCGCCGATGGGCCTGCCGAACTGCTCGCGCTCGCGCGCGTAGCCGAGCGCGGCCTCGAAGCACGCGCGCGCGGCACCCATGGCACCCCACACGATCCCGTAGCGCGCCTGGTTCAGGCAGCTGAGCGGCCCGCCAAGACCCCGGGCCTCGGGCAGTTCGGCGCCGGCGGGCAGCCGCACACCGTCGAGGACCAGTTCGCTGGTGACGGAGGCGCGCAGCGACCACTTGTGCTTGATCTCCGGCGCGGAGAAGCCCGGCGTGTCCGTCGGCACCACGAACCCGCGCACTCCCTCGTCGGTGGCCGCCCAGACCACGGCGACCCCGGCGACGCTCCCGTTGGTGATCCACATCTTGCGGCCGTCGAGCACCCAGTCACCGCCGTCGCGGCGCGCCCTGGTGCGCATCGCCGCGGGGTCGGAGCCGTGGTCGGGCTCCGTCAGGCCGAAACAGCCGATCGTCTCGCCCGACGCCATGGACGGCAGCCACCGTGTCTTCTGCTCCTCCGAGCCGAAGCGGTGGATCGCGTACATCGCGAGCGAGCCCTGCACGGAGACGAGGGAACGGATGCCGGAGTCGGCGGCCTCGAACTCCAGGCAGGCGAGTCCGTACTGCACCGCGCTCGCGCCGGCGCATCCGTAGCCCTCCAGGTGCATGCCGAGCGCGCCGAGGCCGCCGAGCTCGCGGGCGAGCTCGCGCACGCCGGGCAGCTCGCCGCGCTCGTACCAGTCGGCGATGTCGGGCAGGACGCGGTCGGCCGACCAGGCGCGCACGGTGTCGCGCACCGCGAGGTCCTCGGGACCGAGCAGGTCGTCGATGCCGAGGGGGTCGCCCGGGTCGAAGGGCGGGCGCTTGGCGGCGGACGGCTTGGACATGGTGTTACCTCCGGCGGCACCTGAAAACTAGCAGTGGTAGTCAACGGCCGTGCCCGACGTTACGGGCAGTGCGGCCGGGGCGTCCAGGGCGAGCGGACGGGAAATCCCGCGCGACGCTTCCGTGAACCAATTCACGGCAGCACGGGGAATCGCCTCGCACGGTGTGTCGAATAAAAAGAACAAGATCACTTGTATTTCGGGAACCGCTTCGGATAAACCGTGATCTGAGACATACTCCACATCACATCGTCATCACAAAGAGACCTGATCGACCTGCCCGCTCACTCACTCGCTGTAACGTCGATTGGGTGCGTACCGACATCTTTGCCCGCCTCGACCGGGAGCCGGTGCCGCCGAAGATAGTGATCCCGCGGATGAGCTCCACCCGCACGGCTCTCTTCGGCGGGACGTTGGCGTTCTACGTCTTCGTCGTGGCTGCCGTGCTCACCGACTCCTGGCTGGTGGCGCTGGACTGGAAGACCTTCCTCTTCCGGCCCTACCAGCAGTGGCCGGGGCTGCACGCGTTCCTCGACTACTTCGTGGTCCTCGGGCAGCGCGGGCCCACGGCCGTGATGATCGCCGCCTGGCTCGGCTGGCGGTCGTGGCGCCAGCACACGCTGCGGCCGCTGTTGGTACTCGGCACGTCGCTGCTGCTGCTGAACGTGACGGTCGGCGCGGTGAAGCTGGGGCTCGGCAGGCAGGGCCCGCACTACGGGACGCAGGTCGGTTCGCCCGAGCTCTTCTCCGGCGGCGACATATTTCCCTCGGGCCACACCGCCAACGCGGTCGTGACCTGGGGCATCCTCGCCTATCTCGCCACCACCCCGCGCACCCGCCGCTACCTCTCGCTCGGCTCGTCCGCGCTCGCCCTCGGCGTCGGCGCGACGACCGTCTACCTCGGTACGCACTGGGTCAGCGACGTCCTGCTCGGCTGGGCGGCCGGCCTGCTGATCCTGCTGGCCATGCCCTGGTTCGAGCCGATGATCGGCCGCGCCGAGCTGGCGATCTTCGCCGCACGCGACCGGCTGCGCGCCTACCGCGGTGCGAGAGCGGGCGCGCCGGCGTCGCCGGGCGAGGACGAGCCGCAGCCGCCAAGGCGGCCCAGTGACGGCGAGCCGCCGCGCAGGCCGGTCGGGGCCGCGCGCTCGGGGCGTGCGGGAGCCGCCGGCTCCTCCGTCGCGCCGGGTCAGGCCAAGGGCACGCTGGCGCAGTCGCGGACGCACCACCCGGTGCGCTCGGACCGCCCGCCGGTCACGCCCGCGGGCAACCGCAGGCCGCCGCAGTCCCGGCAGATCGCCGGCGGCTGACCAGAAGGGCCGTGCCTGGCGTCGGCGGCGTCCAGCGGTGGCGGCAGGCGTCAGCCGCGCCAGCAGCGGACCACGGAGCCGTCGTCCACCTCGAAGTTCAGGCGGCCCTCGCGGAACTCGAGCGTCACGACGGAACCGGGCGGCAGCGCGCGCACCGTGGTCCAGCCGTGCTCCCGTGCCCTGCGCTCCGCGCTCTCGGCGTCGAGGCCGACGTACGCCTCCGTGGCGTCGTCAGGGCCCTGCTGGGGTCGGGGTGTCGGTGCCATGCCCTCACCGTAGGTCGGCCCCGCCCGCGGCGGAAGGCGGCGGCCGGTGCGCGAGGGCGCGGCACCCCCTTTCGGCCCACCGGAGTCACACTTCTGTCACAGGATCTCGACAGCTGGCAGAGGGTAATGGCGAAGCGGACACCGGGCCGCCATATACCGTCCCCCTGAATTTCACGCGGCCGGGACCGGAGAAATTCCGTTTACCGCATTACTCGTGTCCATGACGACTCGCCGCGGCAGCACTTTCGAATACCGGAACGTGCGGTAATTCGCTCACGAGGTGGCGGCCGCGAGGTGCGCCGGTTCCAGCCGCACGCTCAGTCCGTTGTCCTCCGTGTAGCACGGCAGGGCGCTGACGCCCGCCGACTCGTGCGCCGGACCGACCGTCCAGCGCCGCTTGTCCCACACGTCGTCGAGGATCCGGGAGATCCGTGCCGCCGGGAGGCCATCGCCCGGCACCAGCCATAGGTCCCACCACTGACGCCGGCCCGCGCACGCGCGGGCGAGCGGCCTGTACGGCAGCGTGAAGGCGAAGACGCCGCCGCGCCCGGTGGCCGGCACCCGGTGCACGAGCCCGCCGCCGCGCAGCCGCGCCTCGACGACCGCGCCGCCCGACCCGCCCGCCGTCCCGTACGAGACTCCCTCGACGGTGACGGCGCCCGGCAGGCAGTGGATCTCGCCCGCCTCCGCGTGCGGCTCCCTGACCCAGCTGCGCACCGCCAGGCCGCCGTCCGCCGTGGGGTACGGCAGGCGGACCGAGACGGGGCCGGCCTCGGGCACCCGGCCGACCAGGGCCCGCACGTCCCGCACCCCCGTGCGCAGCGGCTCGTCCGCCTCCGGGGTGTCGCAGCGGACGTCCCAGTGGCCCTCGGCCAGCTCGACGGTGGAGGGCAGGACGGCGCGCCTGCGGCCGTCGTCGGCGGCCATGAGCGGCAGCCTGACGTCGGCGCGTCCACCGCCGTCCCCGCCGCCGTCCCCACCGCGGGCCCCCAGCACGAGGACCGCGCGCTCGGGCAGCCCGTCGCACGGGATGTCGAACGTGATGCCGCCCGCCGAGTCCGCTCTGCAGTCGACGGCGTACCCGGTCGCCGGCGCGATGTGCTCGGTGGAACCGTTCATGCGGTCTGGCTTCCTCGTTCTTCCGCTGTCTGGTGGCTGGAGTCCGGCGCACGGCACCGCGCGCGTCCCGGCGGGCCACGGCGGCCCGCCCCACGAGTGAGATGCGGAATACGGACGTTCGGTGCCGTTTCCCCGAAGATCGGTGCCGTTTCCCCGAAGATTCGACCCTTCTGTGCGGCGCCGCAGCGTGACCCCGGCCACTGATCGCCCGTTGTCTTCGTACGAGCCGGGAAGAACCCGGCGCCACGTACCGAGTTCGAGGAGCCACCCGTGCCGCGCATGCTCGACGTCAGCGAAGACGTACGCGCCGAGATCGGCGACGAAGAAGCCGAACGGCTGCTCACCGGCGACAACTCGCCCGGAAGCTACGACTGCACCTCCTGCCGCACGCCCGGCGACTCGGAGCAGGAGCGTACGAGCACCGTGCTGTTCGTCGGCGAGGAGACCGCCGTGCTCGCCTTCGCCCACGCATCCTGCATCCCTTCGCAGGTCGTGCAGGTGGCGGAGGACCAGCTCCAGGGGGCGGTCAGGTCCATCACCGGCGGCGAGGGCGATGCCGCCACCCCGTCGGGCCGGCCCGAGCAGGCCGTGCTCGGCGTCACCAGCGGGCTCGTCCTGATCGACGGCGCCCTGCACCCCGCCCTGGTGGTCGAGCCGACGGCGCCCATCGCGCGCCCCGGCACGACGGGCCCCGACCAGTTCCTCGAACTGCTCGTGGAACAGGGCTTCCAGTCCGTGCACGACCTGTCCGCCGCGCCCGAGGCGCTGCCCGGCTGGTCGGTGCTGCTCGCCATGGGCAAGCTGCACGCGGTGCTCCAGCCCGGCGCGAACGGCGGCGGGCAGGTCGCCTGGTGGCAGGCGCACCAGCCGCTCCAGGTCACCGAGGGATGGCGGGCCGAGGCCAGCAAGTCGAGCCGGGTACTGGTCTTCGCCGCGCCCGTCGGCTCGATCGGGCAGCAGCCGCGCGAGGATCTGCTGCGTGACGCGCTGGACAAGGCAGCGGCCAACGGCCGCCTCGTCGCCGCCGCCATGCCGCTGGCGGGCACGTGACGGGCCGTCACACGGCCGGCCACCGGCGGCCCGACGAGCCGCCGGTGGCCGGGGACCCGTACAAAAACAGGGCAATAACGCCCGATACCCCGCATCCCGAAGGTCGCGGGGTCGTTGGGCGTCACGTGTACGCCTACGAACCGACCCGCGCCCACCTTCCCTCGATGCGCCCCGCGCAGGACCTCGTCGACGGGTACAGCACGACGCCGATCTACGACGCGCTGTACTCCGAGTACCTGAGGTCGTTCAGAGCCCTGCCGGGTGACAGGAGCGGTGAGGAGGACCTCGGCTTCACCGCCTTCGGGATCCGTCCCGTCCCGCGCGGCGGCTACGCCGGCCGGTACGGGGAGCGGGCCGTCCAGCCCGGGGGGTGGCAGCGCGACCCGTACCAGCAGCCGCGCCACGCGCAGGCCGCGCTGCCGCCCGCGCGGCGGCGCCCCGTGTGAACGTCCCGCGCCGCGGCGCCCCTTGTGAGGCGCCCCGGCCACGGGGCTGAACGCGGCCGCTCGGCCGTCGCCGGAATCACTTCTTGCGGCCGCGCTTCTCCCGCACCCGTACGGAGATGTGGATCGGGGTGCCCTCGAACCCGAACTCCTCGCGGAGCCTGCGCTCGATGAAGCGCCGGTAGCCGGCCTCGATGAACCCGGACGCGAACAGCACGAACCGGGGCGGCCTGGTGCCCGCCTGGGTGCCGAAGAGGATGCGCGGCTGCTTGCCGCCCCTGATCGGGTGCGGGTGGCCCGCGACGAGCTCGCCGAGGAAGGCGTTGAGCCTGCCGGTCGGGACGCGCGTCTCCCAGCCCGCGAGCGCCGTCTCGATCGCCGGGACGAGCTTCTCCATGTGGCGTCCCGTGCGCGCCGACACGTTCACCCGCGGCGCCCAGGAGACCTGCCCGAGCTCGGAGTCGATCTCGCGCTCCAGGTAGTACCTGCGCTCCTCGTCCAGCGTGTCCCACTTGTTGTACGCGATGACGAGCGCGCGCCCGGCGTCCACGGCCATCGTGAGGATCCGCTGGTCCTGGACGCTGATGGACTCGCTGGTGTCGATGAGGACGATCGCGACCTCGGCCTTCTCGACGGCCGCCGCGGTGCGCAGGGAGGCGTAGTAGTCCGCACCCTCCTGCATGTGGACACGGCGGCGGATGCCCGCCGTGTCGATGAACTTCCATGTCGTCCCGCCGAGTTCGATGAGCTCGTCGACCGGGTCGCGGGTGGTGCCCGCCAGTTCGCTGACGACGACGCGCTCCTGGCCCGCGACCTTGTTCAGCAGGGACGACTTGCCGACATTGGGCCTGCCGACGAGCGCGATGCGGCGCGGGCCGCCGACGGCGCCGCCGAACGTCTCCTTCGGCGCGTCGGGCAGCGCTTCGAGCACGGCGTCGAGCATGTCGCCCGTGCCGCGCCCGTGCAGCGAGGAGACCGGGTGCGGTTCGCCCAGGCCCAGCGACCAGAGCATGGCCGCGTCGGCCTCGCCGCTCGGGCCGTCGACCTTGTTGGCGCAGAGCACGACCGGCTTGCCTGCCTTGCGCAGCAGCCTGACGACCGCGCCGTCGGTGTCGGTGGCGCCGACCGTCGCGTCCACGACGAAGATCGCGGCGTCGGCCGCGTCCATCGCGTACTCGGCCTGGGCGGCGACGGAGGCGTCGATGCCGAGGACGTCCTGCTCCCAGCCGCCGGTGTCGACGACCTTGAAGCGCCGGCCCGACCACTCGGCCTCGTAGGTCACCCGGTCCCTGGTGACGCCGGGCCTGTCCTCGACGACCGCCTCGCGGCGGCCGATGATGCGGTTCACGAGAGTCGACTTGCCGACATTAGGGCGGCCGACGACGGCGACGACGGGAAGCGGCCCGTGGCCGGCCTCGTCGAGCGCGCCGTCGACCTCCTCGGGGTCGAACCCCTCCTGCGCGGCGATCTCCATGAACTCCGCGTACTCGGCGCCGCCGAGCTCCCCGTGCTCGTCGCCCGAGCCGGTCCCGATCTGGTCGTCCATGAAGTGCGTTCCTCGTTCGTGGTGGTCGGTGGCCGCCGGGAGGCGGTCCACCGGGTGAAGTGTGTGCGGCCGCGCCGGGTGCGCGGCGCGTGCCCGGCGCCCTCTACCGGCCGGTGAGCTGCCGGGCGGTCTTCAGGTGGCTGGTGAGCCGCTCCTGCACCCGCACGGTGGCGTCGTCGAGCGCCGCGCGCGTGCGCCGCCCCGACGGCACCTCGAAGGGGTCGCCGAAGACGATGTCGACACGGCTGCGCAGCGCCGGCAGCTCCCGTATCAACCGTCCGGGCCGCTCCGCGCTTCCCAGCACGGCGACGGGCACGACCGGCGCCCCGGACCGTACCGCGAAGTACGTGAGTCCCGCGCGCAGCGCTCCGAAGTCGCCGCCCCCTGCCCTGGTGCCCTCGGGGAATATCCCCAGCACCTTGCCCTCGGCGAGCACGCCGAGCGCGTCCGTGACGGCCGAGCGGTCGACTGCCTCGCGGTCGACGCTCAGCTGGCCTATGGAGCGCAGGAACGTGCCGAGCGGGCCCGCGAACGCCTCCTTCTTTATGAGGAAGTGCACGGGCCGCGGTGCGAGCCCCATCAGCATGGGCCCGTCGACGTTGTGCGAGTGGTTGACGGCGAGGATCACGGGGCCCTGCGCCGGCACGCGCCAGGAGCCGAGGACGCGCGCGTTCCACAGTGTGTTGATCAGCCCGATGCCGAGGCCGCGGCCGAAGGCCGCGCCGCGCTCCGACGCGCTGTTCCGCCGCTCGCGCGAGGTGCCTGATGTGCTCACTTCGCGGCTCGTTTCTCCTCGACGAGGGCGACGATGCGGTCGATGACCTGGACCAGCGTGAGGTCCGTGGTGTCGATCTCGGTCGCGTCGCCGGCCTTCGCGAGCGGTGAGGTCTTGCGTCCCGAGTCGGCCGCGTCCCGCTTGATCAGCGCTTCCCTGGTGGCGGCGACGTCCGCGGTGGCGGTGGACCCGAGCTCGCCGCTGCGGCGTGCGGCGCGCGCCTCGGCCGACGCGGTGAGGAACACCTTGACGTCCGCGTCGGGCAGCACCGTCGTGCCGATGTCGCGGCCCTCGGCGACGATGCCGTGGGGCGCGGCCGCGGCGATCGAGCGCTGCAGCCGTGTGATGACCGCGCGCACTTCGGGCACGGCGCTGACGGCGCTGACCTTCGCGGTGACCTCGGGGGTGCGGATCGGCCCTGACGCGTCCGCGCCGTCCACGGTGATGGAGGGGGCCGCGGGGTCGGTGCCCGAGTCGATGACGGGCTTGTGCGCGGCCGTGGCGACGGCCGCGGTGTCCGTCACGTCGATGCCGTTGCTGATCATCCACCAGGTCATGGCACGGTACTGGGCGCCGGTGTCGAGGAAGCTCATGCCGAGCCTCGCCGCGACGGCCTTGGACGTGCTCGACTTGCCGGTGCCCGAGGGACCGTCGATGGCGACGATCACCGCCGGCCCGGTGGCGGGGGCGGTGGTGGCGGCAGTTGCGGCGGTTTCCACGGGGGCGGGCACCTTCCTGGGTGGCGCGGGGTACGCACGGTGTGTACAGCGGCGGCGCGGCACACACGTGTCCCGCGCGTCGAGTTCCTCCGTAGAGGTTACCGAGTACCCGGCGCGGGCGATGCACTCGTTCGGCACAGTGCCGCCGCGCCGCCGTACGGACGCGGCCGGCGCCGCGTGATCACTGCCGGATGGACCAGCCGCGTTCGCGGAGCGCGGCGCTGAGCACCGGGGCCGCCGACGGCTCCACCATGAGCTGCACGAGGCCCGCCTGCTGGTCGGTCGCGTGCTCGATCGAGACGTCCTCGACGTTGACGCCGGCGGCGCCCGCGTCCGCGAAGATCCGCGCCAGCTCGCCGGGGCGGTCGGTGACGAGCACGGCGACGATCTCGTAGGCGGCGGGCGCCGCGCCGTGCTTGCCCGGCACCCGGCTGCGGCCCGCGTTGCCGCGGCGCAGCAGGTCCTCGACGGCGCGTACGCCGCCCTGCCGCTTGTCGTCGTCGCAGGACTCGAGCGCCCGCAGCGCCTGCACGGCCTCCCCGAGGTCGACGGCGACGTCCGCGAGCACGTCGGCGACGGGGCCCGGGTTGGCGGTGAGGATGTCGATCCACATGCCGGGGTCGGAGGCCGCGATCCTGGTGACGTCGCGTACGCCCTGCCCGCACAGGCGTACGGCGGACTCCTCCGCGCCCCGCAGGCGCGCGGCGACCAGGGAGGACATGAGCTGCGGGGTGTGCGAGACGAGCGCCACGGCGCGGTCGTGCGCCTCGGCGTCCATCACGACGGGGACGGCGCGGCAGAGCGAGACGAGTTCCAGCGCGAGGTTGAGCGCCTCGGTGTCGGTGCCCTTGCCGGGCGTCAGCACCCAGGGGCGTCCCTCGAAGAGGTCGGCGGTGGCGGCGAGCGGCCCGGAGCGCTCCTTGCCCGCCATCGGGTGCGTGCCGAGGTACGAGCCGAGGTCGGCGCCGAGCGCTTCGAGCTCGCGGCGCGGCCCGCTCTTGACGCTGGCGACGTCGATGCAGGCGCGGGCGAGGCCCGCGCGGATCGCGCCTGCCACCGTGGCGGCGACGTGCGCGGGCGGTACGGCGACGACGGCGAGGTCGACGGGCCCTTCGGGCGGCTCCTCGGTGCCGGCGCCGAGCGCGGCGGCCGTGCGCGCGGTGCCCGGGTCGTGATCGGAGAGGTGGACGGCGACACCGCGGGCGGCGAGCGCGAGCCCGACCGAGGTGCCGATGAGGCCCGTCCCGATGACGAGGGCGGTTCTCACTGCGCGATGTCCTTGCGCAGGCTCGCGGCGGCGCCGAGGTAGACGTGCGAGAGGTCGGCCTTGGAGCGGTCGGACTCGATGTGGGCGAGGATCCGCACGACGCGGGGCATGGCGCCCGCGATGTCCAGCTCCTGGGCGCAGATCAGCGGCACGTCGACGATGCCGAGCTCGCGCGCGGCGACCGCGGGGAAGTCGCTGTGCAGGTCGGGGGTGGCGGTGAACCAGATGCTGATCAGGTCGTCCGCGGTCAGGCCGTTGCGGTCGAGGATCGCCGTGAGCAGCTGTTTGACCTGGTCGGCCATGTGTCCGGCTTCGTCCTGCTCAAGCTGTACCGCTCCACGAACCGCTCGTACCGCCACAACGCGCTCCTCAGTGATCGTCTGCCTCCCTTTCAGCGTAGTGTCCGTGACCGCCCGCCGGACATCGCCTCTCGCCCTGCGAGACGGGCGGAGACGCGGCGGGCACGCGGAGGCTGTTGTCCCACCGGACGGCTCAGGCGTCCCAGAGCGCCCCGAAGGACAGCAGTTCGGTGCGGTACTCGATGCGCTCCGCCCAGGCGGCCGGCCAAACCCCCGGGCCGAGGTGGGCGCCCGCGAAGGCCCCGGCGAGGCAGGCTATGGAGTCGGAGTCGCCGCGGGTGCAGGCCGCCCTGCGCAGGGCGGTGACGGGTTCGCCGGGGAAGAGCAGGAAGCACTGCAGCGCCGTGGCCAGCGCCTCCTCCGCGATCCAGCCGTCACCTGTGGTGAGGCAGGGGTCGGTCTCGGGCGAGGGGGTGCTGAGGGCGTCGCGCAGCCGGTCGAGCGCGGCGAGGCAGTCGTCCCAGCCGCGGGCGATGAACTCGCCGGGGGTGGCGTCGCCTGCCTGTTCCCACAGGCCGCCCAGCCAGTCGTGGTGGTAGCGGGTGCGGTTCTCCCAGGCGTAGGAGCGCAGCCGCCCGACGAGGCCGGCCGGGTCGGCGCCGTCCGCGAGCAGGCGGACGGCGTGCGCGGTCAGGTCACTGGCGGCGAGCGCCGTGGGGTGGCCGTGGGTGAGGGCGGACTGCTGCTGCGCGGCGCCCGCCCGCTGCTCCTGGCTCAGTCCTGGCACGAGACCGATCGGTGCAACGCGCATGTTCGCGCCGCACCCCTTGGACTCCATGCGGGCGGCCCGCTGCCACGGTTCGCGCGGCCGGTCGAGGTGTTCGAGTACGGCGCAGGCGCTCAGGCAGGTGTTGCCGGGCGCGCGGTTGTTCTCGGGGTCGCGGTACCAGCTGACGTAGGCGTCGCCGGTCTCCTTCGCGAGCCGTTCGGGGTCGAGGCTGCCGCCTTCCGTGCTCGCGCGCAGCGCCCTGGCGAACGCGAGCGCCATCTGGGTGTCGTCGGTGACGAAGGCGGGGTCCGGCAGCTTCATCTCGCGCCAGGGGCCGCACTTCGCGAGGATCGCCGGGACGCTGCTGAACTCGGTGGGGAAGCCGAGTGCGTCGCCGAGGGCGAGCCCGGTCAGCGCGCCCGTCGCGGCCTGTCTCGTCGGTGTTCCTGTCGGTGTCACGGGGTGGGTCCTTCCGGTCGCAGCAGTGGTGGGTGGAGCGCGGCGGCGTCGCCCGCCCGGTAGAGGACGGCGGGTTTGCCGCGGCCGCCCGTCCTGCGCCTGCCGCCTCGCGCGGGGGTGACGAACTCGGGTGTCGCGAGGACCTTGCGGCGGAAGTTGGGCCGGTCGAGGGCGACGCCCCAGACGGTCTCGTACACCTGCTGGAGCTCGCCGAGGGTGAACTCGGGCGGGCAGAACGCGGTGGCGAGTCCGGTGTACTCCAGCTTGGCGCCGACGCGGTCGTGGGCGTCGGCGAGGATGCGGTCGTGGTCGAAGGCGAGGCGCCGCGCCTGCGCGAGCGGCGTCCAGCCGGCGCGTGCGGCGTCGCCGCCGCCGCGGGGCTCCGGCAGGTCGGGCACGAGCGCCGCGTAGGCGACGGAGACGACGCGCATCCGCGGGTCACGGCCGGGGTCGCTGTAGGTCGCCAGCTGTTCGAGGTGGAGCGCGCCCGCGGTGCCGCCGCCGAGCCCGGTCTCCTCGGCGAGCTCGCGCCGCGCGGCCGCCTCGGCGGACTCGCGGGGGCGCAGGAACCCGCCGGGCAGCGCCCAGCGGCCCCGGTACGGCTCCTCGCCGCGCTGGACGAGCAGGACGTGCAGGAGCGCGTCGCGCACCGTGAACACGGCGAGGTCGACGGTGACGGCGAACGGCTCGAACGCGCCCGGGTCGTAACCCTCGGGCGCGACGTGCCCCGCGCGGGGCGGTGCATTCAGCTGCGATGGCGTGTGGTCCCGTGGTACGTGCTCGGGTGGTGTGTTCAACGCTTCTCCGGCAGGGGTGGTGCGAAGTCCCAGCCGCGGCCGAGCAGTTCGTCGACGGCGGTGACGGCGGCCGCGAGGCGCGCCGTGCGGGACCCGTGCATGAGGCGGAACGTCCTTCCCATGCGGGTGAGTTCCGCGCGGAAGCGGTCCGTCATCCACGGTCTGAGGTGTTCCCCGTCGCGCAGTCCGTCGTCCTCGAACGGCACGCCGCGGTGGTCGGTGAGCAGCCACAGGTGGTGCGTGGCGCGGTCCGCGACCGCCTCGACCGCGGGGTTGCGCGTGCCGAGGTAGCGCTCGTGCCAGACGGTGGTGGCGAAGGAGTCCGTGTCGCAGACGAGGAGCGGCGATCCGGTGCGCGCGGCCGCTTCCTCGGCCGCGTTCTGCCGCTCGGCGATCAGCGGGAACTCGTCGCTGGTGAAGGCGACGTCGCTCCAGTGCGCGCCGGGCCGCGCGGCGCGCAGGGCGGCGAGCTTGTGCGCGCTGAGCTCGCGCCCGTACTCGGGTACGCACCGGGTGCGCGCCCACACGCCGCCGCGCCGCCGGTAGTGGGCGGCGAGGTCGCGGGCGAGCGTGGTGGTGCCGGTGGACTCGGCGCCGACGACCACGACGCGGCGGGCGAGGGCGGCGCGCACGGGCGGCGCGAGGAAGTCCCAGCGGCCGGCCGGGTCGGCGCGTACCGCCGTGCCCGAGACGGGGTGGGTCAGGCGCTCGGGGTCGACCTGCTCGGACACCGCGCCGAAGCGGCGGGCCAGCTCGCCGCCGTACGGCTCGGACGTGAAGACGGCGTCGACGGGCCCGGGCACGGCGGCCCGGAACACGGCCATGTGCGCGTCCCAGACGGCTGGGTCGTGCAGGTCCATCGGCACGTCGTCCACGGCGCCCACGACGGTGGCGTCCGGGTGCGTCTCGCGCATCCAGGCGACGCGGTCCGCGAGCGGCACCGACTCGACGGACGCGGCGCACACGAGCACGGTGAGCCGGGCGCAGCGGGCGCGCGCGGTCCGCACCAGGTAGTGGTGGCCCGCGTGCGGCGGGTAGAACTTGCCGAGGACCAGGCCGTGCGGATACGGGACGTGGCTCACGCCGGCGCCCCCTGCCGGGGCCGTACGGCGGCGCCGGCGGCCGCGAGGTCGCGGCGCCAGCCGCGCAGCCCCGTGACGCACAGGGCGACGAACCCCACGTAGAGCAGTGAGGTGAGGTACAGGCCCTTGTACGCGTACAGCGGCACGTAGACGAGGTCGGCGGCGATCCACAGCCACCAGGACTCGAGCAGCTTGCGGCACTGGCCGTAGGTGGCGGCCAGCGAGAGCGCCGTGGTCAGCGCGTCCCAGAAGGGGACGGTCGAGTCGGTGAACCGGCCGAGCAGCAGCGTGAGCGCCGCGGTCCCCACCGTCCCCGCCGCGCACAGCAGCGCCCATTCGGCACGCGTGCTGCGGCGCACCGGCAGGTCGCCGGCGGATTCCGGGCCACCCCCGTGGGCCCAGACCCACCAGCCGTACGCGGCGAGGACGATGAAGACGATCTGGAGGCCCGCGTCGGCGTACAGGCCGGTCTGCGCGAACAGCAGGAGGTAGAAGAGGTTGTTGGCGATGCCGACCGGCCAGTTGGCGAGGTGCTGGCGGGCGACGAGCCACACGCACAGCGCGCCGCTGCCGAAGCCGAGGACCTCGGTCCAGCTCACGGTGGTGCCGAGCACGGTCACCAGGGGGTGCTGAAGGGGCGCGAGTATGCCCGAGACGCTCATGACCGCCTCCTTAATAGTCACCCTGACTATAAAAAGGAACCGACCGCTGTGGCAAGGGCATTGACGCGGCGGTGCTACGAGACGGCCACGGCCGGGTGGTGCTGCGAGGCGGCCCCCGGCCGGGCGGTGCGGCTACTCCGCGAGGTTCATCGCGGGCGGCGGCCTCCGGAAGCCGCGGGTCAGCGCGACCAGGTACACGATCCCGAGGGCCAGCCAGCCCGCTCCCAGCCAGATGGCCGTGGAGCTGAGCTGCGTGAGGAGGTAGACGTCGACGGCGGCGCCGAGCACGGGCAGCACCACGTGCCCGAACAACGGGAGCCCGGCACCGGTGCCGCGGTTGCGCACGAAGTGGGCGACGACGCAGACGTTGACCATGGTGAACGCGGTGAACGCGCCGAAGTTGATGAACGACGTGGCCGTCGCCAGCGACAGGCTCAGCGCGATGAACGCCGCGGCGCCCACCAGCAGCAGGTTGAGCACCGGGGTCTTCAGCCGCGCGTGCAGCCGGCCGAAGAACCGGCGCGGCAGCACCCCGTCGCGCCCCATGACGTACATCAGGCGGCTGGTGCTCGCCTGGATGGCGAGGCCGGAGGCGAAACCGCCGATCAGCACGACGACGTTGACCACGTCGGCGAACGTGCGGCCGCCGACGAGCACCGACATCGTGTAGGAGGCGGTCGACTCGTCCGCGAAGTGGCCGCCGGGGTGCACCCACTGCATCACGTACGCGACGACGACGAAGACGAGGCCGCCCGCCAGGACCGTCAGCACGATGCCGCGCGGGATGGTGCGCCCGGCGTCGACGGTCTCCTCGCTCAGGGTGGACACCGCGTCGAAGCCGAGGAACGAGTAGGCGGCGATGGCGGCGGCCGCTGAGACGGCGCCGACGGTGACGTGCCCGCTCCACAGCGGTGCCGCGGCGCTGCCCGCCGAGCCGCCGCCGAGGTGGTGCAGGCACATGACGACGAAGGCGGCGATGCCCGCGACCGTCAGCCCCATCAGCACCTTGTTGACGCGGTCGGCGAGTACCGTGCCGAGGATGTTGATGCCGGTGGTCACGACGATGTTCGCGATCAGCCAGCCCCATACGGGGACCGCGGGGAACTGGGCGTTCAGGTAGAGGGATTGGATCAGCCAGGCCACCATGGGCAGGAAGAAGTAGTCGAGCAGGATCGCCCAGCCGACCAGGAAGCCGACCCGGGAGTCGATCATCTCCCGTGCGTAGGTGTACGCGGATCCGGACGCGGGCAGGATCCGCGCCATCTTCCCGTAGCTCAGCGCCGTGATGAGCATGGCGACGGTCGCCACGACGTAGGCGGTGGGCGCGGCGCCGCCGCTGGTGGAGGAGATGACACCGAAGGTGGTCATCACGATCGACGGCGACATGTAGGCGACGCCGAAGAGCACGACCGAGAGCAGGCCGAGCCTGGCCGCGAGTGCCGGTGTGCGCGGTGCCGCCGCGTGTTCTGCCGCCGTGCGTTCTGCCGCCGTGCGTTCTCGCGCCATCAGGGCCTGCCTCCCTTTCCCGCGCGCCGCCAGGTGGCCGGGTCGATCCGGCCCCCGTACAGCGGCAGTTCGAGTGCGACGTCGGTCTCGCCGAACTGGTCCCAGACCCGGTTCAGCGCGGCCGTGCCGTAGGTGCGTACGCGGTCGACCTCGTCCAGGTCGATGACGTCGCTGAGTACCGCGCGCGGATCGCCGCCGGATTCGGCGCGCACCCGGCCCTGCGGATCCACGAGCAGGCTGCGGCCGATGCCGTGCGGCGGGGCCGCGTTGACGCTCGCGACGAAGACCTGGTTGACGATGGCGTTGGCGCGGGCGAGCACCAGCTCCTGCTCGCGGTCCGCTGTCGGCGTGCGCACCACGTTGAGTACGAGCTCGGCGCCCATCCACGCGAGGTGGCGGGTGACCTCGGGGAACCACGCGTCGTAGCAGACCGAGAGGCCGACCCGGCCGTACTCCGCCATGTCGAAGACGACGAACCGGTCCCCCGGCGCGGTCGTCTCGTACGGCCGCCAGGGGAAGACCTTGCGGTACTGGGCGGCGCGGCGCCCTTCGGGCGAGTAGACGACGGCCGTGTTGTACACGCGCCCGTCCTCGCCGCGCTCGTACACGCTGCCGGGCGCCAGCCAGACGCCGAGGTCGCCGGCGAGCTCCCGCAGGGCCTTGTCGCACGGCCCGTCCAGCGGCTCGGCCGCGTCGGGCCCGTCCGTCGCGCACAGGTGCAGCTCGGGAAAGACGAGCAGGCGGACGACGGGGTGGCTGCGCGTCAGCGCCTCCACCTCGGCGGTGAAGGCGGTCAGGTCGCCCGGGGCGTGGGCCGGAGCCTGGACGAGCGCGAGGGGAAGAGCTCTTGACATGCGTATCTGGCCAATCGGACGGACCCGCGGACAGCCCGCGGCGCTATTCGTTAAACGAAATTTATTTAACGTATGTCCGGCCGTCAATGGTTCGGAGGGCCCGAAAAGACGTGGGCGGGCCGGGCCACGCGGGGCCTGCCGGGCCGGCCGGGCGCCGCACCGGCCCACGGCGCCGTGCGGGGCTCATGGGATCATCGGTCCATGCCGCGGCAGAAGAACCAGGTCGAGCGGAGGCTCCAGCTCATGGACGCCGCCGCGCGCGCCGTCCTGCGCCACGGCTCCACCGGGGCCCGCCTGCGCGACATAGCCCAGGAGGCCGGGCTCACCGCGGCCGCCGTCCTCTACTACTACCCGGACGTCACGGAGCTGCTCGCCGCCGTGTACGAGCGGGGCTACGCGCAGTACTGCCTGCGCCGCGAGGACCACGTGGCGCGCGCCGAGTCGGTGCCCGAGCAGCTGCGCGCCTGCGTCAGGTCGGGCGTCCCGCGGCCGGGGCCGACGGAGGAGACGAGCCGCCTGCTGTACGAGCTCACCCCGGTCGTGCTGCGGGACGAGACGGCGGCGGCGCAGAACGCGGTCTTCATCGCCCGGCAGGCCGCGCTCTACCAGGGCGTGCTCGAACGGGGCGCCGGCAGCGGCGACTTCCGGCTCGTGGCGCCGCCCGCGGTGCTGGCGCGCGGGTTCGTCGCGCTGGAGGACGGGTACGCCCTCGACGTCCTGACCGGCGCGTCGAGCGCCGACCAGGTCGAGGAGTGGCTGCTGCTGCACGCGGACGTCGTGACCGGCGGCGCGGGCCGCGCGTAGGGCGCGGTCCCTTCGCCGCGCCGCCGGTCGTGGTGTGCCGCTCGCCGCGGCTCAGCCGGCGGCCGTCACTCAGCCGGCGGCCGTCACCAGCAGGGCCGCCGTCCCGCGCGTGGGAACGCGCACCCGCAGCGAGCCGTCCGGCTCGGGCGCGAGGGGAGCGGCGTTCTCGCCGAGGTAGGAGCAGGCGAGCGCGGTGGTGTACGGCAGGCCGAGACGCAGGCCCGCGGTCACCGGCTCGTCGGCGAAGGACTGCAGCCGGATCAGGAACGTGCCGGTCCCCTCGGCCGACAGCCCGGCCACCCGTACGTCCGGACGGTCCACGGCCACCAGCGACGCGGCGGGCGCGCCGCCGGGCGGACCGTACGCACGGACAGCGTGCAGCGGGTGGCTGGGCTCGGCCGTCCGCATGCCGAGCGCCGCGGGCTGCGCCGGGTCGCCGTCCCCGCGGACGGCGACGCTGTAGCGGAAGGTCTGCTCGAACGCCTGCTCGCTGGGGAAGTTGGTGTCCCAGATGTTGTTGTGCACCCAGGAGTACAGGGTGCCCGGCTCCTGCCCCGGCACCGACGGCGGGTACGGCACGTACGGGACGGCGATGTTGCCGTGCTGCACGAGGGGCGCGTCGTGGGTGGCCCAGCCGACGGCGGTGGGGCCGGCGGTCAGTGTGGCCCAGCGGCGTATCGCCCTCATGTGCCGGGCGGATCCCGGGACGAGCGGCAGGTCCGTGCCGGCCACGCCACCGCTCGCCTCCGTACGCACCACGGGGTCCGCGAGCGCGAAGGGGAAGGCGAAGAAGGCGCTCTCCTTGGTCATGGTGGCGGGTTTGACGAGGTGGTTGGCGATGTCGAGGCGTGCCACCCCGTGCGCCAGGGTGAGGGTGGTGCGCAGCCTGGCGGCGCCGGGCGGCACGCACTCGTAGACGAGGGTCTCGGCCACGGCCGACGAGGTGCGCTCCACCAGCACGGCGGCCGGGGCGACTTCGCGGCCCGCGAGCAGGTGCATGGAGTCGTCGGCCACCGTCTTGCTCGACTGGTGGTTGAATCCGCCGGCCGTCGCGTACTGGTCGTAGACGTAGCCGTTGAAGCCGAACACCGCCTCGGTGTTGACGAGTTCGGTGCCGGTCGCCTTGTCGACGACGGACGCGACGCGGCTTTGGCGCAGGTCGACGCGTACGGCGAGGAACTCGTTCTCCAGCACCGGGCTGTCGTGCGGCACCGGCTCCTGGCGCCTGTCCGCCGGGAAGACGTCGAGCCGTACCGTGCCGAGGGGCGGCACGTCCGCGACCGTGACGTGCAGGAAGCGTCCGGCGGACCGGTGCAGCGGGTTGGTCTGCTTCTCCTCGGCGACGGGCAGGGCGCGGCCGGTGCGGCCGTCCGCGACCCGTGCGGGCACGTCGAGCGGCAGCACGCTCTCCGGCAGGAAGAACCGCACGACGTCGGTCCGTACCCGGCTGCGGGTGTTGACGACGTGGAAGCTCGCCCGTGCGCCGTGCGCCCGCGGCAGCGCACTGCCCAGCCGGTGCGACGCCCGCTCCAGCAGGGCGAGCGCCCCGTCGTGCGCGCGTACCGCCTGCCCGTACTTCCAGTGCCACTGCTGCTCGCCCGACTGGTGGGCGCGGCAGCCGTACGTCCACGGGTCGCCTGCCCCCCAGGTGTGCTCGTTGAAGAGGGACACCGCCCGGTAGACGTCGCCGATCTCGGTGGCGCCCGCGGCCTCGCCCTCGGCGCCCCGCAGGCCGGCGAGGGCGTCCAGGGTCCGGGCGTCCGCGAGCGCGGACTGCGCGGTGCGGTTCATGGCGAGCGGCGCGGCGCCCGCGCCTACGCCGTCGACCCACCAGTCCGACCAGTCGCCCTCGAACGTCTCGAGCCTGTCGCCCAGCCGCTGTTCGGCGTCGGCGAAGAAGTCCTCGTGCCGGGAGATCCGCAGTTGCGGGTAGGCCCAGGTCTCGTTCCACCGGCGCACGGTCTCGGCCGCGACCAGGCGCGGCGGCCCGTTGTCGGCGAACGTGCCGAGCACCCGCAGGTGCAGGACGTCCCAAGGGTAGGGGTCGGCCTCGTAGGCGGCGTCGAGGATCGGGAAGCCGGGGACGCCCTTGCCCCGGTGCGGCACCGGCCGCTCGGCCAGTGCGGTCAGGTAGGCGGGGAACAGGTCGTCGACGGCCGCGTGCGACTCGTCGAAGCCGATGATCGAGCCCTCCATGTAGGCGAGGCCCTGCGGGGTGTCGGTGCGCCAGACGAGTACCGAGCGGCCGTCGGCGGTGCGCCAGCGGAACAGCCGCGGCAGCCGCGCGCCGCCGACGAGGTGCGGTGCAGCACGTCCGGCCCAGTTGTGCGCGACGGACAGCCGGCCGAAGCCGTGATCGGCCAGCGCGTCCTGCAGGCCGGTGACCTGCCCCGGAACGTCGGTCTGCATGGCCGTGCTCAGGGGGACGCCGTAGCGCTTCCTGACGTCGACCGCGTCCCGCAGCAGTTCGTGCAGCTCGTCCACCGAGCACGTCTCGCTGTGCAGGTTGAACGGCATCGCCGTCAGCTCGATGCGGCTCTCCCGCACCCGGCGGACGAACTCGGCGACCCGGCTCGGCGGACGGTGCGCCGCCCAGTCGGTGAAGGTGCTGAGCCCCTCGACCGACCAGCGGTACCTGGCGTGCTCCGGCCAGTCGTCGGTGGCCCGTATCAGGTCGAGGACGGTGTCGAGGGAGGCGCGGCCCTCGGCCAGCACCGTGCCCTGCGGGTCCGTGTAGCCGATGTCCAGGTGCGCGTGCTGCACCAGGTGCACCGTCCAGCGGCGCTGCGGGCGCAGGCGCAGCTTCACCGGTTCGGGCAGGTCGAGTTCGGGCAGGTCGAGGGTGGCGTCCACCTCCTCGTCGACGGCGGGCACGAGCACGCGTACCGATCCCGCGGGGCCATCGGCCACCTCGCAGTCGATCGGCGCGCCGCCGGCGATGCGCACCGCGGCGGAGCGGATCGGCCGCCGCGGGAACGGCTCGACGGCGACGCGCACCGACTGGGTGAGGCCGCCCGCCGGCGTGCGGCGCAGCAGCGGTTCAAGGGACAGCCTGACGGTCGTCGCGCCGTGCCGGTGCACGTGGGTGACGGCGCCCTCGCGCAGCGCGTCGCGGGCGATGGTGGAGTCCCACCAGGAGGGGCGGGTGTGGCGGTCGCTCATCTGATGCGTGTTCCTCGGGGTGGCTCAGCTGGTGCGGTCGTAGTCGTCGGGGTCCCAGGCCAGCAGGGAGAGGAGCTGGACGGCGGCGGCCTGGTTGAGCGTGCCCACCGGCTGGGCCGGGTCGGGCGCGCCGCCGTTGCTCGCCTGGAAGTGGAACAGGCCGGTGGCCGGGTCGCGGTTGTCGGCCCACAGCCGTTCGGCGTAGGTGCTCAGGGCGGCGCGGTAGCGCGGGTCGTGGTGCTGGGAGTCGAGCAGCAGCAGGTCCTGGAAGAGGAAGGAGTTGAAGACGGCGGGCTGGTTGTACAGCCGGTCGTCCGCCGTCCAGTACGCCAGTGCCCCGTCGGCGTCCTCGACGGCCTGGTCGAGGTAGTGGCGGTCGCCGGTGGCACGGTACAGCTCGGTCGCGGTGCCGATCATGGCGCCCGAGTTGTACGTCCACAGGGTGGTGTTGACGCTGCCGTCGTCGTCGCGGTCGTTCTGGTAGAGGCCCGGAGCCTGCCGCAGGCAGTCGCGGTTCCAGTCGTAGGCGCGCCGTGCCCAGTCGAGGTACCGCGGCTGGTGGGTGATCTGGTAGAGCCCGGCGGACAGCTGCGCGAACAGGCCGGTCACGTTGGCGGCCCGCATGGTGTTGGCGCTGCTCTCCACCCAGTGCATGCCGCCGGGGCACTCCTTGGCGGGGTCGTCGTCCCAGGCACGCAGGTCGGTGGTGAACGCGGCGCGCGCGCCGTCCAGCATCGCGTGGCCGCCGCCGGCCCGGTAGCCGGTGAGGTACGAGAGGCCGACCACGGCGTTGTCGTCGAAGAAGAGGTCGCCGCCGGTGCCGAGCGGTGCCGGCAGGTAGGAGTCGTAGCCGGGGTGCGCGGGGTCGGTCGAGGCGTACTGCCGCAGGGCGGCGAACCGGTCGGCGACGTCCTTGCCGTACCGGCCCGCGTCGTGCGGGATGCCGCGCACGTACAGGGTGGCCTGCGTGGCCTCGCGGAACTCCCACAGGTACGAGTACGGGTTGCCGCCCGGCGCGGCGGGGGTGGACTCGCGGTACAGGCCGTGGCCCGTGGGGCCGAGGTAGAGCTCGTGCTGGAGCGCGCGGTAGCTCGTCTCGGCGCGGGCCGCCCAGTCGGCGGGCCGGGAGCCCGCGGCCTGGGCGGCGGGCGCCGAGAGGAGGCCGGCCGCGGTGGTGGCCAGCGCGGTCAGCAGCAGGCCGGCGCGGCGGATGGTGCGGGCTTTCGCCATGGCGGGGCTCCCTGTCAGACGTTGAGTTTGAGGCTGGAGACGAAGAACCGCTGGGAGAGGAAGAAGATGATCACGGTGGGCAGCGACACGACCAGCGCGCCGGCCAGCACCACCGGCGGGCCCACGTTGGAGTAGTTGCCCTGCAGATCGGCGAGCGCGGCCATGATCGGCCGGATGTTGCGGCTGGTGGCGAGCGTGATGCCGAAGAGCAGGTCGTTCCAGACGGCGACGAACTGGAAGACGAAGGCCGCGACCATCGCGGACTTCGACAGCGGCACGTAGACGCTGCGGAACAGCCGCCACCAGGACGCCCCGTCGAGCCGGGCCGCCTCGATCACCTCGGGCGGCAGGGTGACAGCGAAGTTGCGCAGGACGAAGAAGGCGAACGGGATGGCGATGGCCACGTAGATGACGACCATGCCGGCCTGGGTGTCGTACAGGCCGGTGTTGGCGTAGGCGAGGAAGAGCGGCCGCAGGAACACCTGGAGCGGCAGCAGGGTGCCGCCGTAGATGAGCCAGAACCACAGCGCGCGGCGCCTGACCGGCATGATCGCGGCCGCGAAGGCGGCGAGCGAGGCCAGCAGCACGGCGCACGCCGAGCTCACCGCCGAGTAGTAGAGGCTGTTGGCCATGGCCGGGCCGAGGTTCGCCGTCTTCCAGGCCGCCTCGATGTTGGCGAACAGGCCGAAGCTGTTCGGGTACCAGTTGGGGCTGCCCGAGTAGCCGCTCACCGAGGTCACGCCGTTGACCAGCAGCAGATAGGTGGGCACGAACCACAGCAGCGCCACGAGGACGACCACGCAGTTACGGACGATTCTGCTCATGTCACACCTTGCCCTGGGTCGGCAGCTGGCGGCGCAGGTACGTCCAGGACGCCAGCAGCACGATGATCGTCAGCAGCACGGCGATGGCGGCGCCCGCGCCCGGCCGCAGGAAGAGGAACGTCTCCTGGTACATCGACACGGCCAGGGTCTCGGTGGCACGTCCTGGGCCGCCCTGGGTGAGGACGAAGATCAGGTCGAACGCCTTGAGCCCGTTCACGAGGCTCATCCCGATGACGATGATCGACACGGGACGCAGCTGCGGGAAGACGACGTGGCGGAACCTGGCCCAGGGGCCCGCGCCGTCCAGCGCGGCGGCCTCCAGGGTCTCCGGCGGGACGCCCTGCAGGCCGACCATGAAGAGGATGACCGCGACGCCGGTGGCCTGCCACGAGCTGGCGATGATCATCACGATGGTGTTGCCCGGCCAGTCGAGCAGCCAGTTGCCCGCGAGGCCGCCGAGGCCGAGGCCCTTGAGCGCGCCGTTGACCGCTCCGTCGCTCGTGAGCATGAAGTTCCACACCACGGCGACCGCCGAGCCGGAGATCGCGTACGGGATCGTCACGGCCAGCCGGGCCGCGCGGCTCCACCGGGTGGCGTTGGTGAGCATCGCGATCAGCAGGCCCATCCCGGTGGGCAGGACGATCGCGCCGCCGACCCACATCAGCGTGTTCTCCAGCGACCGCAGCAGGTTGGGGTCGGTGAAGAACGCGCCGTAGTTGGCGAAGTCGTTGAAGGTGGAGTGGGTGTAGTCGCTGAAGAGGCTGCGGTAGAGCGTGTAGCAGAAGGGCGCGATCAGCACCACCGCCACCAGGATCACGGCCGGCAGCAGGAAGCCGCCCGACATCAGCCGCTCCCGCCACGGCGCCCCTGGCCCGCGCCGGGGAGCCGTGGGCCGCTCAGGGCGCGCGTGCGGCAGTCCCCGCCGGCCCCGGACCGGATCGGTCGTCACACTCATGAGCCGCCCTTCCGCCAGATGTCCCACTCCTCGTCCGCGCGCTTCTGCATCGAGGCGAGCGTCGAGCGGATCTGAGTGGGGTGGATCATGAAATTGCCCAGGTCGAGGATGTTCCCCTGGATGAGGTTGGGCGGGCTGGCCTCGTTGTAGCGGGTCAGCAGCGTCCGCCGGTTGCGCGTGATGTCCTGCTGCACGGCCTCGATCACCGGGTTGCCGGCCGGCACGGTGGGGTTGGCCGAACTGTCCTGGAGGAAGTCCGACCACACGCGCTGCACCCGCGGGTCGAGCCAGTGGGAGACGACGGCCATGCCGCCGTCGTGGTTCGCCGCACGCTTCGGCACGGCGAAGACGCCCGACTCGGTGATCACGGACCGCTTGGTGCCTGAGTGCACCGTCGGCATGATGAACGCGCCGTAGTCGACGTCCGGTTTCAGGCCCGCCGCCGCGATGGCGGCCGACTCCCAGCTGCCGTGCAGGAACATCGCCAGCTTGCCCGCCTTCATCTGCGCGGGCCCGTTGGCGCCGTCGAAGTCGGGCGAGGTCATCCAGCCCTTGGCGTAGAAGTCGCGCCAGATGGTCATGGCCTCCACGGCCGTGTCGTCGGTGTACTTGGCCTTGCCGTTGACCAGCCGGGTGTAGAAGTCCGGGTCGAGCTTGCTGACCAGTTCCTCGAACCACTCGAAGGCGGGCCAGACCCCGTTCTGGGTGGCGAGGAAGGGCGTCACGCCGTTCTTCTTCAGCACTTCGGCGTTGTGCGTGAACTCGTCCCAGGTGGCGGGCTCGCGCAGCCCGTACTTGTCGAAGACCGGCTTGGCGTAGAAGAACACGTACGACGACTGGTACAGCGGGATGCCGTAGACCGTGCCGTCGAAGGTGACCGCCGGCTTCAGCTGGGGCGAGACCCAGCCGTGCCCCACCGCGTCGTCCCACGCCGCGCCGAGCCCGGTGAGGCCGCCCGAGCGGGCCAGCGAGTAGAGCGGGTAGCCGGACGCCCACTTGACGACATCGGCGGCCCGGCTGGTCTGCACCGAGGTCTGCACCACCTCCTGGTACGAGGTCGTGGAGGCGTTCGAGAGCGGGCGCAGGTCGAAGCCGCACACCCGCTTGAGCACCGCACCGGCCTTCTCGTACCCGTCCGACCAGGTGGCGTTGTCGTTGTAGAGGTTGGCGGCGCCCGGCACGCTCGTGGTGGAGCTGCCGCGGGCGCAGCCCGCCAGCGCGGCCGCGGCCGTGAGGCCGCCGAGCCCGGCGAGCAGCCGCCGTCGGGTGGGACCGCCTGTGGGGCCCTTCGGGTCCGGGGGCTCTGTCCCGTGATCAACGCGGCCAGGTTGCATCGGCCTGTCCTTCCGTCGTGTGCTCCCCTGGCCGGAAACGGTTGCCGGGTGCACGGCCGACTTGAAGGTAACGGTACCAACGGGAGGTGACAAGGCTTCGTTCCACGGAAATGTGAAACTTCCTCGTTGAGTGGCACTTGGAGCGAAGACACCATGGACATCCAGGGGCGGCGCGATATGGTACCGATACCGAAGCCGGTGACACGACGCCGGACGCCTCGGAGAACAAGCGACGCGAACGACGAAAGGTGTCCCCGTGCACCACGACGGCAGTGGCCTGCCCTACCAGCCCAACCCGCGCTACGACGCCGTCGGGGCGCCGGTACTGCGCGGCTGGCCCGCGGCCCTGGCCGAACTGCCCACCGAGACCCGGGTGGTGGCCGTCGACGGCCCCTGGGCGCTGGACTGGGACGGCGTGCGCGCGTCCCTGACGGCCGCACGGCCCGGCCTCGCCACGGTCGACATGCGCCCGCACCTGGCGCCCTGGCAGGAGATACAGGCCCGTACCGAGTCGGGGCCGCTCGCCGGCGACCCGCACTTCGCCGCGCTGTCGCAGGCGTCACTCGCCGACTTCTTCGCCTCGCTGCCGTCCGTGCCGCAGGCCGAGGGGCTGATCGTCGTGTACGGTCCCGGCGCGGCCCTCGTCGAGCACGACGCGCTCTGGTACGCGGACCTGCCCAAACGCTATGCCGAGGCGGCGGTCACGGCAGGTACCGTTACCAACCTCGGGCAGCGGCCGTCCGACGGCGCGGCCGGCACCCGGCGGCTGTTCTACATCGACTGGCCGGTTCTCGACCGGCACCGCGACGCCCTGGCCGGACGGATCGACCGCTGGCTCGACCTCCAGGACCCGGCCGCCCCCGCCTCGCTCGACGGCGCCGCACTTCGGGCGACGGCCGCGCGTCTCGCCCGCCGCCCGTTCCGCACCCGGCCGACCTTCAACACCACGCCGTGGGGCGGCCAGTGGGGCCGCCAGGAGCTCGGCTTCAAGCCCGAGGGCCCGAACACCGCGCTCGGCTACGAGCTGATCGCGCCCGAGTCCGGCGTCCTGATCGGCGGCGACGGCCTGGACGACCGGGACAGCGCCCGCGAGGGCGAGCGTGCGGGCGGCCACTCGCCGCAGGTCGAGGTGCCGTTCCAGCTCCTCGTCTCCCTGCACCCCGAACTCGTCCTGGGCGAAGGCGTGCACGACATGTTCGGCACCTCCTTCCCGATCAGGTTCGACTACCTCGACACCGCGGGCGGCGGCAACCTGTCGGTCCACTGCCACCCGCGACCGGACTACATGAAGGACGTCTTCGGCTGGCCCTACACCCAGCACGAGACCTACTACCTGATGGTGGGCAGCGAGCAGAACACCGTCTTCCTCGGCCTGCGCGGCGACGCCGACGTGGACGAGTTCCACCACCGCGCCCACGAGGCGGACGCCGGCGGCACCCCCTTCCCGATCGACCGGTTCGTGCAGACCTTCCCCGCCACCCCGCACCAGCTCTTCCTCATCCCCGGCGGCACCCCGCACGGCAGCGGCGCCGGCAACGTCGTGCTGGAGGTCAGCGCCACCCCGTACCTGTACTCGCTGCGGTTCTACGACTGGCTGCGCCGCGACGCCGAGGACCGGCAGCGCGCCGTCCACGTGGAGCACGCCTTCCGCAACCTCGACACCGAACGCACCGGTGACGCCGTCGCCCGCGACCTCGTACAGTCCCCACGGATGCTCCGCAAGGGCGAGGGCTGGACGGAAGAGGTGCTCGGGCAGCTGCCCGAGATGTTCTTCGTCGTCCACCGGCTGGCGGTCGACGCGCGTGCCACCGCGCCCGACAGCACGGAGGGGCGCTTCCACGTCATCAACGTGGTGGAGGGGGACGGCGTGCTGGTACGCACCGAGGCCGGCGACGCACACCGGGTCGGGTACGCCGAGACGCTCGTGATCCCGGCGGCGGCCGGCGCGTACACGGTGACGGGGCTCGGCGAGGCCGGGAGCCTGGTCGTCAAGGCGTTCGTGAAGTGAGCGGCGGGCGCACGGACCGGCCGGGCCTGGACGGGGTCACGGTCCCGGTCCTGGAGATCGGGGGCACCCATGTGACGGCCGCGCTGGTGCGGATCGGCCACGGGCCCGCCGAGGTGGTCGCGGCACACCGCGAACCGCTCGACGGGGACGGCACGGCCGACGCGATCACCGCCACCCTGCTGCGCGCGGGGCGTGCGCTGCCGCCGCTGCCGCCGGCCCGCTGGGGTGTCGCGCTGCCCGGTCCCTTCGACTACGGCCGCGGCATCGCCCGCTACCACGGCGTCGGCAAGTTCGACGCGCTGGACGGTCTCGACCTCGGCGCCCTGCTGCGGTCAGGACTCCCCCGGTGCACGGGCGCCGCCTTCCTCAACGACGCCGAGGCCTTCGCCCGCGGCGAATGGGCCGAGGGCGCGGGGCGCGGGAGCTCGGCGCTCGCCGCCGTCACCCTCGGGACCGGCGTCGGATCCGCGTTCCTGCGCGACGGCGCGGCCGTCACCAGCGGCCCGGCCGTGCCCCCGCAAGGACGCGCCGACCTGCTCAGCCACCAAGGCAGGCCGCTGGAGGACACCGTCTCGCGGCGCGCCCTGATGGCCGCTTACGAGCACGCTCGCGGGCGCCGCCTCGACGTGCGCGAGATCGCCGCCGCGGCCAGGGAGGGCGAGGCGGCGGCGAACCGCGTGCTGAACGGCGCCTTCGGTGCGCTGGGGCGTACCCTCGCGCCCTGGCTGCGCCGCTTCGGCGCGGACGCGCTCGTCGTCGGCGGTTCGATGACCGGTTCCTGGGACCTGGTCGGACCGGCGCTCGCGGCGGGGCTCGCCGCGGACGGCACGGGCGTGCCG
>NZ_JAGIQL010000279.1 GCF_017813245.1 Streptomyces montanisoli
CCCCCCCCCCCCCCCTCCTCCCGCGCCGCGGCCGGCTCCCCGGACACCCCGGTGCCTGGAGTTCAGCGCAGCGCTCTTCCGACCCGGGGCCACCGCGCGCCGGTCGCCCCGGCGGGCCTACCGCGGGCCGCGGGGCCACCGGCACGGGGCGCGAAGACGGCAACCGGTGGCGCCACCGAGCGAGATGCCCAGTCGCCGGGCGCAGGTCCGGGGCGGCGGGTCGCAGGGCCGGTGCTCAGGGCCGGCCCGGGGTGTGGCCCGGGTCAGTCCTGGGTGGCCCAGTGCGTGGGGGGTTCCGGGTCCTTCGGGGTGAACGCCGCCGTGAGCGCGAGGTGCACCACCATCGCCGCCACCGGCCAGGCCAGCAGGGCGCCCTTCATGTGCAGTTCCAACGGCGCGTCGAACGTGACGCCCTTGCCGACCTGCTTCGCGTGCGCCACGACATCGCTCGTCGGGCCGAGGACCGCGCCGAACTTCCACGCGATCACCGAGGCCGCGAGACCGCCCAGCGCCAGGCCGAACACCAGCGGCACACCGCCCCGCCTGCGCCACAGAAAGACGGCCACCGCGCTGACCACACCGAACGCCAGCGCCAGCAGCACGAACGTTCCGTCCCCGCCGATCGCCTCCTCGCCCTCGACGTCCTTGAGCAGCACGGCCGAGCTGTCGGACGTCAGGGGCACGCGCGGCGCGAGCCACACCCACAGCGCGCCGAGCAGCAGCCCGAACGCGGCCGTCGCGACGAGGGCGAGCCCCGCCTGCGCCAGCTCCGCACGCATGCCGGGGCCCTGCGGGGAAGGGGGCTGCTCCGGCCAGGCCTGCCCGTCCTGCGCGGAGCCCTCCGGCGGCTGCCAGGGGTCAGGCGACGAGTGGTGGGGCGGCGTCAACGGTGCGTTCACCGTGCCATCCTGCCAAACATGCCTGTGCGCCGCGCCACCAGGGCGCGCGCCCGGCGGCGGGCGGGCGCGGCGTACGCGCGCCGCCGCGCCTCAGCGGACCGCGGCCCGCCGGTACGCCCAGGTCGCCACCGCGAGGGACGCCACGCCCACGCCCGCGCACACCGCGAGGTCGAGACCGACCGCCGCCCAGTCGGGCCGCGCGTCGAACGTGCGGGCGAGCGCCTCCACGCCATACGTGGAGGGCAGCAGGTCGCGGGCCCAGCGGATCAGCTCGGGCAGCCGGCCGGCGGGCAGCACGCCGAGCAGCAGCGCGGCGGACATGCCGAGCTGGCCCAGCAGCGTCGCGACCTCCTGGCGCGGCGCCAGCAGGCCGCACGCGGCGCCCAGCCCGGCCAGCGCGGCGCCCGCGAGCGGGATGACCGCGACGAGCACCCACAGATGGCTCAGCGGCAGCTGGAACAGCGCGCTGCCGACGACCGCCGTCACCGCCGTGCCGGGCACCGTGAAGGACGCGTAGGCGCCGGCCGCGCCCAGCACGACCGCCGCGGGCGGCACCGGGAGCGTCGCGTAGTGGTCGAGGCCGCCGCTCGCGCGCAGGTGGCCGAAGTACTGGGCGAGCAGGTTGAGCGCGACGAACGCCACGACTAGCACGCTCGACCCGGAGACCACGGCGCGCGCGCCGCTGCCGCCGTCCACGACGCCCCGCATGAGGATCATGATCCCGACGGACTGGAACGTCGCCACGAACAGCAGCGGGATCCTGGCCACCCTGGCGCGGGACAGCTGTGCACGGTAGACGGCCGCGAGCGCCGGCAGCAGCCCGGCGCGCGGCGCCAGCTCGGCGGGCCCGGACACGCCGGGCACATCGGGCACGCCGCGATCGCCGGGCGCGCCGCGATCGGCCCGGTGCGCGGTGTCCGTGATCGCGTGTTCCGTCTCCGCACTCGTCACGCCGCGTCACCTCTCATGCCTTCACCAGCCCCTTCGTCTGCCCGCCGAGCGCCAGGTACACGTCTTCCAGGCTCGGCGTGGCCAGTGTGAAGTCGTCCAGCGCCGCGAACGCGGCGCCCCCGGTCACCGCGCCGACCGCGGCGCGCGCCTCGTCGGGGGCGAGCCGCAGCACCCAGCGGCGGCCGGACTCCTGAGCGAAGCCTTGCAGCGCGGCCACCTCGGGCACGTCGAGCGGCGCGCGTTCCCGCCACACGAGTTCGACCCGCACCTCGCCTGCGACCCGCTGCTTGAGCCCGGCGGGCGTGTCGCAGGCGATGACGCGCCCGCGCTCCAGCACGGCGACCCGGTCGAGCACGGTCTCCGCCTCGATGACGTTGTGCGTGACGAGCAGCACCGTGGCGCCGCGCTCGGCGCGGCGGCGGTCGACGGCGGCCCACACGGCGCGCCGTGCGACGGGGTCCATCCCGGTGGTGGGCTCGTCGAGCACGAGCAGCGGCCGCTCCCCCACCAGCGCGGCGGCGAAGCAGGCCAGGCGCCGCTGGCCGCCGGAGAGCTTCTTGAGGGGCCGTCCGGCGAGCTCGGTGAGGCCGAGCTCCGCGATGACGGCGTCGCGTTCGGCGCGGGCCTGCCGCAGCGGGAGGCCGCGCAGCCTGCCGGTGGTCTCGGCGGCGAGCGCGACGGTCAGCTCGTCGAGCGCGCTGGACTCCTGCCCGAGGTAGCCGATCAGGCGGGAGGCGCGTTCGGGGTGTCGCACCAGGTCGTGGCCCAGCACGTCGACGGTGCCGCCGTCGGGCCGCATCAGCCCGGTGAGCTGCCGTACGAGGGTGGACTTGCCCGCGCCGTTCGGGCCGAGCAGCCCGAAGATCTCGCCGCGCCGCACATCGAGACTGATCCCGTCGGTGGCGCGCACCTCCGGCGTGCCGGGGGCGCCGCGTCTGCCGCGCGCGGCGGGGTACGTCTTCACCAGATCGCGTACCACGCACACCGTACTCACGAGGTACGAGGTTACGTGGTCCGCCTGTCAGCGCCGCGCCGGGGCCGCGCGCGCCCCGGCTTGGCTCAGCCCTCCTCCGGAGGGCCGCCCGCGGCCGCGGTCACGTCGATCTCGCGCCAGAAGCCCGCCCGGATCGCGTACCGGTCGTGCTCGTCGATCTGGTCGTCCTTGTGGGCGAGCAGGCCGAAGCGCGCCGCGTACCGCAGCAGTTCGCCGTCGATGCGGTGCGGGATGCGCGGGTAGAGCGTGGAGAGCGTGGACGTGTGCCCCTCCTCGGGCAGCCGCTCCATCCAGCGGCGTGCGAACACCTGCCCGACCTCGAAGGGGTCGCCGCCGACGGTGGTGATGTCCTCCTCGCGGTCGGCCCAGCGCTGCTCGGCGCTGGTGAGCTGGGCGAGCGTCGGCAGGGACGCCGTCTCGGGTGGCTCGCCGGCGCCGGGCCCCGATCGTACGAGCCAGCCCTTGTCGGACGACCACCGCAGCGTCGCCCCGACCTGCTGCGGCTGGGGCGGCTGCGACGGCTGGCCGAGCGGCGGGCGCAGCCCGGCGAGGTCCTTGGGTGTGGGCACCCCGGCCTTCCCGGCGGTGGAGGGCTGCTCCTGCTCGGGCGCCTCCCGCTCCGCGGGGGCCGCGACGCCGTTACGTGCCGCCGACGCGTCGTGGGCGTGGTGGTGCTCGCGCTCCGCGGGCGCCGACTCCGGCAGCGGTGCGGCGAGGATCGCGGCGATGTCGGGCCGGGTCGCGGCGGACGGCTGGCAGATGCCGAGGTCCTTGGCGCGGATGGCGCGGGTGATCCAGGCCCGGTCGAGCACGCGGCGCTCGTCGGCCTCCGCGACCAGGTCCTCGGACTGGTTGTAGTCGCCGTCGGCCGCCTGCACGGCCCACAGGTGGACGGCGACGCCGTGCTCCTTAGCGGACATGAGGCCGGGCAGCAGGTCGCCGTCGCCGGTGACGAGGACGATGTCGGAGCACGCCCTGTTCCTCGCGAGCTCGGTGAGCTCGGCGTGCATCGCCGCGTCCACGCCCTTCTGGGCCCACCGGCCGTCGCTGCGGGTCAGCGCGCCCAGCCTGACCGTCACCCTGGGCATCACCCGGAGCCTGCGGTGCTCAGGCTGGGGTACGCGGTCGGGTGCGCCGTCGAACCAGTAGATGCGCAGCAGCGGGCGTTCCGTCTCCTGCTCGGCGCGTTCGCGCAGGCCCCTGATGAGGGCGGTGTGGTCGACGGTGATGCGGGAGCGCGAGGGTTCTCCTGCGAGGAGGCTCGCGGCGGCGCCCAGCAGGTAGCCGGCGTCCACCAGGACGACGCAGCGGTCCACGCGTTCCACCTTCTTTCGGAACCTCGGGATCGGGGGGTGAGTCGGGTTCGCTTCGAGTCTGCCCGACCGGGCGGGCCTTAACGTCCCGAACTGGATCTTCGGCGTGGCGGATCGCCGTTCACCCGCCGCGACGAGGCATCACTACGCACGGCGATGATCCAAAATGCGGCGTTTTTCCCGTCATGTGACTCTGACGTTGGCCCTGGCCCCGAAACCCCTTCAGGAGGCATCACCATGGCCAAGAACCGCAACCGTGACCGGAGTAAGCCGCAGGCCGGCGACCGTGGCGCCCAGTCGGCCAACTCGCCCGTGGCGGAGAAGACGGCGGAGTCCGAGGACCGCGCGTTCACCGTCCAGGACCCCCCGGTGCACAGCAAGCGGCAGAAGCGCTTCGGCCACAACTGACGGGCCGTACAGGCACGTCGCACGGGGGGACGAACGCATGGTGAGGGGCGCGCCCGGTCGACGGGCGCGCCCCTCACGGGCGTACGGGCGCGGGCGCGGCGCCT
>NZ_JAGIQL010000280.1 GCF_017813245.1 Streptomyces montanisoli
GTGCGCCAGGCGCCGGCGCGGCCCGCGCCCCCGCCCGAACGGGTGGCACCGCGTGGTGTGGACCCGTCGGCCGCGTGCGCGGGGAGCGCCACATGAGCGCCGGCCTCGCCACCCGCCCCCCGAACGGCACGCGGCTGCGGAAGCCGCGCGACGCCGCCGGCCGGCGCAGGATGCTCGGCCTCGAACGCGACGCCTGGTTCCTGCTGCTGCCCGCGCTGATCCCGGTCCTCGTCCTCAGCGTCGGCCCGCTGCTCTACGGGCTCGCGCTGGCATTCACCGACGCGCAGTCCGGCGTCACCCGTTCGACGTCCTTCACCGGCCTGAGCAACCTCGCCGACCTCAGGCTCGACTCGCTGTTCTGGGACTCGTTCAAGATCGGCATCATCTGGGCGGTCAGCGTGACGGCCATCCAGTTCGTGCTCTCGCTCGGCCTCGCGATGCTGCTCAACCAGAACCTGCGCTTCCGGTGGCTGACCCGCACCCTGGCGCTGGTGCCGTGGGCGATGCCCGAGGTCGTCGTCGGCATCATGTGGCAGCTCGTCTACAACCCGGACGCGGGCATCCTCAACAGCACCCTGCGCAGCCTCCATCTGACGTCCGGTCACACCGACTGGCTCTCCAGCCTGACCCTCGCGCTGCCCGCGGTGATCGTGGTGGGCGTGTGGGCCAAGATGCCGCAGACCACCGTGGTACTGCTGGCCGGCCTGCAGAACGTACCGGCCGACCTGCACGAGGCGGCGGCGCTCGACGGCGCCGGGCTGTGGCGCCGCTTCACCGCGGTGACCTGGCCCGCGATGAAGCCGGTGGTGCTGTCCATCACGGCCCTCGACTTCATCTGGAACTTCAACTCCTTCGGCCTGGTGTACGTGCTCACCAATGGCGGGCCCGGCGGCAAGACCCGGCTGCCCACCCTCTTCGCCTACCAGGAGGCGTTCCAGTACGGGCAGTTCGGCTACGCCGCGGCGATGGGCCTGGTGATGATCGCCGTGATCGCCGTCCTGCTGACCGTGTTCCTGCGCAACCGTCTCAAGGAGGCCGACCAGTGAGCAGCACCGCCACGCCCGCGCGGGACACCTCCGCCGCACCCCACGCACGCGCCGGCCGGAGGCCGCCTCGGCGGCGCACCGCCGGGCGCCTCGCCGGCAGGACGGGCCAGTACCTCGCCCTGCTGTGCTACGTGGTCTTCCTCGCCTTTCCCCTGCTGTGGCTGGTGTCGACCGCGTTCAAGTCACCGCAGGAGCTCGGCTCCGTCGACCCGACGTGGCTGCCGCGCCATCCGACGCTCGCCAACTTCCGCACGGCGATCGACGAGCAGCCGCTGCTGCGCTCCGCGCTGAACAGCCTGCTGGTGTCCGTCGTCACCGCGGTGGTCTCGGTGACGATCGCGGTGCCGGCCGCCTATGTGATGGTGCGGTTCAGGTCGGTCGTCAGCCGGCTCGGCACGGGCTGGGTGCTCGTCAGCCAGATGTTCCCGTTCGTGCTGGTCATCATCCCGCTGTTCCTCGTGCTGAAGAACCTCCACCTGGTGGACTCGCTCCCCGGCCTGATCATCGTCTACGTGGTGTGGAACCTGCCGTTCGCGCTGTGGATGCTCCAGGGGTACGTCAAGGCGGTGCCGATGTCGCTGGAGGAGGCCGCGTCGATCGACGGGTGCGGCCGGCTGCGCACGTTGCACAGTGTGGTCCTGCCCCTGCTGGTGCCGGGGCTCGTGGCGACGCTGATGTTCTCCTTCGTCACCGCCTGGAACGAGTTCTTCTTCGCCCTTGTCCTGCTCAAGTCCCCGGAGAAGCAGACGATGTCCGTCATCCTCACGCACTTCCTCGGCGCCGAGGGCGCCGCCGACCTCGGCCCGCTCGCCGCCGCCTCCGTGCTGGCCACACTGCCGAGCCTGCTGTTCTTCGCGTTCCTCCAAAAGCGCCTGGTGAGCGGTGCGATGACCGGGGCGGTGAAGGGCTGATGCGCCGCCGCACACTCCTGGGCGGCGCGGCCGCGACCGCCGCTGCCGCCGCCTCCTCCTCCCTGCTGACCGGCTGCGGCGCGTCCGGTGACGGGTCGGGCGTCCCGACGCTCGACTTCCTGTCGCTCGCCTGGCAGAAGGAGTCGATGGCCGCGAACAAGGCACTGGTGGCGCAGTGGAACAAGAACCATCCCGAGGTCCATGTGCGCTACGTGCAGGGCAGTTGGGACAACGTCCACGACCAGCTCCTCACCTCCTTCGAGGGCGGCGCGGCGCCGGACATCATCCACGACGAGGCCATCGACCTCACCGACTTCGGGTACGGCGGCTACCTCGCCGACCTGACGGATCTGATCCCGGCGGACCTGCGGCGGCGGATCCCCGATTCGGCATGGGCCACCTCCCGCTTCGGCGGCGGCCTGTACGGCGTCCCGTTCCTGCAGGAGCCGTGGGTGCTGATCGCCAACAGGACACTGCTCGACCGGGCGGGCATCGCGCTGCCCACGGAAGAGCGGCCGTGGAGCTGGGCCGAGTTCGAGGACGTCGCCAAGGAGCTCACCCACCACGGGTCCGGCGGGGCGGAGCGGTTCGGCACGGCCTGGGCGATGAAGTCGCCGGTCAACGCCACGGTCAACCTGTCGATGTCCATGGGCGGCCGAATCCTGTACCGGCGGAAGGACGGCACACCCGAGGTGCGGCTCGGCGCGGCGGACTCGGCGTTTCCCGAGCTGATCCGCCGCCAGGTCCGTACGGACCGCACGGCCTCTCCCAGCGCGCTGGGCATGGGCGGCGGCGACACGCTGCCCGGCTTCTTCGCCGGGCGGTACGCGATGCTGCCGCTGGGCTTCTCCTACCGCCAGCAGGTGCAGCAGCAGGCACCCGACCACTTCGACTGGGTGACGCTGCCCCTGCCCGTGGGGACACGCGCGCCGGACGGCGGCCGCGCGCAGGGCGTCAGCCCGCAGACCCTGTCGGTGGCGAAGTCGTGTCCGCATCCGAAGGAGGCCGCCGCGTTCATCGCCTTCATGACGCAGACGGCGCACCTGGTCCAGCTGGCACGCGGCGACTGGCTGGTGCCCACCGGCGACGCCGCGCTGCACGACCCGTCGCTCAACACGGCGAAGGACGGCTGGTCGACGGGGGTGGCCGTGGCGCAGCACCTGACGGCGTCGCCGGTCCTCGGGATGCGGGGCTACCCCGAGTGGAAGGACAAGATCGCCACACCCGCGCTCCAGCGGTACTACAGCGGCGGCACGGACCTGGACGGGCTGCGGGGGCAGCTCGTACGGGACGGAAACCGCATATTCGAGCGCTACCGGAACTGACCGGCAGGTGACCGGGCGGCCCCCTTCCGGGCCGCCCGGTCACCGCACACACCACCAGGCACCACCGAGCACGACGCGCAACGCACCACGCACCACGCACAACGCACCACGCACCACGCACCAGGAACGGCACGGTATGAGCGCCCCATCCGCCTCCCCCACCCTCACCACTCCCCATCGTCCGGCTCCGCCACCCGGCTCCCCGCCGCCCCTGGCACCGCCCACCCGCGAGGCGCCCGAGCCACCGCCCGCGTCCGGCAGCCTCCGCGACCGCGCGCGCGGCGCGCTCATCGGTCTCGCGGTGGGCGACGCGCTCGGGGCGCCGGCCGAGAACATGAAGCCCTCGCAGATCAGGGAGCGCTGGGGCCGCATCGAGGACTTCGTCTCGGACGACCCGGCGGGCACGGACGACACCGAGTACGCGATCTTCTCCGGTCTGCTGCTCGCCCGCCACGGCTCGGCGCTCACCGTCGGCGATGTGGAGGCGGCCTGGCACTCCTGGATCGCCGACCGCAACGAAGGCCCCTTCCGCGGCGCCGGGTTCAGCGAGCGCGGCACCCTGGAGAACCTGCGCAGGGGCCTCGCCGCGCCGATCACCGCACAGCACCGGCACGCGTGGAGCGACGGCCTGGCGATGCGGGCGGCCCCCTTCGGCGTGTTCGCCGCCGGGCGGCCCGTCGAGGCGGCGCGCCTCGTCGCCATCGACGGCACGGTGAGCCACGAGGGCGAGGGTATCTACGGCGGGCAGGCCGTCGCCGCGGGTGTCGCCGCCGCGATGGGCGGGGACGGCGTGCCGGCCGTGCTCGCCGCCGCCCTCTCGGTGGTACCGGACGACTCGTGGACCGCGCGCTCGCTGCGGCGCGCGGTGACCGCGGCGGGCCGCCTCAGGCTGGACGGATCGCTGACCCGGCTCGACCGTGAGCGTGCGCTGAGGGCCTCGGTGGTGATCGGCGGCTATCCGTGGACGGACCTGGCGCCCGAGGCAGTGGGCCTGGCGTTCGGCGCGTTCGCCCTGGTGGGCGGTGAGTTCGCCGGGTCCGTGCTGGGCGCCGTCAACATGGGCAGGGACGCCGACACCACCGCCGCGGTCGCCGGCGCGCTCGCGGGCGCGCTCGGCGGGGTCGGCGCCATCCCCGAGCGCTGGTCGTCCGCGGTGCGGCCGGTGCGCGGCAGCTGCCTGCCGTCCATGGCGGGCCATCACGTGCGGGACATCGCCGACCTGCTCTCACCCGCGCAGGACGCGGCGCGCGACGGGAGGGCCGGGTCGTGAACGCGGACACGCGCGGGGCCGCGTCCACCGCGGCCTCCGGACCCCGCCCCACCGGCCGGGCGGGCGTTCCCGGGCCCCAGCGCCGAGGCGACCGCGCGGAGCGCCCCGCCGCGAAGGGC
>NZ_JAGIQL010000281.1 GCF_017813245.1 Streptomyces montanisoli
CCCCCCCCCCCCCCCCCCCCCCCCCCCCCCCCCCCCCCCCCCCCCCCCCCCCCCCCCCCTTTCTCCAGGCAGGACGCGGCGTACCAGACACATGGGTGACTGGAGTTCAGCCGTGCGCTCTTCGGTCCTTCCACGCGGCCGCGGGCGCGCCGCCGGTTCCCGCGCTCGCCGTGCCGGCCGAGGCCCTGCGCGCCCGTCTTGAGGCCGGCTGGCTCGGCAGGGCCGCGGGGTGCCTGCTGGGCAAGCCGGTGGAGAAGCTGCCGCTCGACGGCATCAGGGCGCTCGCGGCGTCGACGGGCAACTGGCCGCTGTCGTCGTGGTTCACCGAGGTCGGCCTCGATCCCGCCGTGGCGGCGCGCTACCCGTGGAACCGGCGCAGCCGGCCCACCTCGCTGGCCGAGAACATCGACGGGATGCCCGAGGACGACGACCTCAACTACCCGCTGCTCGGCCTGCTCACGCTGGAGCGGCACGGGCACTCCTTCACCACGGACGACGTCGCGCGGCTGTGGCTCGACGAGCTGCCCGCGGGCCGGACGTTCACCGCGGAGCGCGTCGCGTACCGCAATCTGCTGGACGGCGTGGAGCCGCCGGGGACGGCGGTGCGGCGCAACCCGTTCCGTGAGTGGATCGGCGCCCTGATCCGCGCCGACGTGTTCGGCTGGACCCGGCCGGGCGATCCGGCCGCCGCGGCCGACGAGGCCTGGCGCGACGCCGTGCTCACACACACCGCGAACGGCGTGTACGGCGCGATGTTCGCCGCCGCGGTCGTCGCGCGGGCCGCGGGCGGCGGCGCCGACGTGCACGCGTGCCTGGCCGCTGGGCTCGCCGTGGTGCCCGCGCGGTCGAGGCTGGCCTCGGCCGTGCGCCACGGCATCGACGCGGCCCGCGCCGAACCGACCGGCACGGCCGAGGGGTTCGCGAGCGTCGTCGATGTCCTGCACGCGGCCTACGGCCACCACCACTGGGTGCACGTCGTGCCGAACGCGGCGCTCCTCGCGGCGGCGCTCACCCATGCGGACGGCGACTTCACCGGCTCGGTGTGCCGGGTCGTCTCCGGCGGCTGGGACACCGACTCCAACGGCGCGACGGCCGGCTCGGTGGCCGGGCTGCTCGCGGGCTCGCCCGGTGCGCTGCCCGGGGAGTGGACACGCCCGCTGGACAACCGCCTCGCCACCTCGGTCGCCGGATTCGACGGCGCCGGGTTCGACGCGCTGGCGCGGCGCACCGCCGCCCTCGCCGTGCTGCCCGCGCGCCACGGCACGCCCGAGCCCGCGGCCCACACCCCCAGGGACACACCATGACGAGCACACCACGGGCGAGGATCGCGGTCCTCGGCTCCACCAACATGGACTTCGTCGCGTACGCGCCGGTGGCGCCGGGCCGCGGCGAGACCGTCACCGGCGAGTCGTTCCGCACGGTCGCGGGCGGCAAGGGCGCCAACCAGGCCGTGGCCGCGGCCCGCACGGGCGGCGACGTCCGCATGATCGGCGCTGTCGGCGACGACGGCCTCGGCCCGCGGCTGCGCGCCGCGCTGGACGACGCCGGCGTGGACACGCGGACGCTGCGCACCGTGCCGGGCGCCAGCGGCACCGCGCACATCGTGGTGGACGGCGCCGGGCACAACTCCATCGTCGTGGTGCCGGGAGCCAACGCCACCGTGACGTCGCTGACCGAGGAGGACGAGCGGGTGGTGGCAGGCAGCGACGCGCTGCTGCTCCAGCTCGAATCCCCCCTGGACGGCGTGCTCGCGGGGCTGCGGGCCGCGAGGGCGAACGGGGTGCGCACGGTCCTCACGCCCGCGCCCGCCCGGCCGCTGCCCGGCGAACTGCTGTCCCTCGTGGACCTGCTGGTGCCCAACGAGCACGAGGCCGCGGCGCTCACCGGGCGGCGCGACCCGCACGAGGCGGCACGGGCACTGCTCGACCAGGTGCCCGAGGTGGTGGTGACGCTGGGCTCCGACGGCTGCCTGTACAGCAGTAGGGACGGCGGGACATTGACCGTTCCGGCGCGCCGGGTCACGGCCGTCGACACCACCGCGGCGGGCGACACCTTCGTGGGCGCGCTCGCCGTCGCGCTCGGCGAGCGGCGGCGGTCCGAGGAGGCCCTGCGCTGGGCGACAGCCGCCTCGGCGCTGTCCGTCCAGCGCCACGGCGCGTCGTCCTCGATGCCCGACCGCGCGGCCGTCGACCGGCTGGCGGCGACCGCGCCCTGACCCGGTCGCACACGCCGAACACCACCGAACACACGGCACGCACCCCACCGCACACCACCGCACCGCACGCACGCACACCGCACCTCCCATGCCGGACAGGCAGAGGAAACCGAGGTACCGCCATGCACCACCCACGCACCGACGACCAGCGGGCCGGCGCCCCGGGAGGGCCCGGCCCGGGCCCCCTCGCCGGGCTGCGCGTCCTCGACCTGGCGACGCTGTTCGCCGGCCCGATCGCCGCGACGATGCTCGGCGACTTCGGCGCCGAGGTCATCAAGGTCGAGCACCCGCGCAAGCCCGATCCGTCCCGCGGCCACGGGCCCGCCAAGGACGGTGTCGGCCTGTGGTGGATCCACCTCGGCCGCAACAAGCGCAACCTCACGCTGGACCTGTCCACGCCCGGAGGACGCGACGTGCTGCTGCGGCTCGCGGCGACCGCGGACGTGGTCATCGAGAACTTCCGCCCCGGCACGCTGGAGAGGTGGGGGCTCGGCTGGGAGGAGCTCTCGGCCGCCAACCCGCGGCTCGTGCTGGCCAGGGTGACCGGGTTCGGGCAGTTCGGGCCGTACGCGAAACGCCCCGGGTTCGGCACGCTCGCCGAGGCCATGAGCGGTTTCGCCGCGACCACGGGCGAGCCCGACGGGCCGCCGACGCTGCCGCCGTTCGGCCTCGCCGACTCGGTCGCCGGGCTCGCCACGGCGTATGCGGTGATGACGGCGCTCGCGGGGCGCGAGCGCACCGGCGCGGGGCAGGTGGTCGACCTGGCGATCATCGAGCCGATGCTCGCGGTGCTCGGCCCGCAGCTCCTCTGGTACGACCAGCTCGGCTATGTGCAGCCGAGGACCGGGAACAGGTCCGTCAACAACGCGCCGCGCAACACCTACCGCACGGCGGACGGCCGGTGGCTCGCGGTGTCGTCGTCCGCCCAGTCCGTCGCGGAGCGGGTGCTGCGCCTCGTGGGCCACCCCGAGTTCGCACAGGAGCCGTGGTTCGCCACCGGCACGGGCCGCGCCGAGCACGCGGACGAGATCGACGCGGTGGTCGGCGCATGGATCGCGCGCCACGACCGTGACGAGGTGGTGGCCGCCTTCGAGAAGGCCCAGGCGGCCGTCGCGCCCGTCTACGACGTGCGGGACGTGATGGAGGACCCGCAGTACCGGGCGCTCGGTACGGTCGCCGACGTCGAGGACGGCGAGCTGGGCCGGGTGCGGATGCAGAACGTCCTCTTCCGGCTCTCCGCCACGCCGGGCGCCATCCGCTGGACAGGCCGCCCGCACGGCGCCGACACCACCGGCATCCTCACCGAGCTCGGCCTGGGCGAGGCGGAGATCGACGCACTGCGCGAGAAGGGAACCCTGTGAACGCGACCACACGCTCCGGCACCGCGCCCGCCGTGTGCGACGGCTCCGCGCCGGCCTTCCTGACCTGGCTCTACGCGCCGGGCGACCGGCCCGATGTGGTGGCGAAGGCGCTGCGCTCGGGGGCCGACGTCGTCGTCGTCGACCTGGAGGACGCCGTCGCGGCAGCACGCAAGGACTACGCGCGCGACGCCACGGCCGAACTGCTGGCCGACGCGGCGCCCGGCCCGTGCGCCGTGCACGTCAGGGTCAACGCGCTCGGCGGGCCGCGCGCCGCCGCCGACCTGGCGGCCCTCGCCGGGCTGCCGGGCCTCGGCGGGCTGCGGCTGCCGAAGGTGGCGTCGGCGGCGGACGTGACGGCCGTCGTCGACGCCGTACGGCAGGCGGCGGGCACCGATGCGGCCGTGCCCGCGCTGTATCCGCTGATCGAGTCGGCTCTGGGCGTGGAGAACGCGTTCGCCGTCGCCTCGTCCCACCCCGCGGTGGGCGGTATCGCGCTCGGCGAGGCGGACCTGCGCGCGGATCTCGGCCTGGCCGGCGAGGACGCGCTGACCTGGCCGCGGGTGCGCGCGGTCGTCGCGGCCCGTGCCGCGGGCCTCGCCCCGCCCGCGCAGTCCGTCTACCCGGACGTGCGCGACCTGGCGGGCCTCGAGGCTTCCTGCCTGCGCGCCCGCGCCCTCGGGTTCCTCGGCAGGGCCGCGATCCACCCGCGCCAGCTGCCCGTCATCGAGCGGGCGTTCCTGCCGGACGCCGGGGAGGTCGCGGCGGCGCGCGAGACGGTCGAGGCGGCCGCGGCCGAGCCCGGGGCGCTCGCCCTGCCGGACGGCAGGTTCGTCGACCCGGCTGTGGTCGCGTCCGCGCGGCGCGTCCTGGCGCTCGCGGAGCGCGCGGGCCGGCCCGCGGCCTGACGGAGTGCGTGTGGGCCGGACGCCCGGCGCGGC
>NZ_JAGIQL010000282.1 GCF_017813245.1 Streptomyces montanisoli
CGGGCTCGCCGAGCTTCCCGAGGCGTGGCACGAGGCGGTCGGCGCGGCACGCGCGGCACGGGCGAGGCCCGCGCTCGGCCCGGTCGCCCAGTGGGCGGACATCGGCGCGTACCGCCTGCTGACGCACCTGCCGCCCGGGCGCGACCCGGCGGTGGCGCCGCTGCTCGCGCCCGCGCACGCGGAGCTGGCGTCGACCGCGGAGAGCTACCTCGACCACGCGGGGCAGGCGGGACGTACGGCCGCGGCGCTCGGCATCCACCGCCAGACGCTCTACTACCGGCTCTCCCGCATCGAGCACCTCACCGGCCTCGACCTCGCGCGGGGAGAGGACCGCCTGCTGCTGCACATGGCGCTCAAGGCGGCACGGCTGTGACGGCCGGGGGCTGAGGGCCCGGTGGCGGTGGCGGTGGCGATGGGCCCCGCGTGCCGGACACGGCGTGGCATAGCCTCCTGACCATGAGCATCGACGCGCCAGAGGTATGGCTTCCTTACGGGACCGACGAGATCGAGGGACTGCCCGACACCCTCACCTACCACTTCTGGGACGGGGATCAGGACTTCCCCGCCGACCCGGCCGACTGCGCCTTCTACGCCGTCCCCTACATGAAGGGTGGCGAGGTCGCGGTCAGGCCGCTGTCCGCGATGCGGTCGGTGCGGGTCGTGCAGACGCTGTCCGCCGGCGTGGACCACGTCCTGCCCGGGCTCGGATCGCTCGCCCCGGGCGTGCTGCTGTGCAACGCGCGCGGGGTGCACGAGGCGAGCACGGCGGAGCTGGCGCTCGCCCTGACGCTCGCCTCGCTGCGTAACATCCCGGGGTTCGTGAAGGGGCAGGAGCGTGAGGAGTGGCTGCAGGGCTTCTACCCGGCGCTCGCCGACCGGTCGGTGCTGATCGTCGGCTACGGGGCCATAGGCGCGGCCATCGAGGACCGGCTCGCCGCCTTCGAGTGCGCGCGGGTGGTGCGCGTCGCGCGCTCGGCGCGCGAAACCGCGCGCGGTCACGTCCACGCGCTCTCCGATCTGCCCTCACTGCTGCCGGACGCCGACGTGGTCGTCCTCGCCACCCCGCTGACGGACGCGACCCGGGGTCTCGCGGGCGCCGACTTCTTCTCCCGGATGAAGCACGGCGCCCTGCTCGTCAACGTCGCCCGGGGGCCCGTCGTCGACACGAAGGCGCTGCTCGCGGAGGTGGAGAGCGGCAGGATCACCGCGGCGCTCGACGTCACGGACCCCGAGCCGCTGCCCGCGGGACACCCCCTGTGGCACGCCCCCGGCGTACTCGTCAGCCCCCATGTCGGAGGCTCCACTTCCGCCTTCGAGCCGCGCGCCAAAAGCCTCCTTGCGGCACAACTGACCCGGTTCGCCGGGGGTGAAAAGCTCCAGAACGTGGTAATGACCACTAAGTGAGCCCGTCACGGAGTGCCTCTCCGTGACCACTCTTCGCAGCTTTCAGGACCCGCGGTGCCGCAACACCCCAGCTCGTCACGGAGAGTAGAAGGACTATGTCCCTGAGTGACGACTCTGGTGTATCGTCCCGGTCCGGGGCTGCGTCGCGTGCGGGGCGGCGCGGGGAGCGATCAGTATCCGAGGGGGCGACGGGCGATGCACGGCCGGTGGACCGAAGTAGCGACAGTGAAGCGTCCCGGAGTGGACCGATGAGCGCCGAGGGGGTCTTCCTCGGCAGACGCCACGTGTCAGGCGCCGGCAACGCCGGTCTGGCCGGGCAGCTCCTGCTCGCCCTCGTCTGCGCCGCCTATGCGACGGGGGCCGCGATGGGCTGGGGATCCCAGGAACTGGCACTGATCATGGGCGACTTCGGCCTGAGCTTCGCGGCTCTCGTCGCCTCGGTCTCCTGCTTCCTCTACGCGCGCGGCCGGGAGCGCAGGTTCCGGCCGGCCTGGCTGCTGTTCTCCCTCTCGTCGTTCATGGCCGCCGGCGGCAACGGTGTCTGGGGGTGGTACGAGGTGGTGCTGCACGAGCCCGTGCCCAGCCCGTCGCTCGCGGACCTGTTCTTCCTCTGCTTCGCGCCCCCGGCCATCGTCGGCCTCCTCGTCCTCGCCAAACGCCCTGACAGCAAGGCCGGCTGGATCTGCCTCGGCCTCGACGCCTGGCTGATCGGCGGCTCGCTGCTGACGCTGTCCTGGAGCCTCGCGCTCGCCCACACCGCGCATGTGGACGGCCCGAGCGTCGCCCAGTCGGCGCTCGCCCTCGCCTATCCCCTGCTCGACATCGTGCTGGTCAGCATGGTCCTCGCGCTGCATTTCCGGCACACGGCGAGTCGCACGGCGGTGAACACCGCCATCAGCGCGCTGGCCCTGACCGTGCTGTGCGACGGCCTGTTCACGTCGCCGCTGCTGCGGGCCGGCTACCACTCGGGGCAGTTGCTCGACGCCGGCTGGTTCGCCGGCTCCCTGCTGCTGGCGTACGCGCCGTGGGGCGTGCGGCACATGCCGGAACCGGCGCCGCGTACGGCGCGCGGCAGGGCGCGCAGGCGGCGCGGGATCGCGAGCTCCCTCGCGGCGCTCGCGCCGTACCTCGCCGCGGCCGTGTGCACGCTCGGGATCCTGTACACGGCGGTCGAGGGGCACCAGGTGGACCGGGTCGTCATCCTCACGGGCTGCACGGTGGTGCTCGCCCTCGTCGTCCGGCAGGGCATCATGCTCGTCGACCATGTGGCGCTCACCCAGGAACTGGCCCAGAAGGAGAACCACTTCAGGTCGCTCGTCCAGGGGTCGAGCGACGTCATCATGATCGCCGCCCCGTCCGGTGTCCTGCGGTACGTGAGCCCGGCGGCGTCCGGCGTCTACGGCCGGGGCGCCGAGGAGCTGGAGGGCGAGGAGCTGGCCTCGCTGATCCACCCGGCCGACCTGGGCGGTGTCGTCCACGAGGTGCGCCGTTTCCTCGCCGCGCCGCCCGCGGCCGAGCCGAGCGCGCGCGTCGAGTACCGGTTCAGGTCCGGCAGCGGCGCATGGCTCAACGTGGAGTCGACGGTCAACCGCCACGAGGACGGGTTGATCTTCAACAGCAGGGACGTGACCGAGCGGGTACGTCTCCAGGAGCAGTTGCAGCACAACGCGGAGCACGACCCGCTCACCGACCTGCCCAACAGGGCACTGTTCACCCAGCGGGTGGGGCAGGCGCTGGCCGGGCGCCGCGCGGGCGACGCGGGCACAGCCGTCCTCTTCATCGACCTGGACGGGTTCAAGGGCGTCAACGACCGCCTCGGCCACCAGGTGGGTGACGAACTGCTGATCCGCGCGGCACGGCGCCTGCAGGCCTCCGTCCGCGCCGGCGACACCGTGGCGCGGCTCGGCGGCGACGAGTTCGCCGCCCTCGTCCTCACGGGCGACGGCGGGGTCGACGGTGTCGCACGCGAGGAGCTGGTCAAGGAGATCGCCGGCAGGCTGCGGCTGACGCTGTCGGAGCCGTACCGCATCGAGGGACAGGACGTGCGGGTCGCCGCCTCGATCGGGGTCGCCTTCGCGGAGAGCGGGACGAACCCCGCCGAGCTGATGCGCGACGCCGACCTCGCGATGTACAGCGCCAAGGCGGCGGGCAAGAACCGCGTCGAGCTGTACACGCCACGACCGCGGACGGACGCCGTGCGCGGCCCGGAGCCGGCGGGGCGGCCGCGTGCGGTGCCGCACGAGGGGGTGCTGCACGAGGGCGAGTTCACGCTCCTGCACCAGCCGGTGGTGAGCCTTGCCAGCGGCAGGGTCGCGGCCGTCACGACGCAGCCGCGCTGGCGCGCGCCGCAGGGCCTGCTGTTCACCCCGGCCGAGTTCCTGCGGATCGCCGACGCCCACGATCACGGCCAGGCGGCGGAGTTCGGCCGCCGGCTCCTCGACGACGCGGTGGAGAGGGCCGCGGAGCGCTCCCGCGTCACGGGTCTGCGCGCCCCGGTCGCGGTCCGGCTGCCCGCGAGGCGCCTGCTGGAGCGGCCGCCGCGCGGCGACAGCGTCGAGGCGCTGCTCGCGCGCCATCGCCTGCCCTCCGGGTCGCTGATGATCGAGCTGGCCGACGTGGACCACGGCGCGGATCTCGACGATCTCGAGCAGCGCCTGCGCTCCCTGCGGGGGCACGGCGTGCGGATCGCGCTGGACGCGTTCGGCAGCGGGTTCACGGCCATCCATGCCTTACGCAGGCTGCCCCTCGACGTGCTGAAGCTCGACCGGGGTCTCGTGGAGGGCATCGTGGAGTCCCCGCGGCTGCACAAGATCACCGCGGGGTTGCTGCGGATCGCGCGCGACCTCGGGATGCACTCCGTCGCGGACGGCGTGGACCGCCCGGAGCAGATCCCCGCGCTTCGGGCGCTGGGTTGCACCCACGGTCAGGGGGCCGCCTTCTCGGGGCCGCTCGACGAGTACCGGCTGCGGCACGCGCTGAGCCGGGGCGGGTATCCGGTGCCCGCGGGCGCCGGCGTGCCGGCCGCGCCCGGCGCCCCGCGTGCCGGTCCGGCGGGACGGCATGGGGGCCGCTGGCGGTCCCGGCACCGCC
>NZ_JAGIQL010000283.1 GCF_017813245.1 Streptomyces montanisoli
CCCCCGCTCCCCTTCCTCAAGCGGGAGTCGGCATACGCGACCCATCGGTGACTGCGGTTCAGCCGTGTGCTCCTCCGACCCGGCCCGCGCCCGGCTGCCCGGCCGGGGGGCTCGGACGTCGCCCCGGAAGCACCCGCCGCGCCGGGCGCGGGCGTCGCGCCCGGTGTTGTGCCCGCGCCGCGTGGCGGGGACGCGTACACGCCCGAGGAGGCGCGGGCGCTGGCCTCCTGGGACCGGGACCTCGACGCACTCGCCGGCGAGCTCACGCGGTCCAGGGCCGCCGTGCGCGACGTCGTCGTGCCCGCAGCCCTGTCCGCCTCGCAGCTGATGCGCCTCGCCGCCGACCCCGGCGGCTTCGCGCGGGAGCTGGCGCGGCCCATGCCGCGGCCGCCGCGGCCCGCCGCCCGCAGGGGCACCAGGTTCCACGCCTGGGTCGAGTCGCGGTTCGAGGAGCTGCCGCTCCCGATGCTCGGCCCCGACGAGCTGCCCGGCAGCGACGGCGACGACGGCGACGACCCCGACGGCGGCGATCCCGGCATCGCCGACGAGCGCGACCTCGCGGCGCTCAAGGACGCCTTCGAGCGCACCCCGTACGCCGGGCGCACGCCGTACCGGGTGGAGGCGCCCTTCCAGCTGCTGCTCGCCGGCCGGGTGATCCGCGGCCGGATCGACGCCGTCTACCGGACGCCCGCCGACACAGACGCCCCCCACCCGTATGTGTACGAGATCGTCGACTGGAAGACCGGCAGGGGCCGCGACGCGGACCCCCTGCAGCTCGCCGTGTACCGGCTCGCCTGGGCCGAGGAGCACGGGCTGCCGCTGTCCGCCGTGACGGCCGCTTTCGTGTACGTGCGCAGCGGCGAGACCGTACGCCCCGAGGGCCTCGCGGACCGGGCGGAGCTTGAGCGGATCCTGACCGGGGAGCCCGCGCCCGGAGAACCGCGCGAGAACCTCCGCGGCCGGGCCCGTTAGGCTCGACGCATGAGCGACACCCCGGACAGTGCCGTCCGCACGCACCCCTGACTCGCCTGCCCGCCCGCCGCATCCGAAGCCGCCCGCACCACTCAGGGGGAGTTGGAAGTACCCGTGCCCACCAGCAGCGCCAGCAGTGCAACCAGTGCCAGCAGCGAAAGCAGTGCCATGAACACCGGCGGAGCCGACACCGCCGACCGGCCCATCGGGCTGACCGCGGACAGCGGCATCGACCGCGCCGCGCACCACCGCCTGGACGAGGCCTGGCTCGCCGCCGCCTGGTCCCACCCCACCACCCGCGTCTTCGTCGTCTCCGGCGGCCAGGCACTCGTCGACGACACCCCCGACGGCGGCACGGAACTCGTCATGACGCCGACGTTCGAGGCGCCGCTCACGGAGACGCACCGCTACTTCCTCGGCACGGACGAGCACGGCGTGCGTTACTTCGCGCTCCAGAAGGACACGCTGCCCGGCCGCCTCGACCAGTCCGCGCGTGCCGCGGGCCTGCGGGAGGCCGGCCTGCTCCTGTCGGCGCGCGACGCCGGCCTGATGGCGCACGCGGTCGCGCTGGAGAACTGGCAGCGGCTGCACCGCTTCTGCTCACGGTGCGGCGAGCGCACGGTCATCGCGGCCGCGGGCCACATCCGCCGCTGCCCCGCCTGCGGCGCCGAGCACTACCCGCGCACCGACCCCGCGGTGATCATGCTGGTCACGGACGAGGAGGACCGCGCGCTGCTGGGCCGGCAGGTGCACTGGCCGAAGGGGCGCTTCTCCACACTCGCCGGGTTCGTGGAGCCGGGCGAGTCCATCGAGAAGGCCGTCGCACGCGAGGTGTGGGAGGAGGCCGGCGTCACGATCGGCCACGTCGAGTACGTGGCGAGCCAGCCGTGGCCGTTCCCCTCCAGCCTCATGCTGGGCTTCATTGCGCGCGCCGCGGACGCGCGGATCACCGTGGACGGCGAGGAGATCGAGGAGGCACGCTGGTTCTCCCGCGAGGACCTGCGCACCGCCATCGAGAACGGCGAGATCCTGCCGCCCATGGGCATCTCGATCGCCGCGCGGCTGATCGAGCTCTGGTACGGCAAGCCGATCCCGCAGCCGCTCACGAAGGCCGAGGCCTGACCCGTCCGGAACGCCGCGAGACCGGGGCGGGCCGGGCAGCCCCGGACGGTGACCGTCCGCCTGCCCGGTCCGCCGGCAGACCCGTAGGGGCCGGCGTCAGGCGCCGATCTTCTCCTTGACCTGCGCCAGCGACGGGTTCGTCAGCGTGGAGCCGTCCGCGAAGAGCACGGTCGGTACCGTCTGGTTGCCGCCGTTGGCCTTCTCGACGAACGCGGCGGACGCGGGGTCCTGCTCGATGTTGACCTCGCTGTACGCGATCCCCGCCCGGTCCATCTGGCTCTTGAGCCGGCGGCAGTAGCCGCACCAGGTGGTGCTGTACATCGTGACGTTGCCCGACATGTCCCTCGCGCTCCTTCGTGTGAGTCCCGCCCGGCGCACGCTCCGGCGCGGCGCATCCATGGAACGTACAACCCCCGTCCGCCATTCCCGTAGGGCGCCTCCGCTTGCCCGGCGCCACCCCGCGCCGTCTCCGCCGTATCGGTACGACAATCGCATCCCGCCTGTGGACAGTGGCGCACGTCCGTCACACCCGACCTGGCAGCATGGCGGGGTGACCGCAGCAACGCACTCCTCACCGCTCCCGCCGCGCGACGCCGACGCCGTGCTCGAGGGCCTCGACCCCGAGCAGCGCGCCGTGGCGACGGCGCTGCACGGGCCGGTGTGCGTGCTCGCCGGGGCCGGTACGGGCAAGACCCGCGCCATCACGCACCGCATCGCCTACGGCGTGCGCGCCGGCATCCTGCAGCCCGCCAGCGTCCTCGCCGTCACGTTCACGAACAGGGCGGCGGGGGAGATGCGCGGGCGCCTGCGCCAGCTCGGTGCCTCGGGGGTGCAGGCGCGTACGTTCCACTCGGCGGCCCTGCGCCAGCTCCAGTTCTTCTGGCCGAAGGCCGTCGGCGGGGAGCTGCCCCGCCTCCTCGACCGCAAGGCGCAGCTGGTGGCGGAGGCCGCTGCGCGCTGCCGCGTCCGCCTCGACCGGGGTGAGCTGCGCGAGGTCACGGGCGAGATCGAGTGGGCCAAGGTCACCCAGACCGTACCGGCCGACTATGTGGCCGCGCTCGGCAAGTCGTCCCGCGAGACCGCGCGGGACGCGGCGGAGACGGGCCAGATCTACGCGGCCTACGAGCAGCTCAAGCGCGACAGGTCGGTGATCGACTTCGAGGACGTGCTGCTGCTGACGGTCGCCGTCCTCCAGGACCGGCGCGACATCGCCGAGCAGGTGCGCGGCCAGTACCAGCACTTCGTGGTCGACGAGTACCAGGACGTCAGCCCGCTCCAGCAGCGCCTGCTCGAGCTGTGGCTCGGCGACAGGGAGACGCTCTGCGTCGTCGGTGACGCGAGCCAGACGATCTACTCGTTCACCGGCGCCACCCCCGACCACCTGCTGAACTTCCGCACCCGCCACCCCGGGGCCACGGTGGTCAAGCTCGTGCGGGACTACCGCTCGTCGCCGCAGGTCGTGCACCTCGCCAACGGACTGCTCGGCCAGGCGCGCGGCCGCGCCGCCGACCACCGGCTCGAACTGGTCTCCCAGCGCGGCAAGGGCCCGGAGCCCGTCTACACGGAGTACGGGGACGAGCCGGCCGAGGCGGAGGGCACCGCGCGCCGCGTCCGCGACCTGATCGCGGCGGGTGTGCCCGCAGGGGAGATCGCCGTCCTCTTTCGGATCAACGCGCAGTCGGAGGTGTACGAGCAGGCGCTCGCCGACGCGGGCGTGCCGTACCAGCTGCGGGGCGCCGAGCGGTTCTTCGAGCGCCAGGAGGTGCGGGAGGCGGGTGCCGCGCTGCGCGGCGCCGCGCGCTTCGGGGGCAACGACGCCCTGCTCGACGGCATGGTCGAGCTGCCCTCGCAGGTGCGGGCCGTGCTGTCCACCAAGGGCTGGACGGATCAGCCGCCGGCCGGTTCCGGCGCGGTGCGCGACCGGTGGGAGTCGCTCGCCGCGCTGGTCAGGCTCGCGGAGGACTTCGCAGGGGCGCGCCCGGAAGCCACGCTCGCCGACCTCGTCGCCGAGCTGGACGAGCGCGCCGTCGCACAGCACGCGCCGATGGTGCAGGGCGTCACGCTCGCGTCGCTGCACGCGGCGAAGGGCCTCGAATGGGATGCGGTGTTCCTGGTCGGCCTCGCGGAGGGCACGGTGCCGATCACGTACGCCAAGACGGAGGCGCAGGTCGAGGAGGAGCGCAGGCTGCTGTACGTGGGGGTGACTCGCGCGCGTACGCACCTGTCGCTGTCCTGGTCGCTGTCCCGCTCGCCGGGCGGCCGGCCCACCAGGAAGGCGACGCGGTTCCTGGCCGGCCTGCGCCCGGGCGGCGGCCGCGTGGCGCGGGCGGTCGCGGACGGCGCCGGGGGCTCGG
>NZ_JAGIQL010000284.1 GCF_017813245.1 Streptomyces montanisoli
ATTCGAGGCCGACTCCTTGCACTCCATCGCTGGCGCCGCCAGGTGCGCACGCTGACCCGGCGCACGCCCCGGCCGCCTTCGCCGCCCCGCCCGCCTAGGGCGGGGCTGCCTCGGGCGCCCCGGCCACACCGGGGCGGGGGCGGGGGCCGGACCGGGAGGCCGGCCCGGTACGGGATTCCGCTCCCGACCCGGGCTCGGGCTCGGGACCGGACTCCGACGCCGGCTCCGCGGACTCGTCGGCGCGCGCCGGCAGCAGGCCGAGCACCGCTTCCCGGTGCGCGGCGGGCGCCGTCTCGTCGTGGGGGTCGGGCGTGGCCGGCACCTGCAGCCGCAGCACCTCGCAGGCGCCCAGGCGCGCGTACCCGCGGCCGGGCGGGACGTCCGGCCGCGGGGTCGTGTGCGGGGGTGCGCCGAGCACGGACTCCGCCAGCCCCGCGGAGACGGATCCGAGCACGACGCGCGCGCGTGTGTGGGCCTTGACGGTCTCCTCGACCCAGTCGAGCGCGTCGATCTGGTCGGCCACCACCACCGTCACCCCGGCCGCCCTGCCGTGCCGCAGCGGCACGGTCAGCAGCTGCTGCGGGTCGCGCATGGACTCGGCCGCCGCGAGGTGGGCGAAGACGCTCGGCCGGTCGAAGAGGACCCACAGGGGCCGCTTGACGTCGTCGGGAAGCGGAAGACCCGCCTGCCGCGCCCGGTTCGCGGCGATCAGCCGCCGCTCCGTCTCGCGCGCCACCCACTCAAGCGCCGAGAGCGCGCCGCCGAGCGCCGACTCCACCCCGAGCACCCCGGGCCGGCCCAGGAAGCAGGCGAACTCGCCCGTGCCGCTGCCCTCGACCACCAGCACGTCGCCGTGGCGCAGCGCCTGGAGCGCGATGCCCCGCAGCAGGCTCGTCGAGCCGGCGCCCGGCAGGCCGGTCACCAGGAGGTGCGGCTCCGTGGAGCGCTGCCCGGTCCGCCAGACGACCGGCGGTTCCTGCAGCGTCTCCCCGCCGGCCACGACCGGGACCGTGCGCCGTACGGACACGTCGTCCGTGAAGCCGAGCAGCGTCTCGCCGGGGACGGTGGCGAAGCGCTGCGCGACGATCGATGTGGACAGGGCGGGCAGCACGCTCATGACGAGCTCGTTGCCCTCCTCGTTCCAGGCGAAGTGGTACTCCCTGCCACGCCCGGACTTGGCGTGCAGGAGCTGTTCGACGGTGGCGCGCGCGGTGGCGTCGCCGTCGGTGAAGTACGGCGGGTACGTCACCCGCAGGCGGGTCAGGCGCCCCTCGCCGTCGAACTCGTACGCGTCGAACGCCGAGCTCCACTCCCCGCCGTGGGCGAAGAGCGGACTCGGGTCCTCCGGTACGGAGAAGTAGGGCACCAGCGCCTCGTAGAGGGCCTGCAACCGCCGCGACTCCGCCTCGTCGGGCCCGGTCACGCGTGGGGTGCGGTCGCGTCCCTTCCACGCGGCCAGCGCCATGACCGTGACGAGGGCGAGCAGCGGCCCGTACGGCATGAGCGCGACCACCAGGACGCAGGCCGCCACCAGGAACAGCGCGGGACCGCGCCGTTCCTTCGGGGTGCCGGCCCACTTCTGCCGCGCCGCGACGGCGAGCAGCCGCAGACCGCGCGTGAGCGTGATCAGCGGATGGAGGACGTCCGTGGCGCTGTCGGCGGCCGTACGCGCCATCTCGCGGCCACGCGCGAGACGGATGGTGCCGCTGCTCAGAATGCGGGGGAGTGGTCGCCGGGCCACAGCTGTCTCCTGGAGGTGCGGAAGGGATTCGACGGGCGACGAGCGGTCGCGCGGATGCGGATCAGGGGTCAGAACTTGATCCCGCCCAGGAGCCCGGCGAGGCTCTGACCTCCTGCCGTGATGCTCGGCGCGATGGCCGTGCCCGCCAGGTAGAAGCCGAACAGCGCGCACACCAGACCGTGCGACGCCTTGAGCCCGTCCTTCCTGAAGAAGAGGAAGACGATGATGCCCAGCAGCACGACGCCCGAGATAGACAGAATCATGAGTGTTCTCCTGGTTGAGGGGACAGTCACCATGAGTTGTTCCATCCTGACGCCAAGTATCTATATGACTAAAGGTGCAAATGGGTGAAAGATCCGTTTTTTCACCGCAATGGACCAGTGTCGCTGCCGATCCGGATGCCAAGTTCGGCGCAGTACCCTTCCGTGCGGCGGTGAGCCGGAACCGGAATCGGGTCCGTCACCCGAAGCGGAACCGGAAACGGGAGGCGGTGGACCGCGTCCCGCACGGATACGGTGCGCCAGTCCGGGCATGAGCAGGTGGCGCCTAAATGTGGTCGCGGTGGCGAAAACGCTGGGTCATCATGACGACGGGCCCATACCGGGCCTGCGACGAGAGGCAGTGGAAATGGTCTACACCAAGCAGACGACAGTGGGTCCCCCTTGTTGCCGCGCGGCCTAGGTAATCCCCGGTTGTGTCGACAGCTTGATGTGAGGCTTCCCGAATGTTCGATCCGGTCATAGCTCCGAGCGGCACCCTGCTCGGCCTGCTCCAGCGCGGCCGCGGCGACGGCACGCTGCACGCGCTCGCCGCCCCGCGCGACGAGGCGCTCGCCGCCCTCGACCACTGCGTGCTCGGCGACCCGCGCCACGACTGGCAGGCGGAGAACCGCTCCCTCTACTACGCGCGCCTCTACCTCGACCTCCACGGTGGGCTCGACGCGATCGACCACCACCTCTTCCGTGCCGAGGACCAGTACGAGACCGGCGAGGAGCGCACCGGGCTCGCCCTCGCCGTCCTCGGTCATCTCGCCTCGTACGGCAGGCGGGACGCCCTCGACCTGCTCAGGCGCTACGCCGTCATGGGCTCGAACTGGGCCTGGGCGCTCGACGAGCTGGCGCTGCGCGACGACGACCAGGGCCTGCGCGCACTCGCCATGCCGGTACTCGCACGGTTCCCCGCGACGCCCGAGGGCGAGGCCGCACTCGCCGCAGCCGTCCGCGACGCGTTCGAGCCACGGCCCTGGCGGCTGTGGGCCGACGACGAGCGCGACGGCGTCGGCGACCGCGTCAGGGCGGCGGGCGAGCGTGGCTCGTTCGACCGGTGGCAGCGGCAGCTGCGGCCGCAGGGCCCGCGCCCCGGCTGGAGTGTCGGCGCCGTGCTCGACTGGGCACAGCAGGGCCACGAGGACGGCGGCGACCCGGGGCTGCCCGCGTCGCGCTGCCTGCTCGCCGTCGCAGGACCCGAGGACCGCCCGGCGGTCCTCGAAGCGGCACGGAGCGGGCCGCCCGGCGCCCGCGGCGCCTGCCTGCACTACCTGGCCAGAACCTCCGACCCCGCGGCGCTCGACCTGATCGAAGCGGCCGCGGGCGGCGAACGCGTGGTGGCGGACGCGGCCGTCGCGGCCTTCGAGCGGATGTGCGGCGTCGCGGCCGTCGAGAGGGCACGGCGCTGGGTGCACAGGCCCGACGGGCTCGGAGCCGCGGCCGCGCGCGTGCTGGCCGTACGGGGCGCCGCGCAGGACGCGCCGCTCGTGCTCGGCGCCCTGCGCGAGACCGTGCGGGCCGACGGCCCCGACGCGCCCGCGCTGTGGACACTCGTGGACGGGGCCGGGCGGCTCGGCATCGCCTGCGCGGCGCCCGTGCTGCGCCACGTCTACCGCGAGACGACCTCCTCCCAGCTGCGGGGCAGGACCGCGCGCGCCCTCGCGGCGACCGACCCCTCGTACGCGACGGGCTTCGCCTTCGAGTGCCTGTGGGACTGCGAGGAGACCACCCGCGAGATCGCGGCACTGCACGCGGAGATGGGCGACGCGCGGGTCGCGGAGCGGCTGCGCTCGCTCGCCGCCGACCCCGCGGAGGAGGACGAGGTGCAGACGGCAGTACGCAGCCGCTTCGGCCCGGACGCGCCGGCACTGTAGCGCGCGCCCCGCAGGGGGACGCCCCCTCGTGGCCGCGAGCGGCCTCCGCCGGCCCATCGCCGCCCACTGGGCTGCGCGGGCACCCGCCGCGCGCGTGGTCGAGTCCCCACGCCGTGCCGGGCGGCTCTCGTGGCGTGCCACACGCGGGCGCGCCCCGCGTGGCCGTGAGCGGGCTTTGGTCCGCGGGTTCGGCCGGCTGATCGCGGCCCATGGGCTGGGCGGTAACCCGCCGCGGGCGTGGTTGGCTGCCCGCGCCCGCGCGGCGCGAGGTTCTGCGGTGGCGTCGCACGTCGGCCGCTGTGCCGCCGGTCGGTGGTGGCGCGCGCCACCACCGACCGGCCGGGTCGGGAGAGCGCACGCCTGGACTCCAGTCACCGATGGATCCCGCATGCCGGCTTCCGCTTCAGAGAGGGGGGGGGGGGGGGGGGGGGGGGGGGGGGGGGGGGGGGGGGGGGGGGGGGGGGGGGGGGGGGGGGGGGGGGGGGGGGGGGGGGGGGGGGGGGGGGG
>NZ_JAGIQL010000285.1 GCF_017813245.1 Streptomyces montanisoli
GCCCGCGAGCTCGTCGGGCGCGGGCACGCGCATGCTGGTGTGCGTGTCGCGGTTGGAGTCCGGCGCCGCGCCCGGGACCAGGGCCACCGCGCCGCGCCTTCGCGGCTCGTCGCCGCCGGGGGCGGCCGTCTCCCGGACGGCGTCATGCCGCTCGGGCTCCTCGTGCTCGGTGCCGGGCTCGTCGACGTCGAGCGGCGGGATGCCGGCGAGCAGCGGGAGGACCTCGTGCAGCCGCGCGGCGAGCTCGGAGGCGCGCAGCCTGGACGCGGGGGCCTTGGCCAGGCACTGGACGAGGAGCTGCCACAGCTCCTCGGGGATGCCGGGCAGCGGTACGACGGTCTCCGTGACGTGCCTGCGCAGCACGGCGCCCGGGTGGCCGCCGCCGAAGGGCGTGAAGCCGGCGAGCAGCTCGTAGAGGACGGTGGCCAGCGCGTAGATGTCGACGGCGGCGCGCGGCGGCAGGCCCTCCACGATCTCGGGCGCCAGGTAGTCGGGCGTGCCGATGATGCGGGTGGTCTTGGTGCGGCTCGGGGTGTCGATGAGCTTGGCGACGCCGAAGTCCGTGATGAGCGCGGGGTGCGCGCCTCCGGGGCCGAGCGGCCCCTCCATGTCGAGCAGGATGTTCTCCGGCTTCACGTCACGGTGGACGACGCCCTTCGCGTGCGCGGCGGCGAGCCCCTCCGCTACGTCGGCGACGATCGCGACGGCGGCCTCGGGGGCGAGGCGGCGCTCGCGGTCGAGGCGGGTGCGCAGGTCGGTGCCGCGGACGAGCCGCATGACGAGCGCCAGGTCGTTGCCGTCGACGACGAGGTCGCGCACGGAGACCACGTGCGGGTGGTCGAGCCCGAGCAGCGCCGTGCGCTCCTGGACGAAGCGCCCGACGAGCTCCTGGTCCGCCGCGAGGTCGTCGCGCAGCAGTTTGACGGCGACGGGGCCCTCGGGCCCCTCGCCGAGCCACACCGTGCCGGCGCTGCCGCGGCCCAGGATCTGGGTTGCGGTGTACCGGCTGCCGATATTCCGTGCCAAGACTGCTCCCTCAGCAACTGGCGTTGCCCCTCGGTCGCCCCTCAAAGTACGCGGCCTTCGGGGTGTTGCGTGCCCAAGACGGCGGCAATCTTCACTTCCGGGGAGGAAATCACCCCCGAAACCGTGCCGGATATCGACATAGCTACAGACTCGCCGCCACCGAGGGGTGCGCCGGGGCTCCGTCAGGAGCCGGAGCCGCCGCCGAGGTTGGAGATCCAGTGCGAGACCGACGAGATGCCGTTGCCGATCTCCGACCAGTAGCCCTCGCCCTGGTGGATCCAGCTCTGCAGGGGCGTCAGGTCCCACACGAGCCAGCCGATGATCAGCAGCACCACGATCACGACCACGCATCCCTTGAGGCAGCCGAGGCCGGGGATGTGGATCGGGTTGGCGCTGCGCCTCCTCGGCGCCCTGGCCTCCGGCTCGGGGCGCGGCGCGGGCTGCCTGGGCGGCGCGTACTGCTGCCGCTGCGGTGCGTACTGCTGCCGCGGCGGTGCGTACTGCTGCCGCGGCGGTGACTGCGGCCGGTACTGCTGCGGCTGCTGCCGTCCGTACTGCTGCGGGTAGGGCGCGGGGGCCTGGCGCTGGGGCGGGCGGCCGCCCTGCGGGGGCTGCTGCCGGTGCGGGCGGTGGCGCAGCGGGTCGAGGCTCGGGTCGACGGGCTGGACCTGCGTCTGCTCGTTGCGGTCGCGCGCGGCCTGCAGCTGGTTCTGCCAGGGGTGCGGGCCCTGGCGGCCCTCCTGGCCGCCCGTGGTGGGCATCACGTTGGTGGCGGCGGCCGGGTCGTGGGAACCGGGCAGGCCGGCGCCCGGCAGGACGCTGGTGGGGGCGTCGGCGCCCGTGCCGGGCAGCACCTGCGTCGGGTCGGCGGCGGACGAGCCGCCCGCCGGCAGGACCTGGGTGGGATCGGCGGCGCCCGGCGTGCCCGGGACGGCCGTGGGCGCCGGGTCGGGCGCGAGCAGCGACGCGACGCCGAGAGCGGCGTCCACCTGCGCGGGGGTGGCGTGCACGCCGATGCCGGGCGCGACCGTGCGCAGCGCGGTGGCCAGGTTGACGGCGCTCGGCCGCTGGTCCGGGTCCTTGCGCAGGCAGCGCTCGACGACGGTCCACAGCGGCTCGGGCACGGTGGTGATCCTGCGGGGCTCCTCGTTGAGGTGCTTCTGGAGCACTTCGAGCGAGGTCGCGCCGGAGAACGGCGGGCGCCCGGTGAGCAGCTCGTACAGCAGGATGCCGGCGCCGTAGACGTCGACGGCGGACGTCTGCGGCCTGCCCTCGGCCGACTCGGGTGCGACGTACGCGGGCGTGCCGACGAACTCGGCGGTCCGCGTGAGGCCCGGCGAGTCCGCGAGGCGCGCGATGCCGAAGTCGGTGAGCATCGGATGCAGCTGCTCGCCGTCGTCCTTCAGGAGGACGTTGGCGGGCTTGAGGTCGCGGTGGACGACGCCCTGCGCGTGGCTCGCGGCGAGCGCGTCGGCGATCTGCGCGGTCAGCAGGGCCGCCGCGACCGGCGTGAACGGGCCGTTCTCCCGCAGGTAGCGGTGCAGGTCGGGGCCGTCGACGAGGTCCATCACCAGCGCGAGCAGGTCGCCCTCGACGACCAGGTCGCGCGTGCGCACGATGTTGGGGTGCGTGAGCATCAGCAGGACGGAACGTTCGCGCAGGAAGCGCATCACGACGTCCGCGTCGCTCGCGAGCTCCTCCTTCAGTACCTTGATGGCGACCGTCTCGCCCGGCTGTCCCGGCACGGCCGCCTCGGCCCCGGCGGTCTCGCGCTGCGAAGCTCGCCAGACGGTGCCCGTGGCACCGCGCCCGAGCGGTTCCTCGAGCAGGTACTTGCTGCCTACCGGCCGCACGTCATGTGCTCCCTGCTGATAGAGATCACTGCATCGTCCCGCGTTCCGGGGACTCCGGCCCACTTTAATGCCGCCGGACGGGTCACCGAGCGTCATCGCGCGTGACCCTCGCGGGTGACGGCCGCGGGGCCGCGTCCGGGGGAGGACGCGAGCGGCGCACGGATGGTTGCCGCCGCACGGTCCCGTGGTCGCCGCCGCTCGGTCCCGAGCGCGCGGGACACGATCGCAAGCAGGCATTTATGCACGCACAGCCGACCAATCAAGATCACTTGAGACCGGGGCGCGGGCGTGTTGTCAGTGGCAGGTGCGAGGATGCCCTCACGTACCGGTCGGGCGCCGTACCCGCCGGACACCCTGTGCAGAAGGGACCGCTGACGGCTATGCAGATCCGGCTGACCGTCCTCGCCGCGGGGCGCGCGTGCGACGTCCTCGTCACGGCGCCGGCGGGCACGGCGCTCGCGGCGGTGGCGTCCGGCCTCGTCACCTCGGTCCTCGGCCCCGACGCCCCTGGCACGGCCGCGCTGTACGCGGGCGGTGTCCGGCTGGACGCGCAGCGTGCGGCCCTCGGCGACCCGCCGCTGGTCGACGGCGCGGTCCTGTCGCTCGGCGCGCCCGCGGCCGACGAGGGGCTCACGCGTGGGGCTCCCGCGCAGCTCAGGGTGGTGGCGGGCCCGGACGCGGGCGGGGTGCACCTGCTGCACGGCGGCCGCGTGGTGATCGGCCGCTCCGCCGAGGCGGACGTGCCCCTGGACGACCCGGACGTGTCGCGGCTGCACTGCGCGGTGACGCTCGCGCCCGACGGCGCCGTGGCGGTGGCGGACCTCGGCTCGACGAACGGCACGACGCTCGACGGGGCGCCGGTCGGCTCCGCGCGGGTCCCGCTGCCGCCCGGCGCGGCGCTGCGTCTCGGCGAGTCGACGGTGACGCTCGCCGTCGGGGAGCGCGAGGCGGCGCTGGCGACGGTCCCCGACGGCGAGGGCCACCTGCGGGTGACGCCGGGGAACGCGCGCGCGGTGAGCGCGGGGGACGGCGCCGGGACCGGCTCGCGGGAGCTCGGCGCGGAACCGCTCGGGGCGGCGCCCCGCCCCGTACCGGCCGCCCCGTCCGGCCCCGGATCCCCGTACACGCCGGGCGGCGTAGGGCTGGACCCCGGGCTCGCGTTCGGCCGGCCGGACCCGCACGCTGGTCGGAAGTGCGCACGCCTGGACTCCTGTCACCTATTTATTCCGTTTGCCGTCTTCCACCTGAAAGTAGGCGGGGGGGAGGGGCGGGGGGGGGAGGGGGGGGGGGGGGGGGGGGGGGGGGGGGCGCGGGGGGGGGGGGGGGGGGGGGGGGGGGGGGGGGGGGGGGGGGGGGGGGGGGGGGGGGGGGGGGGGGGGGGGGGGGGGGGGGGGGGGGGGGGGGGGGGGGGGGGGGGGGGGGGGGGGGGGGGGGGGGG
>NZ_JAGIQL010000286.1 GCF_017813245.1 Streptomyces montanisoli
TCAACTCGGTCTTCGTCGCCATAGACGAGGACGTCGCGCCGCTCAAGTCCAAGCTGCCGCGGCCCGTGCGGCAGCGGCCCGGCGCCGGCGCGTCCGGGGACTCCACCGCCACCGGCTCGCCGGGCACGGGCAAGGAGCGGAGGCCCTCGGGCGGCAGCCCGGGGTCGGCGCCCGAGGCGGGCAGGCCTCAGGGCGGGGCACGACCGTCAACGCGGGAAGCCCGCCGGCCCTCTGGCCGGCACAACGCTCGCGCCCGGACACGCCTCCGGGCCGGTGGCCGGGCGCACTGCCGCGCCGGGGCCGTCGTGTGTGCGGCCCACGGCCGGGGGCGGCACACGCATGTGTCGGCCTGACCGGCCGGGCCGGGCGCTGCCGCACCGGCCGGTACACCGCCGCCAACTCGCGCGGCGGCGGGCGCGCCCCAGGGCGGAGCAGACCGGGAACGCGGGAAGCCTGCCCGCCCTCTGGTCGGCGCAACGCTCGCGCCCAGATGCACCTATGGGCCGGCGGCCGGGCGCGCCCCCGCGCCGGAGGCCGTCGTGTGTGCGGCCTGCGGCCCGGGGCCGCACACGTATGTGCGGACTGGCCGGAGCGGGCGCTGGTGTGCTCGCTGGTCAGGCCCTTATGTCTTCCACCACGACCGCGCCGCGCGCCGGTGACGTCGTTACGCGTGTGGTGCGGCAGGTGCCGGAGTCCTGGAGTGCCTGGGCGACCTGGTGGGCCGTCTGCGCGTCCTTCGCCAGGAACGCCGTCGTCGGACCCGAGCCCGAGACCAGGGACGCCAGCGCGCCCGCCTCCATGCCCGCGGCCAGCGTTTCCGCCAGGGACGGGCGCAGGGAGAGCGCTGCGGGCTGGAGGTCGTTGGCGAGGGCGGCCGCGAGCAGGGCGGCGTCGCCGTCCCGCAGCGCCGAGAGCAGCGCGGGGGCGGCCGCCGGCTCGGGGACCGCCGTGCCGGCCGTCAGCCGGTCGAACTCCTGGAAGACGCGGGGCGTCGAGAGCCCCTCGTGCGCGACGGCGAACACCCAGTGGAAAGCGCCGCCGACGGGCAGCGCGGTCAGGCGCTCGCCGCGGCCCGTGCCGAGCGCCGCGCCGCCGAGCAGGGAGAACGGCACGTCACTGCCGAGGTCGGCGCAGATCGCGAGCAGTTCGTCGCGCGGCGTCTGGAGGCCCCAGAGCGTGTCGCACGCGAGCAGCGCGGCCGCCCCGTCCGCGCTGCCGCCCGCCATGCCGCCCGCGACGGGGATGTCCTTCGCGATGTGCAGGCGCACGTCGGCCGGGACGCCGTGGCGCTCGGCCAGCGCGAGCGCCGCGCGCGCGGCGAGGTTCGACGCGTCGAGCGGCACCTGCGCCGCGTCGGGGCCCTCGCACGTGATCACGGGCCCTTCGCCGGCCGCGCCCGCCGTCGCCGTCACCTCGTCGTACAGGCCCACCGCGAGGAACACGTTCGCCAGGTCGTGGAAGCCGTCGGGGCGGGCGCCGCCCACCGCGAGGCCCGCGTTCACCTTGGCGGGGACGCGCACCCGCACCTGTGCCTGCACCTGTACGTCCTCGGTCCGCATGTACTTCCTCGCCCGTACCCGCGTGCCCGCACGGCTTTCGCGTGCGGCCGCGCTCCGTTCCGTCGCGCTCACCTGCCTGCCTTCCCTGCCTCTCCTGCCTCTCCTGCCTTCCCTGCCTTGCCGCACTCCGCGATCCGCGCGAACTCCGCCACGGTCAGCGACTCGCCCCGCGCCTGCGGGGATACCCCGGCCGCCACCAGCGCCGCCTCCGCGGCGGGCGCCGAGCCCGCCCATCCCGCGAGCGCCGCCCGCAGGGTCTTGCGGCGCTGCGCGAAGGCCGCGTCGACCACCGCGAAGACCTCCTTGCGCGTGGCCGTCGTGGCGGGCGGCGCCTGCCTGCGCACGAGCGCGACCAGGCCGGAGTCGACGTTCGGCGCGGGCCAGAACACGTTTCTGCCGATCGCGCCGGCCCGCTTCACGTCCGCGTACCAGGCGGCCTTCACCGACGGCACGCCGTAGACCCGCGACCCGGGGCCCGCAGCCAGCCGGTCGGCGACCTCGGCCTGCACCATGACGAGCGTCCGCTCGATGGACGGGAAGTGCTCCAGCATGTGCAGCAGTACGGGCACGGCGACGTTGTACGGGAGGTTCGCGACGAGCGCGGTCGGCGCGGGCCCCGGCAGCTCGGTCACGTCCATCGCGTCCGCGTGCACGAGCGCGAACCGGTCGGCGCGCTCGGGCAGCCGCGCGGCGACCGTCGAGGGCAGCGCCTTCGCGAGTACGTCGTCGATCTCGACGGCGACGACCCGGTCCGCGCTCTCCAGGAGCGCCAGCGTCAGCGAGCCGAGCCCGGGGCCGACCTCGACGACCGTGTCGCGGGGCCCGACGTCCGCCGTGCGGACGATCCTGCGGACGGTGTTCGCGTCGATGACGAAGTTCTGCCCGCGCTGCTTGGTCGGGCGCACGCCGAGCGCCGCCGCCAGTTCGCGGACGTCGCCGGGGCCGAGGAGCGCGGGCTCAGTGGTACTCACCGCTCAAGCCTAAAGCTCGTAGCCGAAGGCCCGTGCCGTGTTCTGTGCGACCGCCGTCGCGAGGGCGTCCTCGTCCGTCCCGCGCACCTCGGCCATCGCGCGCAGGGTCACCGGGATGAGGTAGGGCGCGTTCGGCCGCCCCCTGAAGGGCGCCGGCGTGAGGAAGGGCGCGTCCGTCTCGACGAGTACGAGTTCCCGCGGCGCGACGGCCAGCGCGTCCCTGAGCTGCTGGGCGTTCTTGAACGTGACGTTGCCCGCGAAGGACATGAAGTAGCCGGCCGCCGCGCAGACCTCCGCCATCTCCGCGTCGCCCGAGTAGCAGTGGAAGATCGTGCGCTCGGGCGCGCCCTCGTCCGCCAGGATCCGCAGGACGTCCGCGTGCGCGTCCCTGTCGTGGATGACGAGCGCCTTGCCGTGGCGCTTGGCGATCTCGATGTGCGCGCGGAACGACCGCTCCTGCGCCTCGCGGCCCTCCTCGCCCGTCCTGAAATGGTCGAGGCCGGTCTCCCCCACGCCGAGCACGTGGCCGAACGCGGCGAGGGCGTCGATCTCGGTGAGCGCGTCGTCCAGGTCCGCGAGACGCGGCGCCTCGTTGGGGTGCAGCGCCACGGACGCGTGGACGGCCGGGTGCGCGGCGGCGGTCTCCGCCGCCCAGCGCGAGCCCTTGAGGTCGCAGCCGACCTGGACGATCGTCGTCACGCCCACGGACGCGGCCCTGGCCAGGCCCTCCTCGACGGTGCCGCGCTGCATGTCCAGGTGGGTGTGGGAGTCCGCCACCGGCACCCGAAGGGGCTCGGGCAGCGGTGGCGGCGTCTCGTTCGAACTCATGGGCGCGATCCTACGAGCCCGGCGCCCGTGCCCCTCCGTCGTGGATCGCCGGCGGACCCTCGGCCCGCCCCTGCTCCTGCTCCCGCTTCCTCACCGGCCGCCGGGATGTCCCGCGTGCTCGTGGTGGAAGAGGTGGCGCAGGAACTCGGGGAGGTGCGGGTGCCACGGCTCAGCGACCGTCTCCGGCACCTCGGCGCCCGCGTCGTACGCGGGGAGCACGCCGGTGGACTCCGCACGCTCCGTACGGGCCGCCCGCACGGCCTCGCGCACGGGCTGCCTGCCCGCGGGCTGCTTCGCCACGGCGTCCATGCCGTAGGAGCGGGTCAGCTCCCGGTAGCGGGCCACACGCCCGGACCGCATGATCCGCACGACGTGCGCCTCGCACGTCGGACAGCTCGGGCTGGTCAGCGGGGAGGGAACGGTCTTCCCCCCGGACTTGTACACAACAAAGGGCTCCCCCTTGCCGTCGACGTGGTGCTCGATGTCGAACGACTGCTCCCAGCCGTGCCCGCACCTCATGCAGGCGAAGGCATACGCCTCATGGGCTGCGACGGTACCTTCACTCTCGCTCATACCGTCTCCTTTCCACCCTTCCAGTGGACTCCCGGGCGCAGCGGAATGCAGGGTGGCCAGGCATTTAATGGCGAGGATTTGGCGTTTTCGAGAACCGCGGGCGGCCGGGGGCGGCACACGTTTTACCTTGATGTGAAGAGTCTTTACGCGCGGGCCTTCACACCGTGACGACGGTCACCCGCGCGACGCGCCGTCGGAGCCGGCGCTCACCCACCGGCCCGGGGCACGCCGCCACTCGCTCGGCCTTCCCACGGCCCGCGGGCCCGCGCGCGCCCCCCATCCGCCACCAGCACCGGCCGCCGGGCCGGCCCCGTCGCGGGTCCGCTGGGGCTCAGCCCCGCCCGT
>NZ_JAGIQL010000287.1 GCF_017813245.1 Streptomyces montanisoli
GCGCGCGGAGAGGCGGCGCCCGCGGGCGCGGTGCCCCTGGCACGCCACCGCTTCACCCAGCGGGCCGCGGTGCGGCGCGCCGACGCCCGTGCCAGCAGCACGAGCAGCGCGGGCAGCAGCGCGGGACGGGCGAGCAGCAGCCGCTTGTTGCGCACGGCCTCGGGACGCCAGTGGCTCTTGTACGCCTCGGTGCCGCGCAGCATGCTCAGCGCGGCACCGGGCGGCGAGTCCGGGCCGAAGTGCCCTGCGCTGTGCCGCAGCAGGAGCGCGGAGACGTCCACCTTGCGCTGCCTGAGCACGGGCGACACGCCGTACAGGTAGCCGCCGGTCAGGCGCGGCGAGAGGAGCGTCAGGTCGGACGCCACCACCTCGCCGTCGAGGGAGAACTCCGTCATCCGCGCCTGCCCGCTCGCCGTCATGGCGCCCACCGAGCGTGCCAGGTGCGCGCCGAACCGTGCCGACAGATGCTCGGGGTTGACGCCCCGCCCGGCCCACTGGCGGCGGTGCAGCTCGATCAGGCGCCCGACGGCTGCCGGCACCTCGGCCGCCGGGACGGCGCGCGTCTCGATGGCGAGCTTGTCGATCTTGCGGAGCTTGGCGCGCAGCCGCTGGCCGGTCTGCGAGGGCAGCCGGCCGATCAGGCCGGTGACGGGCATCCCCGGCAGTTCGAGGCAGAGCGAGTCGGTGAGCTGCCTGCGCGGGCCCTGCCAGTGGGCGAAGACCTCCTCGGCCGCCGCGCCGGGCCGCACCTCGCGCAGGTCGATGACGGCGGTGCGTGCCAGGGCGCGAAGGACGTCGGTGAGCGCCGCGCCAGCGGGGCCCGCCCACGCGTCGTCGAGCAGCACGTCGCAGAAGTCGGTGATGGCGCCGCCCAGCGGAACGAGGACGGGGAAGGGGCGGTACGCGAGCGCCAGCGGCGCCACGGCGAGCAGCCGGCCGTCGCCGCCGCGCACGGCCGCGATGCGAAGCCGCCCGGGTGTGCCGTACGAGTGCCACCACGAGTGCAGCCAGGCGTGGCTCTGGAACGGCGTGGCCGTGCGGCAGCGCGCGAACAGCGCGTCCCATTCGCCGGCGAGCGCCGCGAACTCCGCCGGGTCGCGGTACACGTGCGTGGTGAGGGCGCCCTGGTCGTGCCCGGGCGCGGGCGCGGTCTCGCGCAGTGGCTCGCGCGCGGTCGAGTTCCCGGGCTCGGGCTCGGTCTCGGGCCCGGGCGCGGGCCCGGTCTCGCGCACTGGCTCGCGCGCCGTCTCGTGCGCGCTCTCGGGCCCGGTCGCGTGCGCGGGAAGGGCGCCGGTGTCGGGTCGCGCGGTCGGCTGTGCGGTCATGACACCGTTTCCGGCTGAGGCGCGAGGCCTTTCGCGGGCGCCGTCGCGGGCCCCGGCACGGACGGGTACGGCTCGCTCTCGCGCCGCCGCCTCGGCCGTACGAGCAGGGCCAGCGCGCCCAGCAGGCCGCCCGCGCAGCCGCCGACGAGCGCGGCGAGCGGGGTGGAGGGCGACGTGGGCGACTTCGGCTTGATCGCCCGGGAGAACTGGAGGACCTTCACGTTGGTGTCGGTCTGAAGGTGCGTGCCGTTGCTGACCAGCGCACGCGCGACGCCGTCCGCCATGTCGACGGCGGTCGAAGGGTTCGCGTCGGTGGCGGTGACGGAGATCATCGGCGCGTCGGGCGAGGTCGCCGTCGTCACCTGGGCCTTGAGCTTCTCCACGGGCACACCGGCCCACACCTGGGCGTCGCCGAGTACCGCGACCTGCGAGGCGACGCGGCCGTACGCGGTGGCGAAGCCGAGCGCGGACGCCGGGTCGGACTTGGCGGTCGGCACGACGAGCACGTAGCTCGTCGCGCTGTACTCGGGCGTGCTGACGGCGCCGTACACGCTGCCCGCCCCGACCCCGGCGACGGCTGCCGCGGGGACGACGCTCCACACGGGCAGCCGCTTCAGCAGGGTGCGTGCCGAGGACCGTGCGCGGCGGGCCGCGTTCCTCGGGCGGGCGGGGGCGCCCGCTGACGCGGCGTCGGCCGGCTTGTCACCCGCCGTGCCGCTCCCCGGTGACGTGCCGTCGGCCGGCTTCCGGCTCGGCTTCTTGTCCGCTGTCTTCGTTGTCATCGTCGGTCACTGGCTCCTCGTGTAGCGATCGTGTAGACGGCCATCAGCCGCTCGGCGCTGCGCGCGATGTCGTAGTGGTGCGCGGCCTGCGGCGTGGGCAGCCGCTCCCACGGCCCTGCGGTGAACCGCTTCTGGTGCATGCGCAGTTCGTCGGTCAGCTCGGGGACCGCGCCCGATACCTGGCGGGCGCCGGGGGCCGCTTCGGCCGGCAGGTCGTGCAGGGCGGGGCAGGTGACGTGCAGCACCGGAAGCCCGGCGGCGAGCGCCTCGACGACCGCGAGGCCGAACGCCTCCTCGGGCGAGGGCGAGACGAACACGTCCATAGCGGACAGCAGTGCGGGCAGCGACAGGGCGCCGGTGCCGGACGGCGGGTCCTCGCACTCTCCGGTGAGCAGGACGCGGTCGCCGGCGCCGCGCCGCCGCGCGACGGAGAGCAGTGCGTCGCGCTCGGGCCCGCCGCCGACGAGCAGCAGGCGGGCGTCGGGCAGGTCGGCGACGGCGCGTACGAGGGTGTCGAAGCGCTTGCCGCGGGTCAGCCGGCCGACGCCGCCGACGACGAACGCGCCGGCCGGCAGGCCGAGCCGCTCGCGGGTGGCGCGCCGGGCCGGCTCGTCGTACCGGAAGCGGCCGGCCTCGATGCCGTTGGGGACGACGTGGATGCGGTCGTGCGGCACGCCCCAGCGCTCCAGGCGGCGCGCCACGGTGTCGGAGACGGCGACGGTGGCCGAGCCGAGGCGCTCGCCCGCGAGGTAGAGCGCGCGTGCGCCGGTGGACAGCGGGCGTCCCTCGATCTGCCGTGCGCCCAGCGAATGCTCGGTGGCGACCACGGCGCGCACCCCTGCGAGCCGCGCCGCGAACCGCCCGTACACGCAGGCGCGGTAGAGGTGCGTGTGGACGAGGTCGTACTTCCCGCGCCTGACGATGCCGGCGAGACGGGGCAGTGCGGCCAGGTCGCGGTTGCCCGCCATGCCGAGGTGCGTCACGGACACACCGTCCGCGGTGATGCCGGCGGCGACGGCGCCGGGGTTGGTGAGGGTGACGACGTCGTGGTCCGTGGGGAGGTGCCGCAGCAGGAGCCTGAGCTGCTGCTCGGCGCCGCCGATGCCGAGGCCGGTGATGACGTGGAGGACTCTCATGGCGCGGGCACCTCCTGCACGCGCGGCAGCTCGGACTCGTGGAGCTCGGGGTAGGGGCCGTACGGGACGGGGGCGCGGCGCCTGCCGTGCAGCGCGTACTTGAGGAACAGCCGGGCGGCGTTGTCCTGACTCCCGACGTGCACGCGCGGGAGGGCGAAGAGGCCGGTGAGCGGCCCCGGGTCGATGGCGACGGCGTACCGGTACCCGGCGGCGCGCACGGCGTCGGCGGCGCGGGCGTCGACGTTGCCGTACGGGTAGCAGAAGCCGGTCACCTCGCTCCCGATGACGGCGGCCAGCAGCTCGCGGCTGCGCGCGGTCTCCGCGGCGAGCAGTTCGGCGTCGACGGCGCCGTGGTCGGTGAGGTCGGTGTGCAGCAGGCCGTGGGAGCCGATCTCCATGCCCGCGTCGGCGGCGGCCCGGATGCCGTCCTCGGTCAGGAGCGGCTTGCGCGGGCCGAGCGGGTCCCACTCGTTGCTGCCGCCGAGGCGTCCGGGCAGGACGTAGACGGTCGCGGTGCAGCCGTGGCGCAGCAGCGCGGGCAGGGCGTGCTCGACGAAGTCGGCGTACCCGTCGTCGAAGGTCAGGCCGACGAGCCCGGCGCCCTTCCCCTCGGCGCGTGCGCGCAGCAGCCGCTCCATGGACACGCCCGTCAGGCCGCACCGGCGCATGAGGCTCAGCTGCTTGCCGAGCCGGGCGGGTGGGACGGTGACGCGGTACGGGTCGTCGGCCGTGTCGGCGACCGAGTGGTACATGACTGCCCGCAGGGGTCCTGCGGACGGGGTGTCAGCGGGCATCGGTTGGCCTTCGTGTGACGGTGCGGATGGTACGGGCGAGCGGGGGCACGCGGACGGCCGCCGCGAGGAGTGCGCCGGTCCCGGGCGCGCGCAGGACGCCCGCCACGGCGAGGAACGCGGCGGCGATCGCGGGGCACGCCAGGGCGAGCGCGAGGTACGGGT
>NZ_JAGIQL010000288.1 GCF_017813245.1 Streptomyces montanisoli
AACCTGGCGGCGGGCAGGGGCACGCGCGCGGGGACGGCTACGCCGCCCGCCGGCGTGTCGTGCTCGCCCGCCGGCGTGTCGTCCTCGCCGCTCTGCCGGGCGGCGGGCACGGGGCCGCTGTCGCCGATCTCGTCCGCGAGCTGGTGCACGAGGACGCCGTGCCGGAAGGCGGTGTCGCCGATCTCGGGGCAGCTGCTGCCGTACACGGTCAGCCTGCTGCCGCCGTCGGCGACCACCTCGACCGAACGCTGCCGCGCCCTGGCCTCCTTGCTGAGCGCGTCCGCGAGACGGGCGGCGTGCGGGGTCCTGATCGCCACGCGCGGGCGCAGCCGCGTCACCGAGAAGGACGCGGCGTCCTGGTCGGCCACGAGGCGCCCGGCGTCGATGGTGACGATCCGGTCGGCGGCGCGCGCGGCCTCCTTCGGGTCGTCCGTGGTAAACAGGACCGTGCCGCCCTGGGCGGCGTGTGCGTGCAGCAGCCCGTGCAGCCAGTTGGTCTCGCGGGGAGACAGGTCGGCGGACGGCGCGTCGAGCACCAGGGTGTGCGGGTCGCCGAGCAGGGCCGAGGCGATACCGAGCCTGCGGTCCATGCCGAGCGAGAGGTTGCCGAGGCGCTCGTCGCGCAGGGCGCCGAGCCCCACGACGTCGAGCAGTTCCTCCGCCCGGGACGCGGGCACCCCGGCGGCCGCGCACAACAGGCGCAGCTGGCCCTTCGCGGTGCGCTGCGGGTGGCCCGGCACATCGCCGAGCAGGACGCCGACCTCGCGCGCCGGCTGTGCGATGCGGTGCAGGGGCCTGCCCCTGAAGTAGGCGACGCCCCGGCCTTGTTCGAGGCCGAGCATGAGTCGCAGGGTGGTGGTCTTGCCCGCGCCGGACGCGCCGAGCAGCGCCGTGACCAGGCCCGGCCTCGCTTCGAAGGTCAGGTCGTTCACGGCGGCCGGCTGGTCGCGGCGGGGTGTGCTGGTAAGTCCGATGGCCTGGAGCATCGTTCATCTCTCGCAGGGGGTGAGACCGCTCCGCGGCAGAGCGAGTACTCCAGCAAGATAACGCTATATGTCCGATTTGCGACGTAAGGCGGAGTGTGCTGTGTCAGGAACGCCGCACGCGGCGTCAGATCTCCGGCCGCAGCATGGGCGGATTCAGCACGGTCGCGCCGCCGGCCCGGAAGAGCTGGGCCGGCCTGCCGCCCTGACGGGTCGTGGTACCACCCGAGGGGACCAGGAAGCCGGGTGTGCCGGTGACCTTGCGGTGGAAGTTGCGCGGGTCGAGCACCACGCCCCACACCGCCTCGTAGACCCTGCGCAGCTCGCCGACCGTGAACTCCGGCGGGCAGAAGGCCGTCGCGAGCGACGAGTACTCGATCTTCGAACGGGCGCGCTCCACCCCGTCGGCGAGGATGCGCGCGTGGTCGAAGGCGAGCGGGGCGGGCCGCTCGCCTTCACGCGCGAAGGCGCCGTCCCCGCCGAGCAGGTCCTCGACGGGCGCCCAGCGCGCACTGTGCGCGTCGCCGCCGGCGCGCGGCGCCGGCAGGTCGGGCGCGAGCGCCAGATGGGCGACGCTGACGACCCGCATCCTCGGGTCACGGCCCGGGGCGCCGTAGGTCGCCAGCTGTTCGAGGTGGGCGGCGCCCGCGGGGGCCGGCGGCGCGGCCGCCCGGGCGCAGAGCCCCGTCTCCTCGGCCAGCTCGCGCGCGGCCGCCTCGGCCAGGTCCTCGTCGCCCCGGACGAACCCGCCGGGCAGCGCCCAGCGGCCCTGGAACGGCGGCTCACCGCGACGCACGGCCAGCGTGCACAACGCTTGCCCGCGCACGGTGAGCACGACCAGGTCGACGGTGACGGCGAACGGGAGAAAGGCCGACGGGTCGTAGGGGGACATGCCGGTGATCATAGTCGTCTGCCTGACGATAAACACGCCCCGCGCAGGCTCGACTCCGGTCAGGCGTCGAGCCTGAGCCCGGTCGCGGCCTCCTCGACGACTCCGAGTCCCGATCGGCCGACCCGCACCGAGAACGCCTCTCCCGCGACCCGCAGGCCGGCTAGGCGTACGGCGCCGAGCGGCACCGCGCGCGGGGGGCGAAGCGCCACCCGCCCCGCGGGGGCGTCGGGCGCGATGCCGGCGAGCGACGTGACCACGTGGATGCCCGCCGCCGCGGCCACGGCGGCCGGACGGCAGGCGGCCGGATGGGGAACGGGCGCCCCGCCCTCGGAGCGGCGCCGCCCCGCGTACATCTCGGGCAGCCGGTACCCGAACGACTCCGCCGCGTCCATCAGTCCCTTCAGCAGCCTGCCCGACGCCTCCTCGTGTCCCGCCGCGGCGAGGCCGGAGACGGCGACCGCCGTCTCGTGGACCCGTACCGCCCCGGCGCGGTGCCCGAAGGGGTTGTGCCCCGGCTCCTTGCCGCCCAGGCCGCGCAGCCCCCATCCCGAGTCGAGCGCCGGGCTCGTCAGGACCTCCGCCACGCGCGCGCTGCGTGCCGCGTCCAGCAGCCCGGGTGCCCGGCCTCCGCGGCCGGACAACCCGGTGTCCAGCACGTGGGCCAGGTCCGCGCTCGGGTGGGCGAGCAGCCTGCCGCCGGCGGTGCGCGCGGCCGCCGGGCGGCCGCCTGACGGGTCGTCGATCCAGAAGGCGCGCAGGAAGCGCCGGCGCAGCTCGGCGGCCGCGTGCCGCAGTTCGTCGGCTCCCGGCCGGCCGCAGGCCTCCAGCAGGTCGGCGCCGAGCAGCGCCGCCCGGTGGGCGTGTGCCTGGGTGGAGAGGCGCCGAGGGCCGCCCGGGCCGGGTTCGGCGAGCGGCTCACCGTCGCCAAGTGCCGTACGCAGCCAGCGCAGGCAGCGTTCGGCGGCCGGCAGCAGCTCGTCGAGCTCCGCCTCCGGCAGGCCCCAGAGCCGGGCCTCCGCGAGGACCACGGGAAAGGCCAGCGTCGCCTCGGTGCCCGTGCAGCTCGGCGGCAGGTGCGGGCCCGCGTCCCTGAGCGGCCCGGGGATGAGGCCGAAGTCGGCGCCGGCGCCGCCCCGCTGGCTCCGCGCGATGGAGCGCAGCGTCGCCGCGGCGAGTTCCGTGCCGAGCGGCAGCGCCATCCTGACCGCCCACACGGCGTCCGCGGCCGGCGGTCCGCACCGCCAGGGCACGCCCGCCGCGGGGTAGACGTCCCTCGGCCCGCCTGGACCTCTCTTGAGCAGCGCGCCGAGGTCGTCGAGGCTCGCGGCGAACAGCCGCCGGATCCTCGGATCGTCGCCCTCGGCCTCGGCTCTCGACGGCAGGCCCCCCACCGAGCGACGGCCGGTGGGACGCAGCGGGCGACCCGTCCGGATCCGCAACTCGATCGTGCGGGAGCCGCCGGGAGGCAGTTCGACGGCCCAGCGCAGGAGACCGGGCCCCGCGAGGGCCTCCTGTGGGGGCGGTTCGGCGGTGACGACGGCGGTACTGCCGTCGGCGGCGGCCCACCGCAAGCCCCCGCCGTGGACGGTCGCCGGGAGTTCAGGGCCCGCGCGCCCTGCCGCGACGGCGGCGAGATCGGCGAAGTCGCAGCCGAAGGCGATCTCCACGGGAAACCTGCGCGGGCGGGAGGACGCGCTGTGCAGGGTGATCCGTTCGGTTCCGTCGGCGTGCCTGAGCCGTTCGACGCTGAGCTCGGGATCGGGCCCCGCGTCGGCGGGCGTACGGACCACGGAGAGGAAGCGTGCGCGGCCGGAGGAGACGGACGTGCCCTGGAGCGCCACGGGTTCGCGGTCCGCGACGCGCAGCCGGCAGCGGGAGAGCAGCCTTCGGCCCGCCTGGTAGTAGCCCTCGACGCCGGCGCCGGTGAGCTGGCCGTGATCGGCGCTGACGGCGAGGTGCGGCAGCGCGACGCACAGGACCAGCCGGTGCAGCGGTGGCGGCCCGCCCTCGGCGGCGGCACGCGGGGGATCGCTTCGTACGGGAGGGGCGATGGGGGCCATGGGTGCTCTGATGCGCCTTCTGTGGACCGGGCCGCCGGGAACCGGCGCGGCTCGTACGACTCCGACGCCTCTGTGAACGCCCTCGGCCGCGGCATGGTCACGGCTGTCACCCCTCGCTCCTGCTGTCGCGCCGGCCGCCGCGCCGCCGCGCCCGCCCTCTCGCCGCGCCGCCGCCG
>NZ_JAGIQL010000029.1 GCF_017813245.1 Streptomyces montanisoli
CGGGTGGTCGGACCGGCCCCTGACGGCGGTGCACCCGCGCGCGTCAGGGACCCCGGGTTCCCCACCGGGCGCCGAACATGCAGGCGCGCCGACCGGGCCGCGACAGGCGCCGTAGGGAACAGCGGTGCACCGGCCGGCCCAGGCCGCGCACCTCGGGTGGTCGGACCGGCCCCTGACGGCGGTGCACCCGCGGGCGGCGACGGGGGCCCCGGAGGGGCCAAAGACCGGCGGGAGGCCGCGCGCGCGGAGCGCGCGCGGATCCCCGCCTACCCCGCCGCGGAGCGCGCCGTGCGCGCGCTCGCCGTGGCCGTGGAGTACGGGCGGTGGCGGCGCGAGGCTGCCGAGATCGGGCGCGTGCCCGCGTACGAGGACATCGACGAGGCGGCCGCCGGCGCCCTCGTCGAGCGCGTCCTCGGCCGGGCGGCCAAGCCGCACGGCGTCGCCCTGACCGACGCCGAGTGCCGCGCGCTCCTCGGCCACTACGGCATCCACGTGCCGGCCACCCGCCCCGCGCCGGGCGCCGACGAGGCCGCCGAGGCGGCACGCGAGCTCGGCTACCCCGTGGCGCTCAAGACGACCGCGCCCCACCTGCGCCACCGCGCCGACCTCGGCGGCGTACGGCTCGGCCTCGGCGACGAGGCGCAGCTGCGCGCCGCGTACCGGGAGCTGACCGGCGCGCTCGGCGGGCCCGCCGAACTGCGCCCCGTCGTGCAGTCGATGGTGCCGCGCGGCGTCGACACGGTCGTCAGGGCCGCGATCGACCCCGCCGCGGGAGCCGTGCTCTCCTTCGGCCTCGCCGGCGCACCGTCCGAGCTGCTCGGCGACCTGGGCCACCGCCTCGTCCCCGCGACCGACCGCGACGTCGCCGGGCTGATCCGCTCCATCAGGGCCGCGCCGCTCCTGTTCGGCTGGCGCGGCGCCGACCCGGCGGACACCGGTGCGCTCGCGGAGCTGCTGCTGCGCGTGTCACGCCTGGTGGACGACCACCCGGAGATCGTCGCGCTCTCCCTGGAGCCGGTCGTGGTGGCCACGCGCGGCCTGTCCGTACTCGACGCGCAGGTGCGCCTCGCGCCGCCGCCCGCCCTCGACGACCTCGGCCCGAGGCGGCTGCCCACCTACTGATCCGGCTCCTGCTCCGGCCTCCGCTCCGGCCCCCGCCCCGGCTCCTGCTCCGGCGCGGGCGAGCCACGCGGTCCGGGCCGTCGCGCGGGTGCCCGGGCGCCTCTCCCGCCCCCGTAGGATGGGCGCCATGGCGAAGAGCGGCATCACGACCCAGGGCCTGCGTACGGCGATCGAGCGCAGTGGCTACTACCCCGCGCTCGTGGCCGAGGCGGTCGAGGCCGCCGTCGGCGGTGAGCGGATCGCGTCGTACCTGGTGCACCAGGAGACCACGTTCGACGCCAACGAGGTCCGCCGCCATGTCACCGTCCTCGTCCTGACCGAGCACCGCTTCATCGTCAGCCACACCGACGAGCAGGCCGCCGACTCCGGCTCGCCCACGCCGTACGCGACGACGTCGACCGAGTCCGTCAAGCGTGACCGGATCTCGTCCGTCGTGGTCAGCCGCGTCGTCGCCAACCCCGAGTCGTACACGCCCGGCGCCCTGCCCCGCGAGGTCGTCCTCACGATCGGCTGGGGCGCGGTCTCCCGCATCGACCTGGAGCCCGCCGCCTGCGGTGACCCCGACTGCGAGGCCGACCACGGCTACACGGGCAACTCCACCGCCGACGACCTCAGCCTCAGGGTCAGCGAGGCGGGCGACGGGATCGACGCCGTCCGGGAGACCCTCAGCTTCGCGCAGGCGCTCTCGGAGGCCACGGCGACCCCGTCGGCCGGCCGCGCATGACCGACGGCGCCGACTGGTACGGGGCCGCGCCCTCACGCCTCGACGCGGACAGCCTCGACGGGGAGCGCCTCGACGGGGGCCGCCTAGACCCGGCCCGCGCCCCCGTCCCCGAGTACGGCAAGGGCTCGCTGGCCGACCTGCTGCCCACCCTCGCGGCCGGCCAGGGCGTGCCCGGCTTCGCCGCCGCCATACCCGAACTCGCCCCGGCCGACCGCAACTGTGTCTTCCTGATCGACGGCCTCGGCTGGGAGCAGATCAGGGCGCACGCCGACGAGGCGCCGTTCCTCGCCTCCCTGCTGGGCTCCTCCAGGGGCGGCACGGGCCGCCCCATCACGGCGGGCTTCCCCTCCACGACCGCCACCTCCCTCGCCTCCGTCGGCACCGGCACCGTGCCCGCCGACCACGGCCTGCTCGGATACACGGTGCGCGACCCGGCCACCGGCGCGCTGATGAACCAGCTGCGCTGGAAGCCCTGGACGGACCCGCACGCGTGGCAGCCGCACGCCACGGTCTTCCGGCTGGCGCACGAGGCCGGCGTGCACACCGCCCAGGTGTCCTCCCCGGCGTTCGCCGACACGCCCCTCACCCGGGTCGCCCTGAGCGGCGGCACGTTCCACGGCAGGCTGAGCGGCGAGGACAGGATGGACCTCGCGGCCGAGCAACTCGCCGCGGGCGACAGGTCGCTGGTCTACACGTACTACAGCGAGGTCGACGGCAACGGCCACCGCTTCGGCGTCGACTCCGACGCGTGGCGCGGCCAGCTGATGTACGCCGACCGCCTCGCGCAGCGCCTCGCCGAGCAACTCCCGCCGCGCTGCGCGCTGTACGTCACGGCCGACCACGGCATGATCGACATCCCGTTCGACGAGGAGTCCCGCATCGACTTCGACGAGGACTGGGCGCTGCGCGCGGGGGTCGCCCTGCTCGGCGGCGAGGGCAGAGCGCGTCACGTGTACGCGGTGCCGGGCGCGGCGGCCGACGTCCTCGCCGTCTGGCAGGACGTGCTGGGCGAGCAGTTCTGGGTGGCGAGCCGCGAGGAGGCCGTCGCCGCCGGCTGGTTCGGCCCGCCCGGCGCGGTGGACCCGCGCACGCACGGGCGGATCGGCGACGTGGTCGCGGCCGCGCGTGACGACGTGGTGGTCACGGCGTCCGTGGCCGAGCCGCGCGAGTCGGTGATGGTCGGCATGCACGGCTCGATGACCCCCGTCGAACAGCTCGTGCCCCTCATCGAAGTACGCTCCTAGCGCCCGCCGCACACGCCGTCCGCGTACCCTCACCCGCGTCCGCACCCGATTGAAAGGGTTCCGTCCCGTCATGCCTGAGCTGGTGTTCTTCTGCGGAACGATGGACTGCGGCAAGAGCACGCTGGCTCTCCAGATCATGCACAACCGCTCCGCGCGCGGCCTGCAGGGCGTGGTCTTCGCGCGGGACGACCGGGCGGGGCAGGGCAAGATCTCCTCCAGGCTCGGCCTCGTCGCGGACGCGGTGGAGGCGATCGCGGAGCTCGACCTGTACGGGCACGTCGTCGACGTGATCACGAAGGGCGGCCGGGCCGACTACGTCGTCGTGGACGAGGCCCAGTTCCTGCTGCCCGGCCAGATCGACCAGCTGGCACGCGTCGTGGACGACCTGGAGATCGACGTCTTCGCGTTCGGCATCACCACCGACTTCCGCACCCGGCTCTTCCCCGGCTCGCAGCGGCTGATCGAGCTCGCGGACCGGATAGAGGCGCTCCAGGTGGAGGCGATGTGCTGGTGCGGGGCTCGCGCCACTCACAACGCCCGCACGGTGGGCGGCGAGATGGTGGTGGAAGGCGAGCAGGTCGTCGTCGGTGACGTGAACGGCCACGCCGCGGAGGTCGGCTACGAGGTGCTCTGCCGACGCCACCACCGCCGCCGCACGACGAGCGCCACCGCCCGAGCCGGCGCGCTCTCACCGGACGTCCTGCCTCTTGCCTCGAATTGACCACGGCGGCCCGAGCCGGGGTGGCCTCTGCCGTGCCGTGTCGGGCGCGTAGGCTCGTTGAACGCGAAATCAAAGTGGCCGCTTGAGCGTTACCCGTACGGAGACCGTACGTATCGAAGGAGCACGCATGCCGAAGCTGGGGATCATCATCGCGAGCACCCGCCCTGGGAGGGTCGGCCTGCCCGTCGCCCAGTGGATCGACAAGGAGGCCCGCGCGCACGGCGGTTTCGACGAGGTCGACCTGATCGACCTGGCCGAGGTCGGCCTGCCGTTCATGGACGAGCCCAACCACCCGAGGCTCGGGCAGTACACGCACCAGCACACGCGTGACTGGAGCGCGCGGATCGACGCCTGCGACGCGTTCGTGTTCGTCATGCCCGAGTACAACTACGGCTACAACGCCGAGTTGAAGAACGCGCTCGACTTCCTGCACAGGGAGTGGCGCTACAAGCCGGTCGGTCTGGCGAGCTACGGCGGCGTGGCGGCGGGCACACGCGCCGCGCAGATGATCAAGCAGGTCGTCACGACGCTCAAGATGACCCCGGTCTTCGAGGCGGTGTCCATACCCTTCGTCCAGCAGTTCCTCGACGACGAGGCGGTGTTCACGCCGAACGAGATGCTCGAGGGCGCGGCCAAGTCGATGTTCGACGAACTGGTGCGCAACGAGGAGACGCTGAGGCCGCTGCGCTCGGCCTGATCGTCACGCGTGGGTGATGATGGCCGCATGACAGCCATCATCACCGCGCGCGAACTCGAGCAGGCCCTGGCGGGGGAGCGCCCGCCCGTCCTGCTCGACGTCCGCTGGCAGCTGAGCACGGCCGCGGCGGCCGGTGCGCCGCCCTTCGACGGGCGCTCGGAGTACGCGGCGGGGCACATCCCGGGCGCCGTCTTCGTCGACCTCGACCGCGAACTCGCGGCCCCGCCGGGGCCGCGCGGCCGCCACCCCCTGCCCGACGTGGCCGAGTTCGGCGCCGCGATGCGCCGCGCCGGGGTGCGCGCCGGCGCCCCGGTCGTCACGTACGACGGCGGGCAGGGCTGGGCCGCGGCACGCGCGTGGTGGCTGCTGCGCTGGACGGGCCACGAGGACGTGCGCGTGCTGGACGGCGGCCTCGCCGCGTGGCGCGGCCCGCTCTCCACCGGCGTCGAGGAAGCGGCCGAGGGCGACTTCCTGCCCGTGCCCGGCGCGATCGGCCTGCTCGACGCGGACGGCGCCGCCGCGCTCGCCCGCGAGGGCCTGTTGCTCGACGCGCGCGCGGCGGAGCGCTACCGGGGCGACGTGGAGCCCGTCGACCGCGTCGGCGGGCACATCCCCGGCGCGGTCTCGGCGCCCACGACGGACAACGTGGCCGAGGACGGCACCTTCCGCCCCGCCGCCGAACTGGCCGCGCGGTTCGAGAAGCTGGGTGCGGCGCGCGCCTCCCGGGTGGGCGGCGTGGGCGTCTACTGCGGCTCGGGCGTCTCCGCGGCGCACGAGGTGCTCGCGCTGGAACTCGCGGGCGTCCCCGCCGCACTGTACGCGGGCTCCTGGTCGGAGTGGTCGCGCGACGAGGAGCGCCCCGTGGAGCGCGGCGCGTAGGCCGCGCCCGGCACGAGACGCGCGGCACGGGGCGTCCGCACGGAGCCGCCAGGCACAGGGCCCCCGGCCGCGCGCGTCACCTGCTCGCGGGGGCGGGCTCCTCCTCCTTGACGTGCGTCTGGCTCATGTGGCGCGGGGTCGCGAAGCAGACCACCGCGATCAGGCCGATCACCAGAACAGCCGCCGGCAGCAGCAGGGAGTTGCCCATGGCCGTGCTGAATCCGGCCCCCAGGGCGGCCGGGAGCTTGCCCGACGCGCCGGCGAACGACTCGGCGGAGCCGCCGGCCGCCTTGCCCAGGTGCGAGACGAGCTGGGCCTGCATCAGGGCGGCGATGCTCGCGCTGCCCAGCACGGCGCCGACCTGCCGGGTCGTGTTGTAGACGCCCGCGCCCGCGCCCGCCTGGTGGATGGGCAGGTTCCGGTTGGCGGTGGTGCCGATCGGTGACCACATGAACGCGTTGGCGATGCCCAGCAGCGCGACCGGCAGCAGGAACTGCCAGATGGGCACGGACGGCGACATGACACGGCTGAGCCACAGCAGCGACACCGGGAACGCCGTCATGCCGATGCCGGCGAGCAGCCGCGGGTGCACCCGGTCGGTGAGGCGTCCCGTCCAGGGGGCCAGGACGCCGGAGAGCACGGCCATCGGCACGAGCAGCAGCGCCGCGCGCGTCGGGGAGAAGCCCCGTACGACCTGCGCCCACAGCATCAGCGGGAACGACATGGCGGTGATGGAGAACCCGACGGTGGTGATGGCGACGTTGGCGAGGCTGAAGTTGCGGTCCTTGAACAGGCCGAGCGGCACCAGCGGCTCGCCCTTGTTGCGGGACTGCCAGACCACGAAGGCGGCCATCACGACGACACCGGCGATGATCAGCCGCCACACGGTGATCGGTCCCGCCAGGGTGCCCCAGTGGTAGGTCTGGCCCTCCTGGATGCCGAACACGATCAGGAACATGCCGAGGCCGCTGAGCGCCACGCCCACCAGGTCGAAGCGGTGCGTGTGCGTCGGCAGCCTCGGCACCAGGCGGACCGCCAGGACGAACGCCACGACGCCCACCGGCACGTTGATGAAGAAGATCCACGCCCAGCCCAGCGAGTCGACCAGGACGCCGCCCACGATCGGTCCCACCAGCGTCGCGATCCCCGCGACGGCTCCCCACAGGCTCATGGCGCGGCCGCGCTGGTGCGCGGGGAAGGTGCGCGTGATGACGGCCATGGTCTGCGGCGTCATCATGGACGCGCCGAGACCCTGGACCACCCTTGCGATGATCAGCCCGGAGATGGTGTGGCTCAGCCCGCACCACAAGGACGCGCCGGTGAAGAGCACGAGGCCGGTCAGGTAGATGTTCTTGGGCCCGAACCTGTCACCGAGCCGTCCGGTCAGCAGCAGCGGCACGGCGAAGGCGAGCAGGTAGGCGCTGGTCACCCAGACCACGTTGTTGACGTCCGCCGAAAGGCCCTTCATCAGGGCGGGGGTGGCGACGGAGACGATCGTCTGGTCGACAAGGATCATGAAGAAGCCCACCACCAGCGCCCACAGCGCCGGCCACGGGCTCACTGGTCGGTCGTCCGGTACGGCCACGGAAGCTCCTCGTTGTGCAGTCGGATGATGAGGGCGCGCAGCCAGTCCCGTTCGGCGGCCTGGATGGTGCGCAGATAGTCGGCGACGAACCAGTACGCCTCGGGCACGTCGCTCTCGCGGAGCCCGGCCAGATAGCGGTCGGCCTCGTCGACCATCTCCGTCAGCCGCTCGGCCCGGTGCGTGAGGTGCCCGACGACCTGGTCGCGCGGGAGGTTGTGCGACTCTCCCAGCGCCAGCGGGAACCTCGGGTACTCGTTGACGGGCGAGTCGAGCATCACGCTGACCTGCTCCGACAGCACGGCCCTGCCGACCTGGGTGATCTCGTACGTCGTACGCTCCGGCCGGTTGCCCGCCTTCGCGGTGCCGCACGAGACGGCCAGGCCGTCCCGGGCCAGCCGCTCCACCGTGTGGTAGAGCGAGCCGGGCCTGACCTTGACGATGTGGTCCTCGTGCCGCTCCTTGAGCAGGGAGAACATCTCGTACGGATGCATCGGCCGTTCGACGAGCACCGCGAGACAGGCGACGGCGAGTGGGGTGAGCGGGGAGATGGCTGCGTTCCCTCAATCCAAGTGAAATATTCCTACTGGAATATTAACCCACTCAGAGGGGCGCGAAGACCCGGGCACACGGGGAGGCCTGGGCACAGGGGAGGCCTGGGCGCACGGGGAAGGGCCCGCCGGTGCCTGCGCACCGACGGGCCCTTCCGCGAGTCCCTGCCCGGTCCTACTCCTTCTTCTTGCGGCGCGTGCCGAAGACGATCTCGTCCCAGCTCGGCACCGCCGCGCGCCGGCCGGGCCGCACGCCGTCGGCCTCCGCCTGACGGTCCGTCGTGCCCGTCAGCCTGTCGCGGTGTCCCGACACGGACCGCGGCATCAGCACGTCCGCGTACGCGGACCCCGCTGAGGCCGCGGGGGCCACCGGCTCCTCGGCCTCCGGCTCCTGAGCGGGCTCGGGCGGCACCGGCTCCGAGGGGGCCGTCCTGTCCGGGACCACCAGATCGCCGCGGAAGCTCGGCACGGCCTCCAGCAGGCTGGTCAGCGAGTCGCGCTCGCGCGGGTCGCGCGCCTCGGCGCCGTCCGCGTCCGGCTCGTCGGACGTGACCGCGGGACGCTCGGGCGCGCGGTCGAGCGCACGCTCCAGCGAGCGGTCGGGGCGCTCGCGCGGCAGCCGGGCGATACGCGGCACGAACGGGAAGCTCGGCTCCTGCGCCGTGACCGTGTCGTCCGTGTCGCCGATCAGCGCGCGCGCCTCGTCGTCCACGGCCTGGACGAGCCGCCGCGGCGGGTCGTACGTCCAGCTCGCCGAGTGCGGTTCGCCGGCGACGCGGTAGACGAGCAGCACCTCCCAGGTGCCGTCGTCGCGCCGCCACGAGTCCCACTGCACGGTGTCCTTCTCGGCGCCGCGCAGCAGCAGCCGCTCCTGCACCGCCTCGCCCAGCTGGGGGCCCGCGTTCTCGCCGGGACGCCGCACGGGGGTCTTCCGCGCGCGCTCGGCCATGAAGGCGCGCTCCGCGAGCACGGGGCCCTCGAAGCGGCGCACCCGGTCCACGGGAATGCCCGCGAGCTGCGCCACCTCTTCGGCCGAGGCGCCCGCTCGTATACGCGCCTGGATGTCGCGGGGGCGGAGATGGCTCTCCACCTCGATCTCGATCTGGCCCAGGCGCGCACGGTCGTTGCGGACGGCGGCGCGCAGCCGCTCGTCGATGGGAAGGGTGTATTCCGTGCTGTCGGCAGCCTTGAGCACCAGTCGTGTGCCGTCGTTGGAGACGGCCACGACACGCAGTTCGGGCATGGGAACCTCCCGGGTGGTGCCTGCCGACGTCACGTGCGTCGCTGCTTCCGCTGGTCGAGTGTGGCCTGCCCGGGTGCAGCCTGCCACAACCTTGCCGTGTTGCCCGGCGTGTCGGGCAGTAGCCCTGGATCGCCGTTATGGCACGGTTACCTGTTTGCGACGCAGAGTGACGTACCTGGTCACTCTGTGCAGCAGGCGCCCGTGCGGTGCAACGGCCCCGCCGGATCGAGTGCCACGTGCGGCCCCCTTCCGAAGGTCCCGGACAACCGCGAGGAGGTCCGGCCCCAGGGCTCCAAACAGTACTCCATTCGGGCCATCGGGGTGGAGGGACGCGCCGCCCGGGTCCGCCGTCGCGCCGCTGCCTCGCCGCCGCCGCGCCGCTGCCTCACCCCGTTCGCTCCGCCCGCTCGGTGGCACTGTTCACACAATCCGCCGAATCGGAACTCCTCGCTTCGCCCATCTGTCCCTATCTGGTGCAAGCCGTGACAGTCGTTCAAGCAGGGGCCGGGATGGATCAGAAGCTGGACAGCGCCGCGAAACGCTACGACAGCGGGACGAACAGCACGGAACCCAGTCAGAGGCGCATCGACCTGAGCCTCCCGCAGGTGGCGGGCAGCGCGCTCGCGGCCATCGCCGCGGCGATCCTGGCGTCGCAGCTCAACGTGTACGGAACGATCATCGGCGCCGGCGTGGTCAGCGTGATCGCCACCTGCGGCGGCTCGGTATTCCACTACCTGTTCCGGCGCACGGGCCACCACCTGCGCGGCGCGGCCGACGGCGTGCGGCCGAGGTCGCGCCAGGTCCCGGTGGTGGACGACCGGACGCTCGCCATCCGCAAGGCGGCCGGGCACCACCCCGGGCCGGGCCATGACGGGCTGCCCGACACCGACGGACTGCCCGACACCCTGGACGTACTGGGCGCGGAGTACGGCGAAGCCACCACGCACGGGAAGCGGCGCCGCGGCTGGAAGCGCCCGGTGCTCACGGCCGTCGCCGTCTTCGCCGTCGCCATGGTCTGCATCACCGGCTACGAGCTGGCCGCGGGGCACGACCTCGCCGGGGACGCCCGCACGACCATCGGGTCCGTTGTCGGCGGCGGTGGCGGGGGAGGGGGCGACGGCAAGCAGACGCCGTCCACGCCCGCCGCGACCCCCTCGGACTCCACCGGATCGGGCGACGCGGGCCGGGGTTCAGCCGGCACGGGCGGCGGGACCGACCCGGCCACGTCACCCGGCACCGGCGGCGCCGGCCAGGGCTCGGCCGACCCGAACGGGCACGCCCCGTCGGGCGACCCGTCGCCCGGCACCTCCCAGCAGGGGTCCACCGGGCAGACGCCCTCCGCGCCCGCGCCCACCCCGTCCACGTCCGCCACGGGCAGCGGCGGTACGCAACAGGCCCCGGACACCGCGCCGAGCGGTGGCGGCGCCGCGGCGGGCAACTGACGCGGGGCCCCGCCCGGCGCCGGTCGTCACTCGCCCAGCACGCGCCGCAGGTAGTCGTTGGCGAAGACCCGGTCAGGGTCGAGACGGTCCCTCAGGGCCGTGAACTCGCCGAACCGCGGGTAGGCGCCCGACAGGTACTCAGCGTCCCGCGAGTGGATCTTTCCCCAGTGCGGTCTGCCGCCGTGCGCCACCATGATCTTCTCGACGGCCCCGAAGTACGCCTGGTGCGGGGTGCCCCGGTACAGGTGCACGGCGATGTACGCGCTGTCCCTGCCCGACGCCGTCGACAGGGCGATGTCGTCCGCCGGGGCCGTCCGCACCTCCACGGGGAAGCTCACCCGCAGCGGCGACGCGTCCACCATTCGCCTCACCTCGCGCAGCGCCGCGGGCGCCGCCGCCCTGGGCAGCGCGTACTCCATCTCCACGAACCGCACCCGGCGCGGTGACGTGAACACCTTGTAGGGGACGTCCGTGTACGTGCGCGCCGACAGGGCGCGGCTCGACACCCGGGCGATCGCGGGTATGGCCATCGGCGCCGCGCGGCCCACCGAACAGGCGACCTTGAACGCCCCGTTGGACAGCAGCTCGTCGTCCAGCCAGCCGCGCAGCAGGCCGGGAGGCGCGGCGGGCCCCTCGCTGCGGTTGTTGCGCTTGGTGTTGCAGTTGTCCGTGTGGGGGAACCAGTAGAACTCGAAGTGCTCGTTGCCCGAGACGAGCTCGTCGAACTCCGCCAGCACGCGATCCAGCGGCATCGGCTCCTCGCGCGCCGTCAGCAGGAAGACCGGCTCCACGGCGAACGTGACCGAGGTGAGCACGCCGAGCGCGCCCAGGCCGATGCGCGCGCAGGCGAACACGTCCGCGTTCTCCTGCGCCGAGCAGCGCAGCGTCGAGCCGTCGGCCGTGACCAGCTGCAAGGCGGTGACCTGCGCGGCGATCGACGCGGACGCCCTGCCGGTGCCGTGCGTGCCGGTGGAGATCGCGCCCGCCGCCGTCTGCGCCATGATGTCGCCCATGTTCGTGAGCGAGAGCCCCGCGCGGGCGAGCGCCGCGTTCAGCAGCCTGAGCGGGGTGCCCGCCGCCACCGTGACCGTGCCGGCCGCGCGGTCCAGCGCCAGGATGCCGGTCAGCCGGTCGGGCCGCACCAGCACGCCGTCGGTGGCCGCGGCGGCCGTGAACGAGTGACCCGTGCCGACCGCCTTCACCCTGAGGCCGTCCTCCGCCGCCCTGCGCACGACGTCCGCCAACTCGTCGGGCCCGCCGGGGGTGACGGTGCGCGCGGGGCGCGCAGACACGTTCCCCGCCCAGTTGCGCCAGGGCGCGGGGGCGGCGGAATCACGCCACGGGCCGCGGGGCCTCCTGCCCGCCCTGCCCTTCGCGCCCGTCGAGCCCGGGCCGCCCCGCGCCGCCGGGGTGCTCGTGGGGGTTCTGCGGGACTCCATCGGCCTCACGCCCTTTCCGCCGGGACACGGTGGCCGGCCTGCGCAGCCGGCGGTAGCCGGCGACCGCCACCACGGCCGCGACCGCACCCGCCACGCCGGGCACCGCGTACCCCGCCCGCGCGCCCGCCGCGTCGACCACCCATCCCGCGGCCGACGAGCCGAGCGCGACGCCGACACAGATCCCGGTGCTCGTCCAGGTCATGCCCTCGGTCAGCGCGCTGCGCGGTACGTGCGCCTCGACCAGGGCCACGGTGGTCACCATGGTCGGTGCCACCGCCAGCCCCGCGACGAAGAGCGCCGCGGCCAGGAGCGGCAGGCTCCCGGCCAGTTGGAGCGGGATCATACTCACGGCCATCGCGCCGACGCCCACGAGCCAGCGCCGCGCGGCCGGCCCCTCCATCCGCAGCAGGCCGAAAACCGCCCCCGCGAGGCAGGAGCCGAGCGCGTACACGGCGAGCACCAGGCTCGCGCTGCTCTTGTGCCCCACCTCGTCGGCGAAGGCGACCGTCACCACGTCGACGGAGCCGAAGATCGCCCCGGTCGCGACGAACGTCACCACCAGCACCTGGAGTCCCCGGGAGCGCAGCGCCGAGCCGCCGGTGAGCTCCCCGGGCGGATGCGGCACCGGCTCCGTCCCGCGCTGGGCGGTCAGCCAGCCCACGCCCGCGAGCAGGAAGACCCCCGAGACGAGCGGGCCCGCCTCGGGGAACCAGGACGTGGACAGGCCGATGGCCACGATCGGCCCGGCGATGAAGCAGACCTCGTCGACGACCGACTCCCACGCGTACGCCGAGTGCAGCCTGCCGGGCGCGTCCTGGTGCAGCGCCGCCCACCTGGCCCGCACCATCGCCCCGAGCCCCGGGACGCAGCCGCTCGCGGCCGCGAAGACGAACAGCGTCCAGTCGGGAGCGCCTTGCTGCGTGCACACCAGCAGCCCGGCCAGGGCGGCGACCGAGACCAGCGTGGCGGGCCGCAGCGTCCTGCGCTGCCCGTACCGGTCCACGAGACGCGACACCTGGGGGCCGAGCGCCGCCTTCGAGAGCGCCATCACGGCGGACAGCGCGCCGGCGAGCCCGTAGCGGCCGGTCAGCTGCGAGACCATCGTCACGACGCCGATGCCGGTCATGGACAACGGCATCCTGCCGAGCAGCCCCGCGGCGCTGAACTTCCAGGCACCCGGCGAGGCGAAGATCTCGCGGTACGACACGGCCACGTCCTCGTGGGATGACTCGTCAGGGACGACTCGGCAGGAACACGACTTGTAAGGGATGAGAGGCGTCCGTACAGGCTACGGTCCCGGCGGTGCCGGTCGCTCCTGAATATCCGCGCGGTGGCAGGATCGAGGCCATGCCCGACGAGTCAGCCACATCCCCCTACGACGCCCTCCTCCTGCTGTCCTTCGGCGGCCCCGAAGGCCCGGACGACGTCATCCCGTTCCTGGAGAACGTGACGCGCGGCCGCGGCATCCCGCGGGAGCGCCTCAAGGAGGTCGGGCGCCACTACTACCTCTTCGACGGGGTCAGCCCCATCAACGAGCAGAACCGCGTCCTCCTCGCCGCCCTGCGCGAGGACTTCGCCGGGCACGGCGTCGACCTGCCCGTCTACTGGGGCAACAGGAACTGGGCGCCGTACCTGACCGACACGCTCCGGCAGCTGACCGCCGACGGCCGCCGGCGCGTGGCCGTCCTGGCGACCAGCGCCTACGCCTCCTACTCGGGCTGCCGCCAATACCGGGAGAACCTCGCCGACGCGCTCGCCACCCTCACGGAGGAGGGGCTCACACCGCCGAAGGTCGACAAGCTGCGGCACTACTTCAACCACCCCGGCTTCGTGCGGCCCATGGCCGACGGTGTCGTCGCCGCGCTGGCAGACCTGCCCGAGGACGTACGCGCGGGCGCGCACATCGCCTTCACCACGCACTCCATCCCGACGGCCGCCGCCGACACCTCGGGCCCCGAGCCCGCGCACGGCGACGGCGGCGCCTACGTGGCCGAGCACCTCGACGTCGCCCGCCTGGTCGCCGAGGCCGTCCGCGAGGCGACCGGCGAGGACCACCCGTGGGAGCTCGTCTACCAGTCGCGCAGCGGCGCGCCGGGCACCCCGTGGCTCGAGCCCGACATCTGCGACCACCTGGAGACCCTGCACGGCAAGGGCGTGTCGGCCGTCGTGATGGCGCCCATCGGCTTCGTCTCCGACCACATGGAGGTCCTCTACGACCTCGACACCGAGGCCACGGCCAAGGCGGCGGAACTCGGCCTTCCGGTGCGCCGCTCGCCCACGGTCGGCGCCGACCCGCGCTTCGCCGCCGCGGTGCGGGACCTCGTCCTGGAACGGGCGGCGGCCGAGCGCGGCGAGCCGCGCGAGCGGTGCGCGCTCGGCACGCTGGGTCCGAGCCACGACGTGTGCCCGGTGGGCTGCTGCCCGGCCCGCACCCCGAGGCCCGCCGCCGCGGGCGCCGACAGCCCCTACGCGTGAAGGAGCCCCGCGTGAGTGACGTGAGCGACACGGCCGGGGCACCCGGCGACCCGGGCCTCGCCTCGGACCTGCTCGGCCTCGCCCTGGAAGCGGCGTCGAGGGCGGGCGCCCTGCTGCGCGACGGCAGGCCGGACGACCTGGCCGTCGCGGCCACCAAGTCCAGCCCCATCGACGTGGTGACGGAGATGGACATCGCGGCGGAGAAGCTGATCACCGACTTCCTCACCGACCGCAGGCCCGACGACGGGATCCTCGGCGAGGAGGGGGCGAGCAGGGAGTCAACCACCGGCATCCGCTGGGTGATCGACCCGCTCGACGGCACCGTCAACTACCTGTACGGACTGCCCACCTGGGCCGTCTCGATCGCGGTGCAGCAGGGCGGCGAGACGCTGGCCGGTGTCGTCGAGGCCCCGATGCGCGGGGAGACCTACCGCGCGGTGCGCGGCGGCGGCGCCCACCTGGGGGAGCGGCGGCTCGCGGTACGCCCCTCGCCCACCCTCGACCAGGCGCTGGTGTCGACGGGGTTCAACTACGTCGCCGACGTACGCGCCCACCAGGCGGAGGTGGCGCACCGGCTGATCCCCAGGCTGCGCGACATCAGGCGTGCCGGCTCTGCCGCGATCGACCTGTGCGACGTGGCCGCGGGGCGTCTCGACGGCTACTACGAGCGCGGGCTGCACCCCTGGGACTACGCGGCGGGCGACCTGATCGCGCGCGAGGCGGGCGCGCTGACCGGCGGCAGGCCCGGCGAACGGCCGCACGACGGGCTCACGGTCGCCGCGTCCCCCGGCGTCTTCGGACCACTCCAGGAGCTGCTGGAGGAGTACGGCGCCTGGCACGACTGAGGTGCGTGACCGAGGCGGAGCCCCGGCGCCCCGGCGCGCGGGACACCTACGCACAGCGAGGGGCCCCGGTGCCTCCCCCGGCACCGGGGCCCCTCACAAGCGCTGCCGCACGGCGGCGGCGACGGTGGACGGCCGGGCTCACGCGCCGGCCGTGCTCACCTCCACGCCGTGTTCGGCGGCGAGCCGGCGCAGGTCGTCCAGCTCCTCCTGCTCGACGTCGGCGAGGAAGTCGTCGCCCGCCTCGCGGGCCCGGCTCATCTCGGTCTCGGTGGTCCTTATGCGCTGCAGAAGCCCTGCTGTGAATGCGTCCATGGGTGCGCCCCCTCGTCGTGGGTCAGTGGCACGGGGGTGTGCCGACGTGGTGGTCGGGTGGCACGGGATGTGCCGACAAGCGGGTGATCACAAGCCCTCTGCCTACTGGAAAGCAGAACGCGGGAGGATACAGCCGCGCTCGGGCGTGATCTGAGGTGTGAGGACCTCATCCCCAAGCCGGGCCGACAGGAAACCTCAACCGCCTCGGCGATGCCGCATATTCCCCGCGGATTCACCCGGGCCCGCCGCCGGGCCCGCGCGGGCCCCACGCGAGATCCCGCGTCGCACCGGCAGCCTGGCTCCGCCTTACCGCCGGTTTATCCGCGAAAAGGGCAGGATGGGGGGCGCAAGGACGTGGTGACGCCTGCCCGGGACGAGGGCACGGGTCCTGAGGGAAGGATGAGCGACGTGCGCGTACTCGTCGTCGAGGACGAGCAGCTGCTCGCCGATGCCGTGGCGACCGGACTGCGCCGCGAGGCCATGGCCGTCGACGTCGTGTACGACGGGGCGGCGGCCCTGGAGCGCATCGGCGTCAACGACTACGACGTGGTGGTGCTCGACCGCGACCTGCCGCTGGTGCACGGCGACGACGTGTGCCGCAAGATCGTCGAGCTCGGCATGCCCACGCGCGTCCTGATGCTCACCGCGTCGGGCGATGTCAGCGACCGCGTCGAGGGGCTCGAACTGGGCGCCGACGACTACCTGCCGAAGCCCTTCGCCTTCACCGAGCTGACCGCCAGGGTCCGCGCGCTCGGCCGCCGCACGACGGTGCCGCTGCCGCCCGTCCTGGAGCGCTCCGGGATCAAGCTCGACCCCAACAGGCGCGAGGTGTTCAGGGACGGCGGCGAGATCCAGCTCGCGCCCAAGGAGTTCGCCGTCCTCGAGGTGCTGATGCGCAGCGAGGGCGCCGTGGTCTCCGCCGAGCAGCTGCTGGAGAAGGCGTGGGACGAGAACACGGACCCGTTCACGAACGTCGTCAGGGTGACGGTGATGACGCTGCGCAGGAAGCTCGGGGAGCCTCCCGTCATCGTCACCGTGCCCGGCTCCGGCTACCGGATCTGACGGCCGTGGCCTCCCATCCCGCGCCGCCCGGCACGCCCCCGAAACCGACCTGGGACCCGCGGTGGCCCGCCGAGCAGGTCGTTCCGTGGCTGCGCCCCACGATCCGGATACGCCTGACGCTGCTGTACGGCGGCATGTTCCTGATCGCGGGCATCCTGCTCCTGTCGATCATCTACCTGCTTGCCGCGCAGGCCCTGCACGTCGGCAGCGAGCTTCCCTTCACGATCGTTTCCGGCCAGGTCACCAGCAACATCTGCAACTTCCCCGGCCACGCGACGGCCGACGAGATCAACAGTGCGATGAACCAGTGCGTGAACCAGGAGCGCGCGCAGGCGCTGGACGACCTGCTCACCCGCTCGCTGTTCGCGCTCGTCGGCCTGACGATCATCGCGTTCGCCTTCGGCTACGCGATGGCCGGCCGCGTACTGTCGCCGCTCGGCCGGATCACGCGCACGGCGCGCCGCGTCGTCGGCACGGACCTCTCGCGCCGTATCGAGCTGGACGGCCCCGACGACGAGTTCAAGGAGCTGGCGGACACCTTCGACGAGATGCTGGAGCGCCTCGAACGCGCCTTCTCCTCCCAGCAGCGCTTCGTGGCCAACGCCTCGCACGAGCTGCGCACGCCGCTGGCGATCAACAGGACGCTGCTCGAAGTGCACCTCTCCGATCCGGGTGCCCCGGCCGAGCTCCAGCAGCTCGGCAAGACGCTGCTGTCCACCAACGAGCGCAGCGAGCAGCTCGTCGAGGGGCTGCTGCTGCTCGCCCGCAGCGAGAACCAGCTCGTGGAGCGAAAACCGGTCGATCTCGCGGAGGTCGCCGCGCGCGCCGTCGACCAGGCGGCCGCGGAGGCCGAGCAGACGGGCGTCGAGATGCGGACGCGGTGCGTGGCGGCGGTCGTGCAGGGCAACGGCGTGCTGCTCGAGCGGATCGCGCTGAACCTCGTGCAGAACGCCGTCCGCTACAACGTCCGGGAGAACGGCTGGGTGGAGGTGTGCACGGATGTCCGGCAGGGGCAGGCGGTCCTCGAGGTGTCGAACACGGGTCCCGTCGTCCCCGCCTACGAGATCGATAATCTGTTCGAGCCGTTCCGCAGGTTGCGGACGGAGCGCACGGGTAGTGACAGGGGTGTCGGCCTGGGACTTTCCATCGCGCGCTCGGTCGCGAGAGCGCACGGCGGACGCATCTCGGCCGAGCCGCGTGAGGGAGGCGGGCTCGTGATGCGTGTCACGTTGCCGATGTGAGCGGCTCCGCCCGCGGTCCCGGTGACCGTGAGGCTGTTCGCTTTGAGCGGAATTTCCGTCATCGCGAGTGATCGGTCTTTTGTGCGACGGATCACAGGAATGTTTGTGCACCCTCCTACGTTCAGTGATCAAACACCTGTCGGAAGGCCGGTAAAGTCCGGGTTTCCGAGGGGTGGGATCACGGGAAGTACACGGGGTGGTGCCTGCGAAGTACTACCTCGGGACCGTGTACGGTCCCCCTCGCCACCCGAAGCCGATCATTCGTGAGCGGCGCCGTCGGGTGTCGATTGAGTAACAGACCTTGATGTGAGGCAAAATCTCCGCTTCGGGTCGGGCACAAGTCCGGCCTCTCATGCGTTACGTGCGCTGAAGACATCACAGACACCCACAGGGGGAGAGCACCGAGATGGCTACCGACTACGACACTCCACGCAAGACAGACGACGACGTCGACCAGGACAGCCTGGAAGAGCTGAAGGCGCGTCGCAACGACAAGTCGACCTCCGCGGTCGACGTCGACGAGTTCGAGCAGGCCGAAGGTCTTGAGCTGCCGGGCGCCGACCTCTCCAACGAGGAGCTGTCGGTCAGGGTCCTGCCGCGCCAGGCCGACGAGTTCACGTGCATGAGCTGCTTCCTCGTGCACCACCGCTCGCAGCTCTCCAGGGAGAAGAACGGTCAGCCGATCTGCCGCGACTGCGACTGAGAGCCGTCGCGATGGTGGCAGGCGACCCGTTCAGGAAGCGGCGCTTCCGGCCGGCACCGAGCCCGGACGGAGAGCCGTCGCAGGACCGGCCCGGCGGTACGGACGCCGTACGGGACGGTGACGCCGCGCAGGACGGTAAGGACCGGCTCCCCTCGACCAAGGGCCGGTTCGAGCGCGTCAGGCGCGGCGTGCGCAAGGGCGGCTCGGGCGCCGCGGCCGGCCTCGGATTCGTGGCCGACCGGATCCTCGAGATCGCTCCCCGCATCCCCGTCCGCGATCTCGCGACGCTGCGGGGGCAGTTCCCGGGCCTCGGCCCGGAGGAGATCGCCGACAAGCTCGTGGCGGGCGCCGCGACGAGCAGCGCGACCGTCGGCGCGGGCGTCGGCGCGGCCGCCATGCTGCCCGTGCCACCGGCCCTGCCGGCGGAGCTGGCCGCCGAGATCACGGCGGTGGCGGCGATCGAGATCAAGCTCATCGCCGAACTGCACGAGGTCTACGGGCAGCGGCCCCCCGGCTCCCTCAGACAGCGCGGCATCGCCTACGTGCAGTCCTGGACCGAGGAGCGCGGGGTGGACGTCACAAAGCCCGCGACGTTCAACGGCGCGCTCAGCGGCCGCATGAAGCGCGAGCTGCGCCAGCAGATCATGAAGCGCACGGTGCGCAGCCTCCCGAACCTCGTCCCCTTCATGATCGGCGCCGCTGTCGGCGCGATGATGAACCGGAGGGACACCAAGCACGTCGCGGAACACGTCCGCGACGACCTGCGGCGCAAACAGGTCGCCTGGGACGCGCTGCCTGCCCTGCCGCCCCTGGAGCGCCCGGCGGACCCGCCGCCCGAACTCCCCGGCGACCTGCACCACTGACGCCCGCGCGGGCGTCAGGCCGGGGCGCTGTCCGGCGCCGCCTCAGGCCGCTGTCAGGCCGCCCTGGCGCCTTCGAGGGCCGCCGCGAGCCCCTGCGGGTCGCGGGTCGAGAGATAGACGTACGGCGTCGGGTCCTGCGGGTCCGTGACCACCACACGCACCGCCGTCGGCACGTAGCTGCGCAGCAGCATGAACGCCCGCGGGTCGGCCTTGTGCAGCCGCCAGGCCCTCGTCTCCTCCGGGTCGAGCACCTCGGGCTCGCCCAGCGCCGACAGCGGGATCCTCGCGTCGCCCGCCACCAGCGAGTCGCCCAGCACACGCACGCGCGCGGAACCGTACGAGCTGACGCAGCCCATCGCGATCGCGCCGGCGCCCACGAGGCCCGCCAGCATCGGGATCGGCCCGAGCGGCAGCAGGATCAGCGCCCCGCAGACCCCCAGCAGGCCGGCGATGATCCACCAGGACGTGGGCGCGGTGAGGCGTTCTTCGTAGCGCGGGGCGGAAGGCTGCATGAAGCAAGCTTGACACGGGGGCCTGTGGGCGCTTCCGCGCGGGTAAGGTCTGCGCATGTGAGCCACACCCCACAACGATCCCCTGTCGACGTCCTCATCCGCCGGGTCGACCCCGAGGCGCCCCTCCCGGCGTACGGGCACCCCGGCGACGCGGGCGCCGATCTCGTCACGACGCTCGCGGTGGACCTCGCCCCCGGCGAGCGCGCCGTGCTGCCGACGGGGGTGTCCATCGCGCTGCCCGACGGGTACGCGGCCTTCGTGCATCCTCGCTCCGGCCTCGCAGCGCGCTGCGGAGTGGCTCTCGTGAATGCCCCCGGCACGGTGGATGCCGGGTACCGTGGAGAGATCAAGGTGATCGTGGTCAATCTGGACCCGCGCGAGAGCGTGCGGTTCGCTCGGTTCGACCGGATTGCCCAACTGGTCGTCCAGCAGGTCGAGAAGGTCCGCTTCCACGAGGTGGCGGAGCTTCCCGGATCCGCGCGGGCCGAGGGGGGCTTCGGGTCCACCGGTGGTCATGCCGCCACGGACGGTGCACAGGGTGGGAATCGATACGCTTCGGTCGTATCCGACCGGGAAGGACAGTGACGTGTTCGGACGTCGCAAGAAGAACGGCTCCGCTCAGGACGCGACGGACGCAGCGGGCGAGGACGAGCTCCTCGACGGCACTGACGCCGGCGAAGAAGGCGGGGACGGCACAGACGCCGAAGAAGCGGCGGCTGACGAGGCCGGCGGCGCCCGCGTGAACCTTCCTCCGGCTCCCCGGCCGGACGGCCCGTGGGACAGCGCGGAGGTCTCCAAGCCGGACGACGGCAGGGTCGACCTCGGTGGCATGTTCGTGCCGGGCGTCGAGGGCATGGAGCTGCGCGTGGAGGTCGCGGGCGACGCGATCGTCGCCGCCACGGTCGTGCTGAACGACAGCGCCGTGCAGCTCCAGGCGTTCGCGGCCCCCAAGAAGGAGGGCATCTGGGGCGAGGTCCGCGAGGAGATCGCCACCGGAATCACCCAGCAGGGCGGCATCATCGACGAGGTCGAGGGCCCGCTCGGCTGGGAGCTGCGCGCCCAGGTCCCCGTGCAACTGCCCGACGGCACGGGCGGCGTGCAGCTGGTGCGCTTCGTCGGCGTCGACGGGCCGCGCTGGTTCCTGCGCGGCGTGATCTCCGGGCAGGGCGCTGCCCAGCCGGAGACGGCGGGCCTGCTGGAGCAGGTCTTCAAGGACACGGTGATCGTGCGCGGCGAAGGTCCGATGGCCCCCCGCGACCCGATCGTGCTGAAGCTGCCGAACGACGCGCAGATGGTGCCCGAGGGCGTGCAGCAGGAGGAGCAGGAGGGCTCCCGCTTCTCCGGCGGCATGGGGCAGCTGCAGCGGGGCCCCGAGATCACCGAGGTGCGCTGACGGCGACGGCTGTGTGAGCCGGCACAGACGGCCGGCGACGGGCCGCACTCCCTTGGCGGGGGTGCGGCCCTTCGCCGTTCCCCGTCGCCGCTGGTGCCGCGTTCGCGCTGGTCACGGCCGTCCACGTAAGGGGTGCGTACAGGACGCGCCCCAGGCCGTATGGGACCCGTCAACGCGCGTCGCGCGCGGCGGAAGCGGAGGTTTCCTCGATACGTCAGGAACCCTCCTCCCTCCCTAGGAGCACACGATGGCCGACGTGGCCTTCGTCCTCACCGCGTGCGCGACCTTCGCGCTGGTGGCCGTCATCGCGAAGGCGGTGGCGAAACTGTGAGCGCCTCATCCCCCGAGATCGCCGAGATCGCCGAGAACGCGATCGGGCTCGCCGTGGCCGTCGCCGTACTGGTCTACCTGGTATTGGCGCTGGTCTTCCCGGAGAGGTTCTGAGGGGATGGGTCCCGTACCCTCGGCCGCGCTCCAGCTCCTCGCCATGGCCGCGGTGCTCGGCCTGGTCCACCGGCCGCTCGGCGACTACATGGCCGGCGTCTACCGGTCGCACAAGCACCTCAGGGTCGAGAGGTGGGCCTACCGGTGCGTGGGGGCCGATCCCGACCGCGGGATGCGCCGGGGCGCCTACCTGCGCGCCGTCCTCGCCTTCTCACTCGCCGGCGTGATCCTCCTGTACGTGCTGCAGCGCCTGCAGGGCGTCCTGCCGGGCTCGTCGGGCCTCGCGTCCGTCGGCCCGGCCCAGGCGTTCAACACGGCAGCCTCCTTCGTCTCCAACACCAACTGGCAGTCGTACGCGGGCGAGCGGACGATGGGCGCCGTCGTGCAGGCCGGCGGCCTGGCCGTCCAGAACTTCGTCTCGGCCGCCGTCGGCATGGCGGTCGCCGTGGCGCTCGTCCGGGGCTTCGCCGCGTCACGTGACGACGGCGAGCTCGGGAACTTCTGGGCCGACCTCGTGCGCGGCACCGTCCGCATCCTGCTGCCGATGGCCTTCGCCGGCGCGATCCTGCTCGTCGCCACGGGCGTCATCCAGAACTTCGCGGGCGTCCACGAGGTGGGGCAGTTCACCGGCGGCCCGCAGCAGTGGAACGGCGGCGCCGTCGCCTCCCAGGAGGCCATCAAGGAACTCGGCACCAACGGCGGCGGCTACTTCAACGCCAACTCGGCGCACCCCTTCGAGAACCCGAACGGCCTGTCCAACCTGCTGGAGATCTTCCTCATCCTGGTCATCCCGTTCTCGCTGACCCGCACCTTCGGGACCATGGTCGGCTCCGTCAGGCAGGGCTACGCGATCCTCGCGGCCATGGCAGCCATCTGGATCGGCTTCTGCGCGCTCATGATGTGGACGGAGTTCCACCACGGCGGCCCCGCGCTCCAGGCCGCGGGCGGCGCGCTCGAAGGCAAGGAGACCCGCTTCGGCGTCGGCGGCTCCTCGCTGTTCGCCACCTCGACCACCCTCACCTCGACCGGCGCCGTCGACTCCTTCCACTCCTCGTTCACCGGCTTCGGCGGCGGCCTCACCCTGCTGGGCATGATGCTCGGCGAGGTCGCGCCCGGCGGCGTCGGATCCGGGCTCTACGGCATGCTGGTCCTGGCCGTCATCGCGGTGTTCGTGGCCGGCCTGATGGTCGGACGTACACCCGAGTACCTGGGCAGGAAGATCGGCTCGCGCGAGATCAGGTTCGCGGCGCTCTACATCCTCGTCACGCCGGCGCTCGTCCTCGTCCTCACGGCCCTGTCCACGGCGCTCGCCTCCCCGCCGCACTCGGTGCTCAACTCCGCCGCGACGGCGGTCTCGCACTCCCACGCCCACGCGTTCTCCGAGATCCTCTACGCGTACACCTCGGCCGCCAACAACAACGGCTCCGCCTTCGCGGGCCTGAACGCCGACACGGACTGGTACAACACGACCCTCGGCATCGCCATGCTGCTCGGCCGCTTCCTCCCCATGGTCTTCGTGCTCGCGCTCGCGGGATCCCTCGCCGAGCAGCGGCCCGTACCCGAGACCGCGGGCACCCTGCGTACCCACAAGCCGCTGTTCGCGTCGCTGCTCGTCGGCACGACCGTCCTCGTCAGCGGCCTCACGTACTTCCCCGCACTGGCCCTCGGGCCCCTCGCCGAGGGGCTCGCGTCATGACATCCCCCCGTCTTGAGCAACGTCTGAAGCAAGAGGACGCACCCATGTCCATGTCCACGTCCACGTCCACGTCCACCTCCACCGCGGCCGGGGCCGCGCGCCGCACCACCTCTTCGGGCCGCGACCCGGGCGGCGGCCGCGTGGGCGGCGGCCTCTTCGACCCGGCGGCGCTGCTGCGGTCCCTGCCCGAGGCGTGCAGGAAGCTCGACCCGCGGGTGATGGTCAAGTCGCCGGTCATGTTCGTCGTCGAGATCGGCTCCGTACTGACCACGGCCTACGCCGTCGCCTCGCCGGGCGACTGGTTCGGCTGGGCGGTCGCCGCCTGGCTGTGGCTGACGACGCTCTTCGCCAATCTCGCCGAGGCCGTCGCCGAGGGGCGCGGCAAGGCGCAGGCCGACACCCTGCGCAGGGCGAGGACCGGCACGGTCGCGCGCCGGCTGACCGGCGGCGCCGAGGAACGGGTGCCCGGCACGGCGCTGCACGCCGGCGACCTGGTGGTCTGCGAGGCGGGCGACACCGTCCCCGGGGACGGCGACGTCGTCGAGGGCGTCGCCTCGGTCGACGAGTCGGCCGTCACCGGCGAGTCCGCCCCGGTCATCCGCGAGTCGGGCGGCGACCGCAGCGCCGTCACCGGCGGCACCAAGGTCCTCTCCGACCGCGTGGTCGTACGCATCACGGCCGAGCCGGGCGACACGTTCATCGACCGCATGATCAGGCTGGTCGAGGGCGCCGCGCGGCAGAAGACACCCAACGAGATCGCGCTGAACACCCTCCTCGCGTCCCTCGCCGTCGTCTTCCTGATCGCGGTCGTGACCCTCCAGCCGTTCGCGTCCTTCGCCGGCGACCCGCAGACCGTCATCGTGCTGGTCGCCCTGCTCGTCTGCCTGATCCCGACCACCATCGGCGCCCTGCTGTCCGCGATCGGCATCGCCGGCATGGACCGCCTCGTGCAGCGCAACGTCCTCGCCACGTCGGGGCGAGCCGTCGAGGCCGCCGGCGACGTCTCCACGCTGCTGCTCGACAAGACGGGCACCATCACGCTCGGCAACCGGCAGGCCCACGAGTTCGTGGCCGTGGACGGCGCCGACGAGTCGCGGCTCGCGGAGGCAGCACAGCTCTCCTCGCTCGCCGACGAGACCCCGGAGGGCCGCTCGGTGGTCGTCCTCGCCACGGAGCGCTACGGGTTGCCGGAGCGCGACCGGTCCGACGTGCGCGGCGCCGAGTGGATAGCGTTCACCGCCGGTACCCGGATGTCCGGCGTCGACCTCGCCGCGGACGGCGCCGTGCGCAGGATCCGCAAGGGCGCCGCGGGATCCGTCGCGGCCTGGGTCCGCGGCAACGGCGGCACGGTGCCGGACGCCGCGCGGGCCCTCACCGACCGCATCGCCGAGGCCGGCGGCACCCCGCTGCTCGTCGCGGAGGCGGACGCGCGCGGCGCCCGCGTGCTCGGCGTCATCCACCTCAAGGACGTCATCAAGTCCGGCATGCGCGAGCGGTTCGCCGAACTGCGGCGCATGGGCATCAGGACCGTCATGATCACCGGCGACAACCCGCTGACGGCCAGGGCCATCGCGGACGAGTCCGGCGTGGACGACTTCCTCGCCGAGGCCACGCCCGAGGACAAGCTCGCGCTGATCAGGCGGGAGCAGTCAGGCGGACGCCTCGTCGCCATGACCGGCGACGGCACCAACGACGCACCCGCACTCGCGCAGGCGGACGTCGGCGTGGCCATGAACACCGGCACCTCGGCCGCCAAGGAGGCCGGGAACATGGTCGACCTTGACTCCGACCCGACGAAACTGATCGAGATCATCGAGATCGGCAAGCAGCTGCTCATCACGCGCGGCGCCCTGACGACCTTCTCGATCGCCAACGACGTCGCGAAGTACTTCGCGATCCTGCCCGCCATGTTCGCCGCGGCCTACCCCGGCCTCGACAGGCTCAACGTCATGCGGCTCGACTCGCCGCAGTCCGCGATCATGTCGGCGGTCGTCTTCAACGCGCTGATCATCGTCGCGCTGGTGCCGCTGTCCCTGAAGGGCGTGCGCTACCGGCCGCGCAGCGCCGACCGGATGCTCCGCCGCAACCTCCTCGTCTACGGCCTCGGCGGACTGGTCACGCCGTTCGCCGGCATCAAGATCATCGACCTGGCCCTCTCCACCGTCCCCGGCGTGAGGTGATCACCATGAACCCCGCAAGCACCCGGGCGGGCGCCACCGTCCGGCTCCTGTGGGCGGCGCTTCGCGCCCTGCTCGTCCTCACCGTCGCCACCGGCGTCCTCTACCCGCTGGCCGTGACCGGCGTCGCGCAGGCCGCCTTCCCCCACCAGGCCAACGGATCCGAGATCAAGGACCACGGGAAGGTCGCCGGCTCCTCCTCCATCGGGCAGAGGTACGACCTGCCGCGCGGGAAGGACGGGCAGGCCGCCGCGCCCGACCTCCACTGGTTCCAGCCCCGCCCCTCCGCCGGCCTCGGCTCGGCCCGGGTGGGTGGGCCGGGCGCGCGGAGCGACCTGCTGGTGTCCGGCGCCTCCAACCTCGCGGCGGACAGCAAGACCCTGATCGCCGCGGTCAGGGCGCGCAAGGCCGCCGTCGTCAGGGACAACACCGTGCCCGGGTACACCGTGCGCCCCTCGCAGGTGCCGCCTGACGCCGTCACATCGTCGGGCTCGGGGCTCGACCCGGACATCTCGCCCGCGTACGCGCGCCTCCAGATCCACCGCGTCGCGCGGGAGAACGGTCTCGCCGTCGCGCGCGTGCGCGAGATCGTGGACGACCACACCAAGGGCCGCGCACTCGGCTTCGTGGGCGATCCCCGGGTCAACGTCCTCCAGCTCAACATCGCGGTACGCGACCTCGTCACGCATGCGAAAGACTGAAAGCATCCGGCTCCGGCGGGCCGTGTGCGCACGGCCCGCCGTCCGCCATACTGGCGCGGTGCGTGGACCAGACAGGGGGGAATCATGAGCGGCAACGAGAGCGCCGGCACGGCAGCGGGCACGGCACTGGCCGATGGCCCGGGCGGCGAGACCATGGTGCGGGTGGCGGACCTGCACCGCTCCTACGGCACCGGCGCGGCGGCCGTGCACGCGCTGCGCGGCGTCTCCTTCACCGTGCCGCGCGGCGAACTGGTCGCCCTCAAGGGCCGCTCGGGCTCGGGCAAGACGACCCTGCTCAACCTCGTCGGGGGCCTCGACACCCCCGACAGCGGCACCGTCACCGTCGACGGCACCGACCTTTCCACCCTCGGCGAAAACGGCCTGCTCGCCCTGCGCAGGGACCGCATCGGCTTCGTCTTCCAGTCCTTCGGCCTCATCCCCATCCTCAGCGCCGCCGAGAACGTCGGCGTCCCCATGCGGCTGCGCAGGACCGCCGCCCGCGAGCGGGAGGAGCGCGTCGAGCTGCTGCTCGCCCTCGTCGGCCTCGCCGACCACGCCGCCCAGCGGCCGGGCGAGCTCTCCGGCGGCCAGCAGCAGCGCGTCTCGATCGCCCGCGCCCTCGCCAACCGGCCCGCGCTGCTCATCGCCGACGAGCCGACCGGGCAGCTCGACGCCGAGACCGGGCTCGCCGTCATGGAGCTGCTGCGCGCGGTCGTACGGGCGGAGGGCGTCACCGCGCTCGTCGCCACGCACGACGCCCAGCTCCTCGGCCTCGCCGACCGCGTCATCGAACTGAGCGACGGGGGCATCACCGAGACGTGACCGGCGGCCGCCCCCTCCGAGCCGTGCCCGGGCATCAGGGACGTGTCAAGACCTGCCCGCACCCCCCGCTCGCCCCCTTCCACCGTGGTCAGGCGCTGTAGCGTCGAAGGAGCCGGCGCGCCGCACGCGCGCCGGCCCGGCCGGGACGCACCGGCCCGGCGCCGGGATCCACCGGCCCAGCCCGGAAGACAATGGAGCCATGGGACGCGGCAAGCTTCGTATCTACCTCGGGTCGGCTCCGGGCGTCGGCAAGACGTACGCGATGCTCTCCGAGGCGCACCGCCGTGCCGAACGCGGCACCGACGTCGTGGTCGCCTTCGTCGAGCACCACGACAGGCCCCGCACGCAAACGCTGCTGAGCGGCCTCGAAGAGGTGCGCCGCAAGGAGATCGAGTACCGGGGCTCCGTCTTCACCGAGATGGACGTCGACGCCGTGCTGGCGCGGCGGCCCGCCGTCGCGCTCGTGGACGAGCTGCCGCACACCAACGTGCCGGGCTCGCGCAACGCCAAGCGGTGGCAGGACGTCGAGGAACTCCTCAAGGCGGGCGTCGACGTCGTCTCCACCGTCAACATCCAGCACCTGGAGTCGCTGGGCGACGTCGTCGAGACGATCACCGGTGTCAGGCAGCGCGAGACCGTGCCCGACGAGTTCGTCAGGCGCGCCGACCAGATCGAGCTCGTCGACATGTCGCCCGAGGCGCTGCGGCGCCGCATGGCGCACGGCAACATCTACAAGCCCGACAAGATGGACGCCGCCCTCTCCCACTACTTCAGGCCGGGCAACCTGACCGCGCTGCGCGAACTGGCGCTGCTGTGGGTCGCCGACCGCGTGGACGCGTACCTCCAGCAGTACCGCGGCGAGCACGGCATCCGCTCCACCTGGCAGGCGAGGGAGCGCATCGTCGTCGGCCTGACCGGCGGCCCCGAGGGGCGCACGCTGATCCGCCGTGCCGCCCGGGTGGCCGCGAAGGGCTCGGGCAGCGAGGTGCTCGGCGTCTACATCGCGCGCAGCGACGGGCTCACCGCGCCCTCCCCGAAGGAACTCGCCGTCCAGCGCACCCTGCTCGAAGACCTCGGCGGCACCTTCCACCACGTCATAGGGGACGACACGGCCTCCGCGCTGCTGGAGTTCGCCCGCGGCGTCAACGCCACGCAGGTCGTGCTCGGCTCCAGCCGCCGCAAGACCTGGCAGTACGTGTTCGGGCCCGGCGTCGGCGCGACCGTCGCCCGCGACTCGGGGCCCGACCTCGACGTGCACATCGTCACCCACGACCGCGTCGCCAAGGGGCGCGGCCTGCCCGTCGCGCGCGGCGCGCGGCTCGGCCGCCCCCGGATCATCTGGGGCTGGCTGCTCGCCGTCGTGGCGCCCGTGCTGCTGACGCTGCTGCTCTCGTCGCTCTCCGACCCGCTGGGCCTGTCCAACGACGTCCTGCTCTTCCTGTTCCTGACGGTGCTCGCCGCGCTGTTCGGCGGGCTGCTGCCCGCGCTCGCCTCCGCCGCCCTCAGCTCGCTGCTGCTGAACTTCTACTACACGCCACCCACGTACACGCTGGACATCGCCGAGCCAAGGAACGTCGTCGCGCTCGTGGTGTTCTTCGCGGTCGCGGTCTGCGTCGCGTCCGTCGTGGACCAGGCGGCCCGGCGCACCCACCAGGCCGCGCGGCTGCGCGCCGAGTCGGAGATCCTCTCGTTCCTGGCGGGCAGCGTCCTGCGCGGCGAGACCACCCTGGACGCGCTGCTCGAACGCGTGCGGGAGACGTTCGCGATGGACTCGGTCGCCCTGCTGGAGCGCAAGAGCGACGTGGAGCCGTGGACCTGCGCCGGCAGTGTGGGGCCCCAGCCGTGCAGGCGCCCCGAGGACGCCGACGTCGACATGCCCGTGGGCGACCACATGGCGCTCGCCCTGTCGGGGCGCGTCCTGCCGGCGGAGGACCGGCGCGTGCTGGCCGCGTTCGCCGCCCAGGCCGCCGTCGTCCTCGACCGGCAGCGGCTCGTCGGCGAGGCGTCCAGGGCCCGCGAGCTCGCCGAGGGCAACCGCATCCGCACCGCTCTGCTCGCCGCCGTCAGCCACGACCTGCGCACTCCGCTCGCCGGCATCAAGGCCGCCGTCACCTCCCTGCGCTCGCAGGACGTCGAATGGTCCCAGGAGGACGAGGCCGCGCTGCTCGAAGGCATCGAGGAGGGCGCCGACCGGCTCGACCACCTCGTCGGCAACCTGCTCGACATCACCCGCCTGCAGACCGGCACCGTCACCCCGATGATCCGCGTCGTCGACCTCGACGAGGTCGTACCCCTCGCGCTCGTCGGCGTCCCCGAGGACAGCGTCGAGCCCGACATCCCCGAGACGCTCCCCATGGTCGCCGTCGACACCGGCCTGCTGGAGCGCGCCGTGGCCAACATCGTCGAGAACGCCGTCAAGTACAGCCCCGAGGGCTGCCGCGTCACCGTCGCGGCCAGCGCCATCGGCGACCGCGTCGAGGTACGCGTCGCCGACCGTGGACCCGGCGTCCCCGACGACGGCAAGGAGCGCATCTTCGAGCCCTTCCAGCGCCATGGCGACGCCCCGCGTGGAGCAGGCGTAGGCCTCGGCCTCGCCGTCGCACGCGGCTTCGTCGACGCCATGGGCGGCACGCTCTTCGCGGAGGACACCCCCGGCGGCGGCATGACGATGGTGCTCACACTCAAGGCGGCGGCCGGCGTGGTGCCGGTGCGCCCCGAGCTACCCGCCGAGGTCACCTCGTGACCCGGCCCGCAGAAAGGCAGGCAGGAATGCAGCACCCCGCCGGGGAGCAGCCCCGCACCCCCGTACGGGTGCTCGTGGTGGACGACGAACCGGGGATCGTCCGTGCCCTGGTGATCAACCTCAGGGCACGCAAGTACGAGGTGGACGCGGCGTCCGACGGCACGTCCGCGCTGGAGCTGGCCGCCGCCCGCCGCCCCGACGTGGTGGTGCTCGACCTGGGCCTGCCCGACATGGACGGCGTCGACGTCATCAGGGGGCTGCGCGGCTGGACGCGCGTGCCGATCCTCGTGCTGTCCGCACGCCACACCTCGGACGAGAAGGTCGAGGCGCTCGACGCGGGCGCCGACGACTATGTCACCAAGCCGTTCGGCATGGACGAGCTGCTGGCGAGGCTGCGCGCCGCGGTCAGGCGCGCCGAGCCGGTCGGCGCGGAGGGCGACGAGGGCGCGGCCGTCGTGGAGACCGACGGCTTCACCGTCGACCTCGCGGCGAAGAAGGTCAACAGGGACGGCCGCGACGTGCGGCTCACGCCGACGGAATGGCACCTGCTCGAAGTGCTCGTGCGCAACACGGGGCGGCTGGTGAGCCAGAAGCAGCTGCTGCAGGAGGTCTGGGGGCCCTCGTACGGCACCGAGTCCAACTACCTTCGCGTGTACATGGCGCAGCTGCGGCGCAAGCTGGAACAGAACCCGTCCCACCCGCGGCACTTCGTCACCGAACCGGGCATGGGCTACCGCTTCGAACGCTGATCCGGCCGGCGTGTGAGCCGGGGTATACGGCGCCCAGGCGCCCGGTACGCTCTACGTATGAGTGCTGAGAAGGCCACCGGCCGGTTCCGGCGGATGCTCGACAGGCTCTCCAGCTCCCAGGAGGATCTCGAGTCCGAGGAGCTGCGCGAGGACGCCCAGGCATCCGGCTGCATGCGGATCTCCGAGTGCGACGACCGCCAGATGGTGCGGGTCGCTGGTACGTTGCGGACGGTCACCCTGCGGCCGAGGGCCGGAGTGCCGGCCCTGGAGGCGGAGCTGTTCGACGGCACCGCCCTGCTCGACGTGGTGTGGCTCGGCCGGCGCTCGATCGTGGGCATCGAGCCCGGACGCAGGATGACCGCGTACGGCCGGATCTCGATGAGCCACGGCCGCCGGGTCCTGTTCAACCCCCGATACGAGCTGCGACCGCTCGGACAGGAGTAGTAGCCGGTGACGTCACTGGACAAGCCCGCGGAGCCGGCGGATTCGGCCGAGCTCTCGTCAGGCGGTTCCTCCGACGACGCGAGGGCGGTCACCGAGGCCGCGCTCTTCGAGGCGTTCGGGGGGCTGCGGGGGATGGTGGAGACGGTCCTGCCGGGCCTGCTCTTCGTCACCATCTACACCATCGACCAGTCCCTGAAGACGTCCGCGATCGCCGCCGTCGCGGTGTCGGTGGTCCTGCTGGTGGTGCGGCTGGCGCGGCGGGACACCGTGAAGCACGCCTTCAGCGGCGTCTTCGGCGTCGCGTTCGGCGTCGCCTTCGCGATGGTCACAGGCAACGCCAAGGACTTCTACCTGCCGGGCATGCTGTACACGCTCGGCCTTGCGCTCGCCTACATCGTCACCGCGCTCGCGGGCGTGCCGCTGATCGGGCTGATCCTCGGCCCGATCTTCAAGGAGAACCTCTCCTGGCGGACGAGGAACCCGGGCCGCAAGAGGGCGTACACCAAGGCCAGCTGGGCCTGGGGCCTCGTCCTGCTGGCCAAGAGCGCGATCCTCTTCCCGCTCTACCTGTGGGCGGACACGAAGCAGCTCGGCTGGGTGCTCGTGTCGCTGAAGATCCCGCCGTTCCTGCTGGCGGTCTGGCTGACGTGGCTGTTCCTGGCCAAGGCGCCGGCGCCGATCGACGTGTTCGCGGAGATGGAGGCGGCGGAGGCCGCGGAGAAGGCGGAGGCGGAAGCCTCCGCCACCGAGGCGCCGTCGTCGCCGTCGTCGGTGTCGGCGGAGGACGCCGACACCGCGAAGCCCCCGGCCCGCCACCGCCGCACCGGCTGACGGGGTCGCCGGCCCGTGGCCGCACGCGCCGACCGGTCGCGCACACCGTGGTGCGGCCGGCGACAGGAGTCGTACACGGGGCGCCGCCCACACCCGGGCCCGATGCGCGGGCGCCCCGATGACAGGCCCCGACGGGCTGCGGCGGCCCGCGGCGTCCCACGGCTGTGCACCAGGGGCAGGCACCTGGCCGGGCGGAGTTCTGTGCGACGCGCCGAACGGGGCACCGGTGCGGCGACCACGCCGCCTGGCGTGGTCGCCGCACGGCGGGGCCGCCTCCCGTGCCGGGCCGGGACCTCAGGACGTGCCGAGCCCCGGGGCACTCGGCACGGAGAGCACGTCCGTCCGACGCCTCCACGCTGCCCCGCCTCGGCGTCCTCGCGCCACACCTCGGCGTACGCGGGTGGGGGCGGCCCGGGGGCCGGGCCGCCTCGCGTGGCGGGCCGGGAACCTCAAGACGGGTCGAGCCCCGGGCCACTCGGGCCAGAGAGCACGTCCGTCCAACGCCTCCGGGGCGCCCTCGCGCCACACCTCGATGTACGCGGGTGGGGCGGTCCGGGCGCCGAGGGCTGCGTCCGGCGGAGCGTCACCGGAGTCACGCCGCCGGACGAGGCATCCCGTCGGGGCCGGGCCGCCGAGCCGCTGAAGGGCTCGGCGCTGGGGAGCGCGCGGGGCGCCACACGCGCACCGCTGCGGCGACCGCGTCGCCTGACGCGGTCGCCGCAGCACCCGGGGCCGGGTCTCGTGGCAAGCCGGGCACGTCCTGGCCCCGGGCCGTGCCGCGGAGGCCCCCGCGGCACGCGGGCTCAGTGGCCGGCGGGCTCAGCCGCGCGCTCCCGCCGTTCCGGGACGTCCCGGGCCTCCCCTGTGGCCCGGGCGCCCACCGGCACACGCGCCGCCCCGGGCGCCCTGCGTCCCCGTACCGCCAGCGCCGCCAGCGACGCCGCCGCCACGATCCCCGCGCCGAGCCACAGCGCGGGCTGCGTGCCGTCCACGAAGGCCTGCGCGCTGCCGTAGCCGCCCCGCGAGGAGAACACCGCGCCGAGCGTCGCCACGCCGAGCGCCCCGCCGACCTCGCGCAGCGCGTTGTTCGTGCCGGACGCGATGCCCTGCTCGCCCGGCTCGACGCCCGCCATAACGAGCGCGCCCGCGGGGGCGAAGTACAGGCCCATGCCGACGCCGCTGAGGATCAGCGCGGGCAGCTGCGTGCCGTACGAGACGCCGGGCGCGATCACCGCCGCGAACCACGCGAGCCCCGCCGCCTGCAGCGCGAGCCCCGCGGCGACCACGAGCCGGCCGCCGAACCGGTCGTGCAGCACGCCCGCTATCGGCGAGACGATCAGCGGCATCGCGGTCCACGGCAGCATGCGCAGCCCGGCCTCCGTGGGCGAGTAGCCCAGCGCGTTCTGGAGGAACTGGCTCAGCAGGAAGATCGAGCCGAACATGCCGACGAACATCAGCAGCGACGCCGCGTTGATCCCGGCGAACGTTCGGTCCCTGAACAGCCGGAGCGGCAGCATCGCGTTCGGGTTCCGGCCGCTGTGCACGAGGAACGCGGCGACGAGCGCGGCGCCGAGCACCAGCGGAAGCAGGACGTGCGCGCTGGCCCAGCCGTCGGAGTTGCCCGTGACCAGCGCGTACACGACGCCGAACAGGCCCGTGCTGATCAGTATCGTGCCGACCACGTCGAGCCGCGGCCTGGCGCCGCGCGACTCCGCGAGGCGCAGCCGGGCGAGCGGCAGCAGCGCGGCGCCGACCGGCACGTTCAGCCAGAAGATCCACTGCCAGGACAGGTGTTCGGTGAGGCTTCCGCCGACGAGCGGCCCCGCGGCGACCGCGAGGCCCGAGACCGCGCTGAAGACACCCAGGTACGCGCCCCTCCGCGCGGCCGGCACCGCGGCCGTGAGCAGGGTCAGCGCGAGCGGCATCATGAACGCCGCTCCCACACCCTGCACCGCGCGCGCCGCGACCAGCGCACCGATCCCGCCCGACAGCGCGGCACCCGCCGACGCGGCGGTGAAGGTGGCGACGCCGGCGAGGAAGAGCCTGCGCCGGCCGAACCTGTCCCCCAGCGCCGCGCCGAACATGAGCAGGACGGCGAAGGTGAGCGTGTACGCGTTCACCGTCCACTCCAGGTCGTCGAGCGAGCCGCCCAGATCCGCCCGGATGGACGGGAGCGCCGTGGTGACGACGAGGTTGTCGAGCGCGGCCATGAACCCGGCGACGCTCGTGACGACGAGCGCCCAGACGGCCCCGCGGCCGCCCCCGCTCCGGTCTTTGCCGACGTTGTTCTGCACTTCCTGCCCCCTGATGACGAGCTGTTGATTAGTTATCGATCAATAACTTTCGCGGACATGAATCGGCGCAGGAGACGGCCGCCAGGGCCGCCGCCCGTCCGCCCTGCTACCCCTGTCTACCCCTGCGGTCTCGCCGACTCGTAGACCGTCTCCCAGATCCGGTGCTCCGCCGGAAAGCCGAGCGACACGAGCGTGTTGATCAGCATCCCGTAGGCCATGAACTGCGTGGCCTCGTCCGGGTCCGACCCGAGCTTCTCCGCGGCCGTGTCCCAGACCTCCATCCAGGCGCGCCTGAGCCGCTCGCCGAACGTGCGGTCGCCCGCCGCGTCGGCCGCGGCGACCGCCGCGTACATCTGCATCTGCATCCGCAGGCGCTCCGGCCGCTCCGAGATGCCGCGCTGGTACGCCGCACCCATCGCGTGGACCGCCTCCTCCCCCTCCAGACCGTCGGCGGCCTCGTGGAACTCGCGCACCATGTCGCTCAGGCACCGTTCGCACGCCGCGAGGAAGATCTCCCGCTTGTCCGGGAAGAGCCGGAAGAGGTAGGGCTGCGAGACACCGACGCGCCGCGCGATGGACTCGGTGGTGGTGCCGAGGTATCCGCCGCGCGCGAACTCCGTGACCGCCGCCCTGATGACGCTCTCGCGCCGCTCCTCCGCGCTCATCCTGACCATGCGAGCTAAGTTATTGGCCAATCACTACCTTTGTCAACCGTGAAGGCGCCGCCCACGCTCACCGTGGACGGCGCCCGCGCTCTTCGCCCCCAGCCGGAATCCGGCACCGCCGGCCCAGCCGGAGTCCAGCACCACCGGCGCAGCCGGCCCAACTGGGGGGCGCGCCACCGCCGGCTCAGCCGAGGCGCACCACGGCGCGCGCCATGCCCAGGACCTTCTGCCCGCCGCTCGTCGCCGTGATGTCGACCCTGACCTGGCGGTCCGCCAGCTTCTCCGCGACCTTGCCGGAGACCTCGACCACCGCTCCCCTGCCGTCGTTCGGAACGACGACGGGCTTCGTGAAGCGGACGCCGTACTCGACGACGGCCCCCGGGTCGCCCGTCCAGTCCGTCACCACGCGGATCGCCTCGGCCATGGTGAACATGCCGTGCGCGATGACGTCCGGCAGCCCAACCTCCGTGGCAAACCGCTCGTTCCAGTGAATGGGGTTGAAGTCCCCTGACGCCCCCGCATAGCGCACAAGCGTGTCGCGGGTGACCGGGAAGGTGCCCGCGGGCAGTTCCGTGCCGACCTCGACCTCGTCGTAACCGATCTTCGCCGTCATGCCCTCACGCCTCCGCCGCGCCGTCGTCGGCGGCACGCGCCACCAGCTTCATCCACGCCGTCGCCACCAGCTCGCCCGACGCGTCGTGCACATCGCCGCGCAGGTCGACGAAGTCGCTGCCCGCGCGGGTGGTGGCGGCCTCGATCGTGGACGTGACGGTCAGCCGGTCACCCGCCCGCACCGGCCGTACGTACGCGAACCTCTGGCTGCCGTGCACGACCCTGCCGAAGTCGAGTCCGAGCTTGGGGTCGGCGATCACCTCGCCCGCCGCCCGGTAGGTGATGGTGAACACGAAGGTCGGAGGGGCGATCACGTCCGGGTGCCCGAGCGCCTTGGCCGCCTCGGGGTCCGTGTGCGCGGCGGCGGTCTCACCGATCGCCTCCGCGAACTCGCGGATCTTCTCCCGGCCGACCTCGTACGGCGCGGTGGGCGGGTAACTCCGTCCCACGAAGGACTGGTCGAGCGCCATGAACCGCCGCTCCCTCCTGGTGTCTGTCTTCACCTTGTTGTCGTCGTCGCCGTCCGCGCATCGGGGCGTCCGGCGACGAGCCGTGAACGCGAAGCGAGGCCGCCCCCTGGGTGCCGGGGGCGGCCTCGCGTTCGAGCCTGGGTCAGCGCGTCTCTCGATGCGCCGTGTGCGCCTTGCAGCGCGGGCAGTGCTTCTTCATCTCAAGACGGTCCGGGTTGTTACGCCGGTTCTTCTTGGTGATGTAGTTCCGCTCCTTGCACTCCACGCAGGCCAGCGTGATCTTCGGGCGGACGTCGGTGGCAGCCACGTGAGTGCTCCTTGACGAACGGATGGGATGAATCAGATGAAACGAATTCCATCAGGTTGTACGCAAAGAAGAGTAGCCGATCGGAGGACCGACCCCGCAATCGGCTACTGTCTGTAGCGGTGACCGGACTTGAACCGGTGACACAGCGATTATGAGCCGCTTGCTCTACCGACTGAGCTACACCGCTGCGATGCAGGTTCTCCCCGCCCGAGGGCGGGGATCACCGGACATCAGAGCCCCAATACGGAATCGAACCGTAGACCTTCTCCTTACCATGGAGACGCTCTACCGACTGAGCTATTGGGGCGAGCGATGAAGACATTACACGCTCGGTCGTCGTTCGCCCAAATCCGTTTCCATGCCGTCGCCGAGGGCTTCGCCAGGGCTTCGTCCTCCCCACTGCCCCGCCACCGCCACGGCCGTCACACGGGCCACTCGGGCCCGCTCCTCGCCTGCCTCGACCGCGCTGACCAGCGACGCCTGGGCGCGTCTGCCGGTACGTCCGCCGGCGCGCGGTCGATGCGCTCCCGGCTCGCGGTCCCCTCGCGGTCGGCAGCCATCGCGGCCGGCGGCTCCTCCGGTACGACTAATGCGCTCCTCCGCGAAGCCGCCCCGGCACGGACCTACGCTCGGAACCCGCTGCGTGATCTTGAGCGCGCGGCCTCCGTACGTGATGCGAGCAGGAGCGCGATGCCTTTCAGCCGGCCGCAGCCGTCCGACGGCGACCCCGTCGGCGCCGCCGCGCTGGTCCTCACGTCCGCACGGCTCGCCGACGGCAGGACCGTCGACGTACGCCTGAGCGGCGGCCGCGTCGAGGCCGTCGGCACGGCGGGCAGCCTCGACCGCGACGGCGCCCGTACGGACCCCGGCTGCGCGCGCATCGACCTCGGCGGCTACCTGCTGATGCCCGCGCCCGTCGAGGCGCACGCCCACGCCGACACGGCCCTGTCGGCGGGCGGGCCGCCTCCCCGGTACACCGTCGAGGACGTGCGGCGGCGGGCCACGGAGGCCGCGCTCGTCCACCTCGGCCACGGGGCGACGGCCATGCGCTCGCACGTGCGGGTCGGCGACGGCTTCGGGTCGGCCAGGCTCGAATCCCTGCTCCTGGCGAGGCGTTCGATGCGCGGCCTGTGCGACCTGACGACCGTCGCGGTGCCGCGGCTGCTGACCGGCGCGGCGGGCGCCGCGGGCGCCGACGGACTGGCCGCGCTGCGCGACGCGATGGCGATGGGCGCGGACGCCGTGGGTGGCTGTCCCGACCTCGACCCGGACCCGGCGGCCCACACGGAGACGGTTCTCGGCCTCGCGGCCGAGTACGGCCGCCCCGTCGACCTCCACACGGACGGGAAGGACCCGGAGCAGCTGATCCGCCTGGCCGCCATGGCACGCGGACTGCGGACCGGGGTGAGCGTCGGCCCGTGCGCCGGTCTCGCCCTGCTGCCGCCCGAGGTCGCGGCGCGGGCGGCGGAGTCGCTCGCCGCGGCCGGGATCGGCGTGACGTGCCTGCCGCAGGGCGGCTGCGGCGACGCGACGATCAGGGCCGGCGCGCCCGTCCGCCTGCTCCGTGCGGCGGGCGTGCGGCTGGCGGCCGGCAGCGGGGCGCTGCGCGACGCGTCGAACCCGGTGGGGCGCGGGGATCCGCTGGAGGCGGCGTACCTGCTCGCGTCGCAGGGCGGGCTGCGGCCCGCCGAGGCGCTCGCGGCGGTCGGCTCGGCGGGGCGTGCGGCGCTCGGCCTGCCGGAGGTGCGGGTGGAGGCGGGCTTCCCCGCGGAACTGCTGGCCGTACGGGGGGACGATCCTGCGGCGGTGCTGTCGCAGGCGTACAGCAGGATCGTCATCCACCGCGGGCGGGTGGTGGCGCGGACGAGCGCGGTGCGGGAGTACTGCGACTCGGACAGCGAGGCGGGGGCGGCGCTGCCGCGCCAGGGACGGCCGGGGTGACGGCCTGCCTGTGACCGACGGAGCCGCGCGTGCCGCGCGTGCCGAGTGTTCCGCGCGCCGCGACCGGTCACACCGACGTACGGTCGTGACCATGCGCATTGTCATCGCAGGAGGACACGGTCAGATCGCGCTGCGGCTCGAGCGGTTGCTCGCCGCGCGCGGTGACGAGGTCGCGGGCATCATCCGCAAGCCGGAGCAGGCGGAGGACCTGCGGGCCGCGGGCGCCGAAGCGGTCGTGCTCGACCTGGAGTCGGCGTCGGTCGACGAGGTCGCCGGCGCGCTGGAGGGGGCCGACGGCGTGGTGTTCGCCGCCGGGGCGGGCCCCGGGTCCACCGTCGAGCGCAAGGAGACGGTGGACAAGGCGGCCGCGGTGCTCCTCGCGGACGCCGCGGAGCGCGCGGGCGTGCGCCGGTACGTGATCGTCTCGTCCATGGGCGCGGACGCCGGGCACGAGGGCGACGAGGTGTTCGACGCGTACCTGAGGGCGAAGGGCGCGGCGGACGACGCCGTACGGTCCAGGCCGGCGCTCGACTGGACGGTGCTGCGCCCCGGGATGCTGACGGACGACGCCGGCACGGGCCTCGTCCGGTTGGTGGAGAAGACCGGGAGGGGGCCGGTGCCGCGCGACGACGTGGCGGCGGTGCTCGCCGAACTGCTGACGACGCCGGGCGCGGCGGGCCGCACCGTCGAACTGATCAGCGGCCCCACGCCGGTGGCGGACGCGGTGGCGGCGGTCGCCGGAGGCCGCTGAGGGGCCGTCCGAGGGCCGGCTGACGTGGCAGTGCCCGGGACGCACACGGCGCCCCGGGCACACTGCTCGGCACTGCTCGGCACTGCTCGGCACTGCTCAGCCCGGAACTGTCACTCGGTCACCAGGTCACTCGGTCACCGGGCAGCCCGTTCACCAGCCGACCGCGACCTCCAGCCACTGCGGGTCGGCGTGCGAGACGAACGACGAGCGCCCGGCCACGTCGTCGTACGGGAAGCCGTACGCGAGGCCGTTGATGGCGTGGTCGTGCCAGAACTTGGCGTAGTAGTTGGCCGGTCCGGCCTGGTAGTAGTTCGACGGCGTCGACCACTGGTCCTTGGGCAGTTGCGCCACGTGCCGGTTGAGCGCGGCGCACATGTCGGCGTTCGAGGCGAGCGAACCGGCGCAGCCCGTGATGTTCGACGTCGACTCGTTGACGCCGACCGACTGCGCGTAACTCGTGAAGTAGCCGGCGTACTTGCCGCCCGCCTGGAAGTCGGGCGAGCTGCCGGGCGCCGGGATGCGGTACGGCGCCTGGATGTCGGCGAGGCCCTGGAACTCGGTGGGCACCTCGCTCTTGAACTGCTGGAAGACCGCGTCCCTGTCCTGCTGGAAGAGGTCGTAGCCGTCACCGACCTGGACGTCGGAGCCGTCGTTCGAGTGCAGCCTCATGGCGAGCGGCAGCGCCCAGCCGTCGACGCGGGTGGTGTTCCCGTTGAAGACGTCGTCGCCGACGGTGAACTCGATGAAGTCCTGGTACTTGCTGTCGGGCGAGCCGACGTAGAAGTACATGCGCCCGGCGGAGTTGGCGGGCATGTCGACGTAGGGCTGCTCGGCGATGGAGTGCTCCTGGCCGCCGAACTTCCAGTACACCTGGTCGTCGGGGTACTTCCCGTTCGTGCGGTTGAGGATCTTGACGGTGAGGACGTTCTGCGCGGGCGGTATGGAGCCGGTGTCGCCCCAGAAGGAGTCGGGCGGGTTCTCGGCGGCGGGGGCGGCGGCCACGGGCGCGACGGCGGCGTGCGCCGACGGCGACCCGGCGGCGCCGGCCGCGCCGAGCATGCCGAACGCCAGCGCGAGGGCGGCGGCGAGCCGCACGGCGGTGCGGTGGTGGAAGCCTGTGAGAGCTGTGGGGGGCATGGATTTCCTCCCTGGCTGCGGAGAGGTACGACGCGGACGCTGCGGCCGCCCAGCCAGGTGACGGCCTCGTCCGACCCGGAACGAACACGCCGACAGCGCGTCAGGAAGGCCGAGTGGGGCGGCGATCCCGCACTGAGAGCGCTCTCAAAGCCTCAACGTCATGCATGTACTTGTCAAGGGATCACACGGGAGAGTTCGCCGCGCGGTGTGTCTTATCATTCGGCGCCGGCATGAACATTCCATGCGGCACAGGGGGCGGCCTGCGTAAGCGGCCGCGCGGGACGAGGGGGGGCCTCGGCAGTGAGCGACACCATCGGGCAAACCACACAAGTATGCCCGGATTGCGGGACCGAGATACACGGAGACAGCCGGTTCACCGTCTGGTGCCCCGCCTGCGACTGGAACGTCGATCCGTCAGGGCCGAGGGAACAGCCGGGCGGGCTGGAGCGTCGGCGGCGGAGGGCAGCCGACGCCTACGGGGAGAAACTCTTCGCCGAGGTGACGCACGGCCGATCGCTTCGTCCGCGTCGCGACGCCGCCGGTATCGCGGCCTACGCCGTCGCCCTCTGCGTCCACGCCCTGACCCTGGCCCTGCTCGTGGGCGGCGTCCTGCTGCTGGTGTACGGGTGGGGCATCGTGATGCCGGTCGCCGGTGTACTGATGCTGGGCTTCGCCTGGCTGCTGCGGCCGCGATTCGGACGGCTGCCGGACGACGAACCCGTGCTGCACCGGGCCGAGGCGCCGCGGCTGTTCGCCCTGGTCGACGAGGTCGCCGCCGTCGCGGGCACCCGCGGGGTCGACGCGATCGTCGTCACGGCCGAGGTCAACGCGAGCGTGACCACGTACGGGGTGCGCGGGCGCCGGCTGCTCAGCATCGGTCTCGGCCTGTGGGAGATCACCACGCCCGGACAGCGCGTCGCACTGCTCGGGCACGAACTCGGGCACTACGCGAACGGCGACAGCCGCCACGGCCTGATCATCGCGAAGGCCCTGGGCTCGCTGACCACTTGGTGCCGGCTGCTGGCACCCATCAGCAGCCCCACCGGGTGGCAGGTGGCGCTCACGGCGATGTACCTGCTGCCCCGCTGGCTGTTCGCGGGAACGCTGGTGCTGCTCGACGGGCTGACTCTCCGCGCCGCCCAGCGGGGCGAGTACCTGGCGGACTCGCTGGCGGCCAAGGCGGGTTCCAGTGACGCGGCCGCCACACTCATGGACCGCCTCACCGTCGCCGAGTCGGCGGAGACGGCGCTGCGCCGCGAGGCCAACTCCGGCCGGATCAGGGGCGCAGGCGAGGCCTCGCGGACGGAGCCCTGGCAGGGCCTGTGGAAACGCCTGGCGGCCCACATGGATTCGATCCCCGAGAGCGAGTACGAACGGCGGCGGCGCGTCGGAGCCCTCAGGGGACACAGCGTCGACTCCACCCACCCGCCGACGCACCTGCGCCGCGCCGCACTGCTCGCCGCAACGCCGGTCGCGGCGTCGGTCGTCACCGACACGGCCGCCGAGGAGGCGATCGCGACCGAACTCGCCCCGGCGAGGGAGCGGCTCGCGCGCGAGCTCTTCAGCGGCTGGCAAGGATGAGCCAGGGCCCGTCGACGCGCCGCCTGGCGAGCAGCACGTCGACGTGCGGCACGTCGACGGGCCTCGCGGCCCGGGCATGACGAAAGCGGCCCCTGCACCGCGTTTCCGCAATACAAGGGCCGCTTTTCGCGCGTGGCGGCACCAGGATTCGAACCTGGGAAGGCTAAGCCGGCGGATTTACAGTCCGCTCCCATTGGCCACTCGGGCATACCGCCATGGGATTGCCGCGTCCACAGGCCCACCTGGGTGAGGCCTCCGTCGCGACGTCGTAAACGATACCTGATGCCCAAGGGTGCTCCGCCACCGGATTGATCCGCGCTGCGGGCGGGCGCGGGTGGCTAGGCTTGCGCGCGGCGGCCGGGGCGTGCGCGGCCGTGACCGAGCAGCTGAGAACCGATACAGACCGATACAAGGAGCCACAAGGACATGGCCGACTCCAGTTTCGACATCGTCTCGAAGGTCGAGCGGCAGGAGGTCGACAACGCCCTCAACCAGGCCGCCAAGGAGATCTCGCAGCGCTACGACTTCAAGAACGTGGGCGCCTCGATCAGCTGGTCGGGCGAGAAGATCCTCATGGAGGCGAACTCCGAGGAGAGGGTCAAGGCCATCCTCGACGTCTTCCAGTCGAAGCTCATCAAGCGGGGCATCTCGCTGAAGGCGCTGGACGCGGGCGAGCCGCAGCTCTCCGGCAAGGAGTACAAGATCTTCGCCTCCATCGAGGAGGGCATCTCCCAGGACAACGCCAAGAAGGTCGCGAAGATCATCCGTGACGAGGGGCCCAAGGGCGTCAAGGCGCAGGTGCAGGGCGACGAGCTGCGCGTCAGCTCCAAGAGCCGGGACGACCTCCAGAGCATCATCGCCCTGCTCAAGGGCAAGGACTTCGACTTCGCGCTCCAGTACGTCAACTACCGCTGACGCCGGCGGCCACGCGTCGTCCGAAAACCGCCGGTCGTGACCGCGGGTCAGGGCCAGACTCGGCACCGGAGGAAAGGAGCCGACATGACCACGACCCTGTACACGACGGTCGGCAGCCCCCTGGGTGAGCTGCTGCTCGCCGGCCGGTCGTCGACGACCGCGCCGGGCGGCACGGCGCTCGTCTCGCTCTCGCTGCCGGGGCAGAAGGGCGCGGCGGTCGTCGAGGACTGCTGGGCGCGGGACGAGGCGGCGTTCGCCGGGATCGCCCACCAGCTCACGGCGTACTTCGCCGGCGAGCGCACGCGCTTCGACGTCGAGTACGCCGAGGGGGCGGGCGCGACGGACTTCCGGCGGCGTGTGTGGCGGGCCGTCGAGTCCATCCCGTACGGCACGACGGCGACGTACGGGCAGATCGCCGCGGCGGTCGGCGCCTCCGGCGCGGGCGTCCGCGCCGTCGGCACGGCCATTGGGCGCAATCCGCTGCTCGTCGTCCGGCCCTGCCACCGCGTGATCGGCTCGGACGGCGCGCTGCGCGGCTACGCGGGCGGTCTGGCCCGCAAGGAACACCTGCTGGGCCTGGAAGGCGCGCTCACGGCATGACCGGGGACGTGACCGGGGAGTTGTTCCCGCGCCCGCGCGCGGTCGTGGCCCCCGGGGCCGTGCACGTTCCCGGGTGGCTGTCGCCGGAGCGGCAGCGGGAGCTGGTGGCGGTCTGCCGGTCGTGGGCGGCCGGGCCGGTGCCGATGCGGCAGACCCGGCTGCCGCGCGGCGGCGTCATGTCCGTCCAGACGGTCTGTGTGGGATGGCACTGGCGCCCGTACCGCTACACGCGCGAGGCCGGGGACGTGAACGGCGAGCGCGTGGTCGACTTCCCCGACTGGCTCGGCGCCCTCGGGCGGGAGGCGCTGGCCGCCGCGTACGAGGGCGTCGAGGAGTCGGAGTCGTACGCTCCTGACACCGCGCTCGTGAACTTCTACGACGGCGCCGCGAGAATGGGCATGCACCAGGACAAGGACGAGAAGTCCCGGGCGCCCGTGGTGTCGCTGAGCATCGGCGACCGGTGCGTGTTCCGCTTCGGCAACACGGAGGACCGGGGCCGCCCGTACACGGACGTCGAGCTGGGCTCGGGCGACCTGTTCGTCTTCGGCGGGCCGTCGCGTCTGGCGTACCACGCCGTGCCGAAGGTGTACGCGGGCACGGCCACACCGGACAGCGGGATGAGCCGCGGCCGCCTGAACATCACCCTCCGCGAAACCGGGCTGCGGTGAGCCCGGACCGCGCTGAGCCCGGCCGTCAGCGGCGGTCGCGCGAGTTGCCGAAGATCAGCCGGTAGGCGATCAGCAGGACGAGCGACCCGCCGATCGCCGCTATCCACGTCGGGCCGTCGAAGAAGCTCTTGTTGATGGGGTGGTCGAGCCACTTGGCGGAGATCCAGCCGCCCAGGAAGGCCCCGGCGATCCCGATGAGCGTCGTGCCGATGAAACCGCCCGGGTCCCTGCCGGGAAGCAGGATCTTCGCGGCCATGCCCGCGAGCAGCCCGAGGATGATCCAGCCGATGATGCCCATGCCCTGTACCCGTCTCTTCCGTGCGTGCCGCGTCCGTGCGCGCCGTCGTCTCTCAGGACGCGGCCCGCACGCCGTGCGGTTGCGCGGCGTGCGTGAACCCCGTGTCGCCATCATGATCGACGGCACTGACCATCATGGACGGTGGCACTGACAACGCGGCTCGCGTCACCAGCGGGTCGTCGCGAACGCCTGGTCCGTCGGGACGATCTCCTTGCCGAGCGGCATCAGCGACAGCGGGATCAGCTTGAAGTTGGCCAGGCCCAGCGGGATGCCGATGATCGAGATGCACAGGGCGATTCCGGTGAAGACATGGCCGAGCGCCAGCCACCAGCCGGCGAGGATCACCCAGAGCACGTTGCCCACGAGGGAGCCCGCGCCCACGCCCTGGCGGTCCACGGCGGTGCGCCCGAAGGGCCACAGGGCGTACACGCCGATGCGGAACGCGGCGATGCCGAACGGGATGCCGATGATCGTGATGCAGAGCACGAGCCCCGCCACGAGGTATCCGAGGAACATCCAGAAGCCGCAGAGTACGAGCCAGACGATGTTGAGGATTGTCTTCATGGTCGGCGTCCTGCCATCTGTTCGAGACGGGCGATGCGTTCAGCCATCGGCGGGTGCGTGGAGAACAGCTTCGAGAAGCCCTGTCCTGGGCGGAAGGGGTTGGCGATCATCATGTGGCTCGCCGCTTCGAGGCGCGGCTCCGGCGGCAGCGGTAGCTGCTTCGTGCCCGCGTCCAGCTTGCGCAGCGCGCTCGCGAGGGCCAGCGGGTCGCCCGTGAGCTGGGCCCCCGAGGCGTCCGCCTGGTACTCGCGCGAGCGGCTCACGGCCAGCTGGATGACGGACGCGGCGAGCGGACCGAGCAGCATGATCATGAGGAAGCCGACGATGCCGGGGCCCTCGTCGTCGTCCGAGCGGCCCACCGGGATCAGCCAGGCGAAGTTGACGAGGAACATCACCACGGAGGCGAGCGCGCCCGCCACGGACGAGATCAGGATGTCGCGGTTGTAGACGTGGCTGAGCTCGTGGCCGAGGACGGCCCGCACCTCGCGCTCGTCGAGGATCTGCAGGATGCCCTCCGTGCAGCAGACGGCGGCGTTGCGTGGGTTGCGGCCCGTGGCGAACGCGTTGGGCGCCTGCGTCGGCGAGATGTAGAGCCTGGGCATGGGCTGGCGCGCGGCCGTCGACAGCTCGCGGACGATCCGGTACAGCTCCGGCGCCTCGAACTCGCTGACGGGACGCGCGCGCATCGCGCGCAGCGCCAGCTTGTCGCTGTTCCAGTACGCGTACGCGTTGGTGCCGAGCGCCACGAGGACCGCGACGATCAGTCCCATACGGCCGAAGAAACTGCCGATGACGATGATGAGTGCGGACAGTCCCCCGAGGAGTACGGCGGTCCTCAACCCGTTGTGCCGGCGGTGCACGGTACGCCCTCCAAGTCCTGCGGCAGGGGAACCCTTCGCTTGCTGATCTCCACTCCCTACAAGTGGACCCTTCCGTACTGGTCAACGCCAGGCGGGGGCGTCCGGTTCCCCGCACTCGGCGGGGGTGTGTGCGCCGTACGGGTGGCGGTCAGGCGGTCACGCGGTCAGGCCGGCGCTGATCAGCCAGATGTGTTCGCAGGTCGAAGACGCCTCCCGCAGCACCTCGGGGGAGCCTTGCGACGCGTGGTAGAAGGTCCGCTCGATCATCCAGCACAGGGCGCGCGCCATCGCCGGCGCCTGTTCGGGCTCGGCGCCGGCCCGGACGCCGGCTCGTTCCAGTACGGCGGTGATGGCCGCGATGAAGAGGTCGGCCGTGTGGTTCCACAGCTCGCCGATCTCCGGGACGGTCAACGACAGGTCGATGGCCGTGCGCATGACCAAGCCGTGCTCGTTCCACAGCTCGACCGTGCGCCGCATGGCCGTCGCGATGGCGCGGCGCGGATCGTCGGCCTCGGCGGTCGCCCGCGAGCGCTCCCACAGGTGCTCGACGGTCCGGGCGACGAGTGCCGTGACCACTTCCGGCTTGGAGCCGAAGTAGAAGTACAGGGCTCCGCGTGTGATGCCGGCGCCCTGGGCGATGTCGCCCACCGTCATGGCGTCGTAGCCCTTCTGCGAGAGCAGGGCCTCGCAGGTGTCCAGAATGGCCCGCTCCCTGACGTCGCCCTTGCGTTCTGTGCCGCGCCGGCTGCGCGCGGGTCGGTCGGCGGGCATCAGAGCTGGGCGCCGTCGGCGAAGTCCGTCGTACGGGAAAGCTCCTCCCACGCCCGGATGTCCTCGTCCACGGACGCGCGCGCGGCGGCGACAAGGCGCAGCGCGTCCGAGCCCAGGACCAGGTGGGCCGGCGGCTTCTCCACCGAGGCGACGCGCACGACGGCCTCGCCCGCCCTGGCCGGGTTGCCCAGCTGATTGCCGCTCGCCTTCTGACGTGCTTCCCGGATGGGGCCGAACAACTCGTCGTAGTCGTCGACGGACCGCGCGGCGCGTGTCATGGAGCGGCCGGCCCAGTCGGTACGGAAGGAGCCGGGCTCGATCGCCGTCACGTGGATCCCGAACTGCGCGACCTCCTTGCCGAGCGCCTCCAGGACGCCCTCGAGGGCGAACTTGCTGCCGCAGTAGGCGGACATGCCGGGCACGGCCATAAGCCCTCCCATGGACGTGACGGCCATCAGGTGCCCGCGCCGGCGTCGGCGCATGTACGGCAGCGCGGCCTGCAGGGTGGCCATCGCCCCGAACACGTTGACCTCGAACTGCCGGCGCACCTCGGCCTGCGATGTCTCCTCGAAGGTGCCTTCCAGGCCGTAGCCGGCATTGGCCACGACGACGTCGAGTGGGCCGACCTCCCGCTCGGCCTCCGCGACCACACGTGAGACGGCATCGGCGTCCGTGACGTCGAGGACGCGGCCGTGCGCGTGTCCGGGTTCGAGCGCTTCGTAGGCCCGCAGGTCGTCCACGGAGCGCACCGTTCCGACGACGGTGTGCCCGGCGGCGAGGGCGGCTCGGGCGAAGGCGTGGCCGAGACCGCTGCTGACGCCGGTGATGAGCCACTTCTGCTGCATCGTTCCTCCTGACAAGGTCGCGGAGGGCTGAGGCGGCCCTCGGTCAAAAATCTACACCACGTCGAGTTTTATCGCCGCCGTGTAGATTCTGGCCCTGCCGTCCCGGCGCTCGTCAGAACAGGTTCGTGTCGGTGAAGCGCAGCACCAGCTGCGGCGCCCCCGACAGTGCGAGCCCCACCACGGCCGCCAGGGCGACGGCCGCGACGAGGGGGCGCGGCGCCGCCTCGGGCGTCGCGACGGCCGGTGCGTCCGGCGCGGAGGCACCCGGCTCGGAGGCCCCCGGCTCGGAGCCACCTGGCGCGGAGGCACCCGGCGCGCGGAACAGCAGTGCCGTCCAGCGCAGGTAGTAGTACAGCGCGCACACGACGTTGGCGGCCATCAGCACGGCGAGCCAGCCGAGTCCCGCGTCGACGGCGGAGGAGAACACCGTGACCTTGGCGAACAGGCCGATGATGCCGGGCGGCAGCCCCGCGAGGCAGAGCAGGAAGAACGCGAGTGCGAGGGCCGTGAGCGGGCGGCGGGCGTAGAGGCCGCGGTAGTCGTCCAGCCGGTTGAACGGGCGCGCGCGTGCCACGAGGGCCGCGACGCCGAAGGCGCCGAGGTTGACGGCCGCGTACATGAGCGCGTACGCGACGGTGGACCCGACGCGCTTCTCGCCCGCGTACGCGGCGGCCGCGATCGGCACCAGGAGGTAGCCCGCCTGGGCGACCGACGACCAGGCGAGCAGTCTGACGGCGCCACGCGCGCGCGTGGCGGACTGCCGCAGGGCGGCCGCGTTGCCGACGGACATGGTGAGGGCCGCGAGCACGGCGAGCGCCGGGCCCCACAGGTGCGCGTACGGCGGGAAGGCGACGACCGTCACGAGGATGAGCCCCGAGAAGCCGACCGCCTTGCTGACGACGGACAGGTAGGCGGCGATGGGCAGCGGGGCGCCGACGTAGGTGTCGGGGACCCAGAAGTGGAAGGGCGCGGCGGCCGTCTTGAAGGCGAAGCCGACGAGGGTCAGGAGCACCCCGGCCGCGGCGACGGCCTGAAGCTGACCCGGGACGTGTGTGAGGCCGGTGGCGACGGCGGACAGGTGCAGGCTGCCCGTCGCCGCATACACGAAGCTCACGCCGAGGAGCATGATGGCGGTCGCCGCCACGGAGGAGAGGAAGAACTTGAGCGCGGCCTCGGCGGAGAGGCGGTCGCCGCGGCGGATGCCTACGAGGGCGAAGGCTGGCAGCGACGCGACCTCCAGGGCGACGACGAGGGTCGCGAGGTCGCGGGCGGCGGGCAGCAGGGCAGCGCCGGAGGCGGACGACAGCAGCAGGAACCAGTACTCGCCGGGGAAGCGGTCCGCTTCCCCGGCGGGGCCGCCACCTGCGCCGCCGTCTGCGCCGCCGGCCATGGAGAGCAGCGCCGTGAGGAGCGCGCCGCCGAGCACGAGGAGCTGGATGACCAGCGCGAAGTGGTCGGCCGTGTAGCTGCACAGGTGATGGCCGCCGCCGACGCAGAAGGTGGCGCGGTCGCCCGATCGCAGCGGCAGCAGGGACAGCAGCGCGAGGACGAGCCCCGTGACCGACACCGCGCCGAGCAGAGGCTTGCGGCGCTCCTCGACGAAGAGGTCCGCGACGAGGACCACCAGCGCCATGAGGGCGGTGATCCCGGGCGGTGCGACGGCGAGCCAGTCGACGGACTGGACGAGGGCCGCGGCGCTCACGAGGCACCTCCCGCGAGGAGCCGGTGCACGGCCGGGTCGCTGAGGCCGAGGAGCGCCGCCGGCCACAGCCCGGCGAGGACGGTCAGGGCGACGAGCGGGCTCCAGGCCGCGAACTCGTAACCACGCACGTCAGGGAGGCTGGGCAGCGGCGGAAGACTGGGCAGCGGCGCGGGTGGAGCGCCGGCTCCGGCAGATGGAGCGCCCGCTCCGGCAGGTGAGCCAGGGGCTCCCGCTCCGGCAGGTGAGCCAGGGGCTCCCGCTCCGGCGGGTGCGTCGGGGGCTCCCGCTCCGGGTGCCGCGCCCAGGCCCGTCTCGTCGTGCAGTGCGCCCATGCACACCCGGCGTACGACCGTGAGCAGGTACGCGGCGGTGAGCAGGGTGCCCGTGGCGGCGGCGGACATGAAGACGAGGAACGCCGGGCGGCTGAGGGCGTGGGCGGGGTGGAAGGCGCCGAACATGGTGAGCATCTCGCCCCAGAACCCGGCGAGGCCGGGCAGCCCGAGCGAGGCGACGGCGGCGAAGGCGAGCAGGCCGCCGAGGCGGGGCGCGCGGCCGTACAGCGCGGCGCCCGTGGCCCCGGCGAGTGTGTCGAGGTCGGCGGTGCCGTACCGGTCCTTGACCGCGCCGACCAGGAAGAACAGCAGTCCGGTGATGAGTCCGTGCGCGACGTTGGCGAACAGCGCGCCGTTGACTCCCGTGGGCGTCATGGTGGCGATGCCGAGGAGCACGAAGCCCATGTGGCCGACAGAGGAGTAGGCGATGAGCCGTTTCAGGTCGCCGCCGGCGCCGCGCCGGACGAGGGCGAGGCAGGCGAGCGATCCGTAGATGATCCCGGCGACGCCGAACGCGGCGAGGTACGGCGCGAACGTCCGCATGCCGTGCGGGGCGATCGGCAGGACGATACGGACGAAACCGTACGTTCCCATCTTCAGCAGCACCCCGGCGAGGAGGACGGAGCCGACGGTCGGTGCGGCCGTGTGGGCATCGGGGAGCCAGCTGTGCAGCGGCCACATCGGGGTCTTGACCGCGAGCCCGACGCCGATCGCCAGAACCGCGATGACCTGCACGGACGCGCTGAGGCCCCGGCCGTTGTCAGTGGCGAGTGCCACCATGTCGAATGTGCCTGACCGCAGTCCGATCAGGAGCAGTCCGAGCAGCATGATCACGGAGCCGAGCACGGTGTAGAGGACGAACTTCCAGGCGGCGGCCTGCCTGCCGCCCGGTACGCCCTCGCCGCCGCCCCAGCGCGCGATCAGGAAGTACATCGGGATGAGGACGGTCTCGAAGGCGAGGAAGAAGAGGATCAGGTCGAGGACGGCGAAGCTGGCGAGCGTTCCGGACTCGAGCAGCAGGAGCAGCGCCACGAAGCCCTTGGCGGGAGGGCCCTCGGGGGGCTTGAAGTAGCTGTGGAGCGCGCAGAGGAACGACAGCAGGGCCGTCAGCAGGAGGAGGGGGAGTGAGATGCCGTCGATGCCGAGGTGGATGCGGATGTGCATCGCCGCGATCCAGCTGGTGTCCGTCGTGGCCTGCATGGTCGAGGCGTGGTCCCGGTCGAAGCCGAGGGCCAGCGCGATCGCGGCGGCGAGGACGACGCCGCTGACGAGCACGCCGTGGCGGAGCACGGCGTGCTCGGGGCTCCGGCCGCGCAGCCCTGGGGGCGCGGGCAGGAGGGCCGCGGCGGCCCCGGCCAGCGGGGCGAGCAGGATCAGTACGAGCAGGGACTGCATCACGGGTCCGCTGATATCGAGCACGGCTCACACCCCCGCTGCGAAGAGCACGGCGGCGATCGCAAGGACGACGGATCCGGCGAGCAGCGCGCTCAGGTAGGACTGGACGTTTCCGGTCTGCGCCCGGCGGGCCGCGGCGCCGAGCCATCGGGCGCCGGTGCCCGCTCCCCGTACGTAGGCGTCGACGACCTCCCGGTCCAGGAAGCGGACGAGGCGGGCGCCGGCCTGGGCGGTGCGCACGAAGAGGAGGTCGTAGAGCGCGTCGAGGTGGAAGCCCGCGGCGGCGTGCCGGTGCAGCGGCCCGAGCAGGATCCGGCCGGGGTCGGCGGGGTCGGGCGCGTCGGCGATGTCGCCGTACACGACGGGGTGGGCCTCGATGGCCGCCGCCTCGGTGAGTGCGGGCTCCTCGTCGGGGTGCGCGGCGACGGCGCCGAGCGGGGTCCGTTCGAGGCGCGGGGCGGCGCGGCGCCAAGCGCCGTACAGGGCGCCCGCACCGACGACGGCGACGCCCGTGCCGAGCAGGGAGGTGTTCAGGGCCGGGGTGAGGCGCTGCCCGTCGAACCAGTCGCCGAGGTACCAGGCGAGCGCGCCGAAGCACGCGGTCGGCACGGCGAGCAGCCACAGGGTGGCGTTCATGGCGAGGGGCTGCCTGCCGTGCCCGGGGGCGGGTGCGCCGCGCCCGCGGAAGGCGAGGAGCCAGAGGCGGGCAGCGTAGGCGCCGGTGAGGAGCGCGGCGACGAGGCCGGCGAGCAGCACGGTCCAGCCGAGGGCCGCCGAGGCGGTCGGGCCGATGGCACCTGCCGCCACGGCGCCGTCCGCCGGCGTCACGCCCGCAGTGCCCGATGGCGGTACGGAGCCGCCGAGCGCGGCGTTCTCGGCGGCCCCGAGCACCGACTCCTTGGAGAAGAAGCCGGCGAAGGGAGGGATCGCGGCGAGGGAGAGCAGCCCGAGCGTCATGGTCCAGAAGGCGGTGGGGATGCGCCGGGCGAGGCCGCCCATGCGGGAGGTGGCGGCGAGCGAGTTGGTGCCGGCGGCGTGGATGACGACGCCGGCGCCGAGGAAGAGGAGCGCCTTGAAGGCGCCGTGCGACAGGAGGTGGAAGACGGCGGCGTCACGGTCGCCGAGAGCCAGCGCGCCCGACATGTAGCCGAGCTGACCGATCGTCGAGTACGCGAGGACACGCTTGATGTCGTCCTGGGCGAGCGCGGCGAGCGCCGAGCCGACCATCGTGACGGCGGCGGACACGGCGAGGACGACCAGCGCGGCGGTGGACGCCGTGAAGACGGGGAGGAGCCGGGCGACGAAGTAGACACCGGCGGCGACCATCGTCGCCGCGTGGATCAGCGCCGAGACGGGGGTGGGGCCGGCCATCGCGTCGGGGAGCCACGTGTGCAGGGGGAACTGGGCGGACTTGCCCGCGACCCCGGCGAGGAGGAGGAGCGCCACGAGGGTGGGGTGGTGCAGGCCGCCGCCGGCGACGGTGTCGAGGATGCGCGGGATGCGGAAGCTGCCCGCGTCGCCGGCGAGGGCGAACAGCCCGATGAGGAAGGGGACGTCGCCGAGCTTGGTGACGAGGAAGGCCTTGATCGAGGCGGCGCGCGCCTCGGGGGTCTCCCAGTAGTGGCCGACGAGGAAGTAGGAGCAGATGCCCATCACTTCCCAGCCGACCAGCAGCACCATCAGGTCGCCCGAGTAGACGACGAGGAGCATCGCGGAGGTGAACAGGGAGACGAGAGCGGCGTACGAGGGGTAGCGCGCGTCGTGGCGCAGGTAGGCGGTCGAGTAGAGCTGCACGCAGACCGCGACGACCCCGACCAGCACGGCGACGAGCGCGGCGAATCCGTCGACGTGCAGGGAGAGGTCGACGGGGACGGAGCCGGTCGGCGTGAGCCGGGTGGCAGCGTCCAGTGGCGGCGTGCCCCCGCCGGCACCGCCGCCCTGCCGGAAGGCGACGAGCACGGCGCACACGGCGGCGAGCAGGGTCGGCAGCAGCGCGAGGGGACGCGCGAAGCGCGGGGCGGTGCGGCCGGTGAGGAGGCCGAGTGCCGCGCCGAGGAACGGGAGGAGGGGGACGAGTACGGCAAGGGTGGTGGTGGTCACGCGCCGGCCTCGGCATTCGTCGCCGCGGGTCCGGCGGGGTCGTCGGGGCGCGCCGGTGCGGCGCCCGATGGGTCGGTGCCCGAGAGGCCGGTGCCGTCCGGGAAGCGGTCCATGGCGGGCTCCGACGTGTCGCGGAGCCGGTCGATGTCCGAGGTGCCACGGGCGCGGTGGACCATCAGGACGATCGCCAGGCCGATGCCGATCTCCGCGGCCGCGATGGCGATGACGAACAGGGTGAGGGCCTGGCCCGCGTGCAGGCTGTCGCGGAGCCAGGCGTCGAAGGCGACGAGGTTGAGGTTGACGGCGTTGAGCATCAGCTCGACGGACATCAGGACGAGGATCGCGTTGCGCCGGGCCAGTACGCCGTACACGCCGGTGCAGAAGAGGAGGGCCGAGAGGACGGCCGGATAGACGAGATGCATCAGCTCTGCCGCTCCCCGGTGCGCGGCGCCCGGCCGCCCGCGTCGGTGCCTGCACCGGCGTCCGGGCCTGCGCCTGCCTCTGCCGCGTATTTGCGGGAGAGGACGATCGCGCCGACCAGCGCGGCGAGCAGCAGGACGGACAGCGCCTCGAAAGGCAGCACCCAGTGGCGGAACAGCGCCTGCCCCGTCACCTTGGTGGACCCGTGCGCCGGTCCGTCCAGGTCGATCCAGGTGGCGCGGAACGCGTCCGTCACGACCCAGACGAGGGTGGCCGCGGCCGCGACGGCCACCGCCAGGGCGGCGGGGCGGCCCGCCGAGTCCGCGTCGGGTGAGCGGCCGATGGGGGCCTTGGTCAGCATCAGCCCGAACAGGAGGAGCACGACGATGGACCCGACGTAGATCAGGACCTGCACCCAGGCGATGAACTCGGCCGTGAGCAGCAGGTACTCGACGGCGAGGCCGCCGAGCGCGACGACGAGCCAGAGCGCGGCGTGCACGAGCTGACGGGTCGTGACGGTCAGGACCGCCGCGCCGAGGGTGACGACGCCGACGAGGAGGAAGACGATCTCCACCCCGCTCGGCGACAGGAAGCCGTGCCCGGCCGCGGCCTGGAGGGCCGCCCCGTGGGTCGCGAGGTTCACGAGCCGTCCTCCCCCGCCTCGTCCGCCTCGCCCGGCCGCGCGTCTTCGGCGGCCCGGCGTTCGGCGGCGTGGCGGTCCGCCGCCTTGCGGGCGGCCGCCACCTCCTTGGGCTCCTCGGCGGCCGGGTCGAGCGCGGGCGGCTCCGGCACGGTCCACATCCACTCGCGGAGCTTGTCGCGCTCGTGCGTGAGTTCGCGGATGTCGGTCTCGGCGTACTCGAACTCGGGCGACCAGAACAGCGCGTCGAAGGGGCAGACGTCGACGCAGATGCCGCAGTACATGCAGAGCGCGAAGTCGATGGCGAAGCGGTCGAGCACGTTCCTGCTGCGCTCGCGGCCCCCGGGCGCGACGGGCGGCACGGTCTCCTTGTGGGAGTCGATGTAGATGCACCAGTCGGGGCACTCGCGCGCGCACAGCATGCACACCGTGCAGTTCTCCTCGAACAGGCCGATGACGCCGCGGGAGCGCGGCGGCAGCTCGGGGAGGGCCTCCGGGTACTGCTCGGTGACCGTCTTGCGGGTCATCGTGCGGAGGGTGACGGCGAGGCCCTTGGCGAGCCCGCTGCCGGGGATCGGGGACATCAGCTGATCACGACCTTGACGACGCCGGTGAGGGCGATCTGGGCGAGGGCGAGCGGGATGAGGACGGTCCAGGCGAGCTTCTGCAGCTGGTCCTCGCGCAGCCGCGGGTAGCTGACGCGGAGCCAGATGACGACGAACGCGAGCACGGCGGTCTTGAGCAGGGTCCACAGCCAGCCGAGCCCGTCGGAGCCGAACGGCCCGTGCCAGCCGCCGAGGAAGAGGACGGCGGTCAGCCCGGACAGGACGACGATGCCCGCGTACTCGGCGAGCAGGAACAGCGCGAACCGCAGCCCCGTGTACTCGGTGTACGCGCCGAAGATGATCTCGGAGTCGGCGACGGGCATGTCGAACGGTGGCCGCTGCAGCTCGGCGAGCCCCGCCACGAAGAACACGGCGCCGCCGACGATCTGCCAGGGCACCCACCACCAGTGGAAGGCGTCCAGCACGCCGATGAGCGACACGGTGCCCGCCGCCATGGCGACGGACGCGGCGGCGAGCAGCATCGGCAGCTCGTAGGCGAGAAGCTGTGCGGCGGTGCGCAACCCGCCGAGCAGGGAGAACTTGTTCGCGGACGCCCAGCCGGCCATGAGCGAACCGAGCACGCCCACGCCCATGACGGCGAGCACGTAGAAGAGACCCGCGTCGATCGCCTGGCCCACGGCGCCCTCGCCGGGGCCGACGGGGATCGCGATCAGCACGAGCAGGTACGGCAGGAGCGCGACGGCCGGGGCGAGCCGGAAGACACCGCGGTCGGCGTCCGCGGGGACGATGTCCTCCTTCTGGGCGAACTTCACCCCGTCCGCGACGAGCTGGGCCCAGCCGTGGAAGCCGCCCGCGTGCATGGGCCCGAGGCGGCCCTGCATGTGCGCCATGACCTTGTGTTCGGCCTGGCCCACGAGCAGGGGAAACGCGAGGAAGACGACGAACACGGCGATCAGCCGCAGGACGACGTCGAGAGCGCCGTTCACGCACCCTCCCCGCGGGGGCCCGCGTCACCGGGCGAGTCCGGATCCCGCGGGCCGTCCGTGCCGTGCGCGTCGGCGTCCGCGCCTCGGCCGTCCGGGTCGTGCGGGGCGTCCGGGGCGTCCGGGTCCTCCGGGGTGTGTGCGCCGTCAGGCACGCCCGACGCGTCGGAGCCGTCGGGGGTCTCGCCACCGGGGCGCCCGGACGCCGGCCTGTGCCACGGCGCGTCGGAGCGCGGGGCCGGGCCTCGACCTGCGCGGTCGGCTTCCCGGTCCGTCGGCCGCTCGGCCGGGGCCGTATCGGCGGGAGGTGTCTGCCGCTCCGCGGCCGCATCGCGCTGCGTGGCCGAGCCGGCCGACATCTC
>NZ_JAGIQL010000289.1 GCF_017813245.1 Streptomyces montanisoli
GGCCGCGACGGTGCCCGCTCAAAGGGATCAATGGGGGGTAGGGGTGGCGGACGCGGCCGCCGCGCGGGACGCGCCCCTGTCCCTTGTGGTGGTGGCGCCCAGGGACGGGCTGGCCGCCTACCGCCCGGAGCCCGCCGCGGCTCAGGCGTGGACGGCGGCCGGGATTCCCCACCTGTACGCGGGCGTCGTCGAGGCTACGGGGTTCGTGGGGCCGCTGGTGCTGCCGGGCGGCACGGCGTGCGCCGGCTGCCTCCTGCGCACTGCGGCGGCGCGGGATCCGCACGAGCCGAGGATGCTGGCCCAGTGGCGCTCGGGGCGCGGGGCGCGTGCCGTGCCCGCCTGCGACGGTGCGCTGGCCGCCGCTGTGGCGGGGCTCACGGCGGCGCACGCGCTGTCGTTCCTGGACGGGGAGCTGCCGACGAGCACGGGTGCACGCTGGGAGGTGGCGCAGCCTCTGCTCGACTGGCGATCCAGTCGCGTGGCGCCCCACGCGCACTGCCCGTGCGGTGCGTTTGCCAAGACGGAGAGGACCGCGGAGAAGACTGAGGGGGTGGGGATGGCCGAGACGGAGGCCGAGCGCGACACAATGGCGGTGTAGCCGCCGCACCACGGCAAGGCTGTCCGGTACCAGGAGGGGCGTAATGTCTGATCTTCCCCGGAAGGCGGTCACCCGCACTGCCAAGTTGGCCGCACTGCCTATCGGGTTCGCGGGCCGGGCGACCTGGGGACTGGGAAAGCGGATCGGCGGGGCGTCCGCGGATCTCGTCACCAAGGAGCTGCAGCAGCGCACGGCCGACCAGCTGTTCAAGGTGCTGGGCGAGCTCAAGGGCGGTGCGATGAAGTTCGGGCAGCTGCTGTCCGTCTTCGAGTCGGCCCTGCCTGAGGAGGTGGCCGGCCCCTACCGGGCCACGCTGACGAAGCTGCAGGACGCGGCGCCGCCGATGCCCACGCAGACGGTGCACGGCGTGCTGGAGGAGCAGCTCGGCGAGGACTGGCGCGGCCTGTTCCTGGAGTTCGAGGACAAGCCGTCGGCGGCTGCCTCGATCGGCCAGGTCCACCGGGCGGTCTGGCACGACGGCCGCGAGGTCGCGGTGAAGGTGCAGTACCCCGGCGCGGGCGAGGCGCTGCTGTCCGACCTGGCGCAGCTGAGCCGGTTCGTGCGGCTGCTCGGCCCGCTGATCCCGGGCATGGACATGAAACCGCTGGTCACCGAGATGCGCGACCGTGTCTCCGAGGAGCTGGACTACGCGCTCGAGGCCGAGGCGCAGCGTGAGCACGCCCGCGAGTTCGTGGACGATCCGGACGTCGTCGTGCCCGACGTCGTGCACCAGAGCGACCAGGTGCTCGTGACGGAGTGGATCGACGGCACGCCGCTCGCCGAGATCATCTCCTCGGGCACCCAGGAGCAGCGCGACCGGGCGGGCCAGCTGCTCGCACGGTTCCTGTTCTCGGGCCCGATGCGCACGGGCCTGCTGCACGCGGACCCGCACCCGGGCAACTTCCGGCTCCTGCCGCCGCGGGAGGAAGCGCCGGGCGAGGACGGCAAGGACGGGGAGGGCGGTGGCGGGAGCGGCGAGCTGCGGCTCGGCGTGCTCGACTTCGGGACGGTCGACCGGCTGCCTGGTGGGCTGCCCGAGACCATCGGCGAGGCGCTGCGGATGACGATCGACGGCGAGTCCGACGCCGTCTACGAGATGCTGCGCGCCGAGGGGTTCGTCAGGGAGACCATCGACCTCGACCCGGAGGCGGTGCTCGACTACCTGCTGCCGATCATCGAGCCCGCCGGGGCCGAGGAGTTCACGTTCACCCGCGCCTGGATGCGCGCCCAGGCGGCGCGGATCGCCGACCCGCGCTCCCCCGCGCACCAGCTGGGCAGGCAGCTGAACCTGCCGCCCTCGTACCTGCTGATCCACCGCGTCACGCTGTCCACCATCGGGGTGCTGTGCCAGCTGGGCGCGACCGTGCGGCTGAAGGACGAGCTGGAGGACTGGCTGCCCGGCTTCTACGTCGAGTACGTCTACGACGACGAGGAGGCCGTGGAGGGCGAGGCGGCCCCGGAGACCGGGGCCGAGTCCGGCGAGGACGGCGGAGCATAAGACGTGTGGCCGGGCCCCTGAGGGTCCGGCCACACATGGTCTCGCGCTACCGCGGGAGGACCGTCACTGCATGACGGCCATCGCCAGGGCGCGGCGCGCCCGCATCGACACGCGCTCGGCGCGCCGCTGCATGCGCCTGGCCACGATCACGTGGGTGGCCTGACGGGTCGCGTGGGCCTCGCGCAGTCGTTCCTCCATATGCGCGCGGGCCAGGGCTTCTGGGATGAGTTGCATCTCGCGGGTCCTGTTCTGGCGCGCCCTGTGCGCGCCATTCGTGGGAAAGGCAGTGGTCGCGGAGCCGTTGGGCTCGCTGGTGGAAGAGGTCATCGGAGCCTGCTTCTGGGGATCGTGCGTGAGGGGACGGTCGATCGTTCCGCGCGTGTTCATGCCGCGACCGGGTTCTTGCGCGGACGGCCACGCGGCCGCTTGCGTGCCACGACCACGCCCTGGACGAAGAGCTCCCCGCCCCAGACGCCCCAGGGCTCGCGGCGCTCCTTGGCGCCGGCGAGGCAGGCCTCGACGAGCGGGCAGGTGCGGCACAGGGACTTGGCGTACTCCACGTCCGCGGGCGACTCGGCGAAGAAGACCTCCGGGTCGTAGGCGCGGCAGGGAACGGGCGAGCCGAGGTTCTCGATCGCCTCGTCGAGGGCGGTGAGCTGGGTCAGCGGGGTCAAGGCGGAGTCCTCCGTGGGGCCGGGCGGGGGGATCGTGTCGGAAGGCGGTACGGACGGGGCGTGCGCTTCGAGTTGCACGGGGTTTCTTCCTCGTCTTGTTCGGTCCGGCCGGTCGGCCGGACATCGTCGGGTACCGGGTTTTCGTGCCCCGAGGCCCCTTCGCTCCGTCCGTCCCTGTCGGGACAAACAGAAGGGCCGCGGATCCCGGGTGGGGTTCCGCGGCCCTGAAGGCGCCGGCCTGATTGCCGATCAGGCTGGATGACTCCAGGGTTCAGGCCCACGGAAGGCCCACATCTCGTGGTCGTGCGTCGTCGTCTGCTGCTTCTGTGCTCCGGCACTGGCCGCCGCGGGGACATAGGCCTCCGCCTGCTCTGCCGCTCCTGCCACCAGTGCCCCGGTCGGTCGCTCATCGCCCACGCGCTCACACACGGGCAGGAAGGACACGCCGAGACCGGACGGGGAGACGGGTCGCATCTCAATGACGCCGGACGTACCGGTGCCGTTGAGATTCGCCGGCGAGAAGCCGAGAGAGACACGGGCGAAGGACTGGTCGGCCAGTTTGGCGGTGCTGATGAAGCTGCTCGTCATGCTGATCACGTCAATCGCCTCCTCTCGGCGTCTCGGGATCCGGCCGGGGCCGGTTCCTCACGTATGCGAACAATGTCGCTGCGCTGCATGCCCGGAGCGATACCGGGCAAGTGAAGTACAGCACGGGAAGTGGTCTTCGAGAAGACCGCCGTTCCCGTGGAAAAGAACCTATGGGGATTCGCCCGGCGGGCGCAAACCATTTTCCCGACGAGTTTGCGTCAGCGGGCCCCGCCGTCGCCCGAACGCTCCTCACCTGCGCAGATGGCCAGCACATCGTCCCCGAACCGGGTGAGTTTGCGGCGGACGACGCCGGCGATGCCGGCCAGCTCCCGCTCGTCGGACGGCACGGCCTCCGCGATGGCGATCAGCGTCTTGTCCGTGAAGACGCAGTACGCGGGCTGGCCGAGTGCGCGTGCCTGCTCCGCGCGCCAGGCGTGGAGCCGCTCGTAGACCCCCTCGTCCATGTCCGAAGGGCAGTCCTCGCACCGCATGAGCTTCATCTCGCCCGCCTCCGTCAGCGTCCTGCCGCACACC
>NZ_JAGIQL010000290.1 GCF_017813245.1 Streptomyces montanisoli
CGCATCGGCGCGTGGCATCTGTTCCGGGGCCGTACGGCGTCGGGGTCCGCGCGGGGGCCGTGGGCTCCGCGGCATGCGACCCCGCCGCACGAGAGCGGTGACGTGCGCGCCCGGGGCCCGTGTGCTGCCTGCTGCCCGCAGGGCTACAGGCGGGGGGCGTTGCGTTCGAAGACCAGGCGGAGGCCGATCAGCGTCAGCCACGGCTCGTGCTCGTCGATCACCGACGCCTCGCCGAGCACCATCGGCGCCAGGCCGCCCGTCGCGATGACCGTCACGTCCTCCGGGTCCTCGGCCAGCTCGCTTGCCATGCGCCTGACCACGCCGTCCACCTGGCCGGCGAAGCCGTACACGATGCCCGCCTGCATGGCCTCGACCGTGTTCTTGCCGATCACGCTGCGCGGCCTGGCCAGCTCGATCTTGCGCAGCTGCGCGCCCTTCACGCCCAGCGCCTCGACCGAGATCTCGATGCCGGGCGCGATCACGCCGCCCGCGTACTCGCCGCGCGCGCTCACCGCGTCGAACGTCGTCGCCGTGCCGAAGTCCACGACGATAGCGGGGCCGCCGAACAGCTCGACGGCGGCCACCGCGTTGATGATGCGGTCCGCGCCGACCTCCTTCGGGTTGTCCATCAGGATCGGCACGCCCGTCTTGATGCCCGGCTCCACCAGCACCGCGGGCACGTCGCCGTAGTACCGCCTGGTGACCTCGCGCAGCTCGTGCAGCACCGAGGGCACCGTCGAGCAGATCGAGATGCCCTCGATGCCCTCGCCGAGCTCCATGCCGAGCAGCGGGTGCATGCCCATAAGACCCTGGAGCAGCACCGCCAGCTCGTCCGCGGTGCGGCGCGCGTCCGTCGAGATGCGCCAGTGCTCGACGATCTCGTCACCGTCGAAGAGGCCGAGCACCGTGTGGGTGTTGCCGACGTCGATGGTCAGCAGCATCAGGCGTCCGCCCCCGTGGCGTCCACCGCGCGCAGGTCGAGGCCGATGTCGAGGATCCGCGACGAGTGCGTGAGCGCGCCCACCGACAGGTAGTCGACGCCCGTTTCCGCGTACGCGCGCGCGTTGTCGAGGGTGAGCCGTCCCGACGACTCGACGAACGCCCTGCCGTTCACGATCCCGACGGCCTCCGAGGTCTCGGCCGGCGTGAAGTTGTCCAGCAGGATCAGGTCGGCGCCCGCGTCGAGCACCTCGCGCAGCTGGTGCAGCGTGTCGACCTCGACCTCGATGGCGAGCCCCGGGTACCGGTCGCGCACGGCCTGGAAGGCCTGCGCCACGCCGCCGGCCGCGACGACGTGGTTGTCCTTGACCAGCGCGGCGTCCGAGAGCGACATGCGGTGGTTCACGCCGTTGCCGCACCGCACCGCGTACTTCTCCAGCGCACGCAGTCCCGGCGTCGTCTTGCGGGTGTCGCGCACCTTCGCCTTCGTGCCCTCGAGCGCGTCGGCCCACGCGCGCGTCGCCGTCGCGATGCCCGACAGCCTGCACAGGATGTTGAGCGCGCTGCGCTCCGCCGTGAGCAGGTCGCGCGTGCGCGCGGTGACGCTCAGGAGCTTCTGCCCGGCGCGCACCGCGTCGCCGTCCGCCGCGTGGCGCTCCACCTCGAACTCGTCGGTGAGCACCACCGAAAGGACGGCCTCGGCGACGTGCAGCCCGGCCACCACGCCGTCCTCGCGCGCGGTGAAGTCTCCGGTCGCGACGGCGTCCTCGGGGACGGTCGCCGCCGTCGTCACGTCGATGCCGCCGTCCAGGTCCTCCTGCACGGCGACGTGCGCGACGTCCTCGACCTGTACGGGGTCGAGGCCCGCGTCCGCGAGGAGCTGGGCGAGCGCGGGGTCGAGCCCGCACTCCAGGTCCTCGGGCGCGTCGCAGGCGCAGCCGTCGTCGCCGCAGCCGCCTGCGGGCGCGGCGCCGATGTGGATCAGCGGCACGGCCACCGGCTCGGGACGCGGGGTGTCTTCGGGCGTGCTCACGTTGCTGCTCCCTGGGAACGGTCGGACTGCGGGTTGAGGTCGGCCGTGGGCGTCGCGGTGACCGCGAGGGACCCCTCGGGGCCGAGGCCGAGGACGAGATGGCGGCGCCAGCGGTCGTCGTCGCGGTCGGGGAAGTCCTCGCGCCAGTGGCAGCCGCGCGTCTCCTCGCGCCGCAGCGCGGCCTCGACGAGCGCGCGGGCCACGGAGAGCAGGTTCGTGGTCTCCCACGCCTCCACGCCGGGCTCCACGGGCGCCGTGCCCGGCTCCACGGGCGGCGTGCCGGGCTCCACGGGCGCCGTGCCCGGCCGGACGGCTGCGAGCGTCTCGGCGGCCGCGCGCAGGCTCGCCGCGGACCTGAGGACACCGGCGCCCGCGGACATGGCCCGCTGGACGCTCACGCGCGCGGCGGGGTCGATCAGGGGCGCCACGCGCGCGTCCGGGGCGTGGCCCGCGGCCCGCTCCTGGTCCGCGGGGCCGCGCTCCTTGGCCGCGACCGCGATGTCGTCGGCGATGCGCTCGGCGAAGACCAGGCCTTCGAGCAGCGAGTTCGACGCCAGGCGGTTCGCGCCGTGCACGCCCGTGCACGCCACCTCGCCGCACGCGTACAGGCCCGGCACGTTCGTGCGGCCCGCGAGGTCCGTGCGCACGCCCCCGGACGCGTAGTGCGCGGCGGGCGCCACCGGGATGGGCCGCGTCACCGGGTCGATGCCGTGCGCGCGGCACGCGGCGAGGATCGTGGGGAAGCGGGTCTCCCACATCTCGCGGCCGAAGTGGCGCGCGTCCAGGTACATGTGCTCGGCGCCCTGCTCGCGCATGCGCCCCATGATGGCCTTGGCGACGATGTCGCGCGGCGCGAGTTCCGCGAGCTCGTGGCGGCCCAGCATGAAGCGGACGCCGTCCGCGTCGACCAGGTGGGCGCCCTCGCCGCGTACCGCCTCGGAGACCAGCGGCTGCTGGCCCTCCGAGCCGGCGCCGAGGAACAGCACCGTCGGGTGGAACTGCACGAACTCCACGTCGGAGACGTCGGCGCCCGCGCGCAGGGCGAGGGCGACGCCGTCGCCCGTCGACACGGACGGGTTCGTCGTCGCCGAGAACACCTGGCCCATGCCGCCCGTCGCCAGCACCACGGCGGGCGCGCGTACCGCGCCGACGCCGTCGTCGCGCCCCTCCCCCATGACGTGCAGGGTGACGCCCGCGGCCCGGCCCCGCTCGTCCTTCAGGAGGTCGAGGACGAGCGCGTGCTCCACGGTCCGCAGCCCCGCGTCGCGTACGGCGGCCACGAGCGCGCGCGAGACCTCCGCGCCGGTCGCGTCGCCGCCCGCGTGCGCGATGCGGCGCCTGTGGTGGCCGCCCTCCCGGGTGAGCTGGAGCTCGCCGTCGTCCGCGCGGTCGAACTCGGCGCCCGCCGCGATCAGCCGCCGCACGGCCGGGGCGCCCTCCGTCACCAGTTCGCGCACCGCCGCCTCGTCGCACAGCCCCGCGCCGGCCACCAGGGTGTCCGCCAGGTGCTGCTGCGGGGTGTCGCCCTCGCCGAGCGAGGCCGCGATACCGCCCTGCGCCCAGCGCGTCGAGCCGTCGTCGAGGCGCGCCTTCGTGACGACGACCGTGCGCAGCCCGGCCGCCGCGCAGCGCAGCGCCGCCGTGAGGCCCGCGACCCCCGAGCCGGCCACCACGACGTCCGCCTCGATCGACCATCCGGGCTCGGGCGCCGCGAGCCGTATACCGGTACGGGTGGCACCGCCGCTGCCGCTGCCGCTGCCGTTCGTCATCTGCTCGCCGCTCCGAAGGTCAGGACCACGTTGTCGATCAGGCGTGTCGTGCCGACCCTGGCCGCGACCGCGAGTACCGCGTCGCCCGTGAAGTCGTCGGGCACCTCGGTGAAGTCCGCCGGGTCGACGAGGGCGAGGTAGTCGAGGGCGAGCGGCGGGTCAGCGCGCTCGCCGAGCTCGAGCACCGCGAGCGCGGCCGCGCGCACGGCGTCTGCGCCCGTCGGGTCGGCGTGCCCGTGCCCGCCCTGCTCCGTCGCGCAGGCGACAGCGTGCGCGTCGGCCGCCAGGCGCGCCTCGCCGAG
>NZ_JAGIQL010000291.1 GCF_017813245.1 Streptomyces montanisoli
CGGCGCGCCGGCAGGCCGTCCTCCCGTCGGCCACCGCAGGGCCCGTGCCCCAGCGGGTCGCCGCCCTGCTGCACCGCTCGGGCGGGCCGCGGCGCCTGGTGACGGCGTTCGCCCTGCTGCTGCTCGTGTGCGCGGGCACCTCGTCCACGGCGGTACTCGCCGGCGCCGTCGGCCTGCACAGCGGCGTCGAGGTCGCGCAGGGCGAGGCGGCGGCGCCCGGACACCTCTGACCCGCCGCGCGGCGGGGCGCCAGGCCACGAGGGACGGGCCCCCGCGGGCACGCGAGCGCGCCGGCGTCAGCCGAGGGAGGGCGGCCTCTGCTCGACGCGGCGCAGCACCGGCTCCAGCCGGTCCACCCCGTCATCGTGCGGGCGCCGCTCGTCCCACCAGGTCGCGCCCGCGTCGGCGAGCGGGCCGACCAGGTCGCGCGCGCGGCCGGGATCCGCCGGGCTCGCACCGCCCACGACGAACTCGAAGGGGCCGTCGCCCGCGCCCTGCTCGCGACGCTGCTCCCGCACGTAGCCGGCCATGTCGCGCACCTCGTCGACGGGCGGGCAGTGCCCGTGCCGTGCCGACTCGAACAGCGGCACGGCGCCGTCCCAGCGCGCCGCCCTGCGCATCGGCCTCCGCTTCGGCCAGTACCCGGCGATCCAGACGGGCGGGCGCGGGCGCCGCACCGTGGCGGGCAGCAGCGCCACGTCGTCGGCGTGGAAGTGGCGGCCGTGGTGCGTCACCGGCTCGCCCGTCCAGTACCTGGCCAGCAGGCCCAGCCCCTCGTCGAGGCGCTCGGCCAGCACCACGGGGTCCGTGGGCTCGCCGAAGCTGCCGTACTCGTCGTCGATCGGGCCGCCGAGCCCCGCCCCGAAGACCACCCGGCCCCCGCTCAGCCCATCCAGCGTCGCCACCTGGCGCGCGAGCTGCTCGGGGCGGCGCCGTGGCACGGGGGTGACGAGCGTGCCGAGCGCGATCCTGCTGGTCGCCAGGGCGGCCGCGGTGAGCAGCATCCACGGATCGCCGAACGCCCGGCGCTCCTTCTTCGTATGGACGACGTGGTCCCAGACGAACAGGCCGTCCCACCCCGCCTCTTCCGCGGTGACGGCGAGGGAGGCGACGGTTCGCGGGTCGGCGAAGTCGCCGAAGTTGGGAATGTTGATGGAATAGCGCACGCAGGGATCGTGCGCCACGGCGCCCCTGGGGGCAAGGGGTTTCCGCTGCTCCGGGATGCCGTGCCCGCGGGCGGGCCATACGCTGGCCGCCACAGGGGGGCCGAGCTGGAGGTGCCCGCATGCCCCGCCCCATCTGGACAGGCGCCGTCTCGTTCGGGCTCGTGACGATCCCGGTCCGTGTCACCGGCGCCTCCGAGAACCGGGGCGTGCGCTTCCACCGCATCCATCTGGAGGACGGCGGGCGCGTACGCAACCAGAAGCGGTGCGAGCTGGACGACGAGGTCGTCACCGACGACGACATCGGCAAGGGGTACGAGCTCTCCAAGGACCACATCGTCCCGGTCTCCGACGACGAGCTCGACGCCATACCGCTGCCCACCGCCAAGACCGTCGAGATCATCGCCTTCATGGACCGCGACGCCATCGACCCCGTCAGACTCGGCCAGAGCTTCTACCTGGAGGCCTCGGGCCAGGCCGCCGCCAAGCCGTACGTGCTGCTGCGGCGCGCCCTGGAGCGCAGCGGCCGGGTGGCCGTCACCAAGCTCGCCCTGCGCGGACGGGAGCGCCTGGCCATCCTCGACATCCGCGAGGACGCGCTGACCCTGCACACCATGCACTGGCCGGACGAGGTCCGCTCGCCCGACGAGCTCGCCCCCCGGCCCGTCGACCTCTCCGAGGACGAGGTCGCCCAGGCGATGTCGCTGATCGACGGCATGACCACCGACGACCTGTCCCAGTTCCACGACGAGTACCGGCACGCCGTCGAGGAACTGCTCGCCGCGAGGGCCGAGGGGCGCGAGCCCCCGAAGGCCGAGGAGGGGAAGGAGCCGGGCAAGGTCGTCGAGCTGATGACGGCGCTCGAGCAGAGCGTCGAGAGGGCCAGGCAGTCGCGCGGGGAGGGCGGCGCGGACGGAGGGGCAGGCGGGGACGCGACGGTGCACGAGATGACCGGCAGGAAGGGCACGGCCAGGAAGACCGCCGGGGGCGGGACGGCGAGGAAGAAGCCCGCGGCCAAGGCCCCGGCCAAGAAGGCAGCGGCCGGGAAGAGCGCGGCAGCGAAGACGGCGGGCAAGAAGACGGCCGGCGGGAAGCCGGCGGAGCAGAAGCAGAAGAAGACGGCGGCGCAGAAGAAGACGGCCGCGAAGAAGACCACCGCGAAGAAGACGCCGGCGAAGAAGGCGACGACGCGGCACCGCAAGGCGTCCTGAAGCGCCGGAGTGCGCCGGCGGACAGCGAGCGCTGTACGGAGCCGCGTCGGGTCGCGGATTCCCGGGGCCCGTTCGCGCGCGGCGGCGCGCGCCGTGACCGGGAAGAGTGGCCCACCCGCGCGGCCAGGGGCCGATGTCAGTGGGCGCCGGTAGATTGCGGCGGCATGAGGGAGACCGATGTGCCCCTGCCCGACGGGGGCGTCCTGCATGTCTACGACACCGGCGACGGCGGCGCTGATCAGCTCGCCGTCCTCTGGCACCACGGCACGCCCAACACGGGGTCCCCGCCCCGCCCGCTGTTCCCCGCCTCCGAGCGGCTCGGCATCCGCTGGATCTCCTACGACCGCCCCGGCTACGGCGGCTCGACGCCCCGGCCCGGCCGCGACGTGGCCTCGGCCGCCGGGTACGCGGCACTGACCGCCGACGCGCTCGGCGTGGACCGGTTCGCCGTCATGGGCCACTCGGGCGGCGGCCCGCACGCGCTCGCCTGCGCCGCCCTGCTGGGGGACCGGGTCGTCGCGGCGGTCGCGGGGGCGTCGCTCGCGCCCTACGGCGCGCCCGGTCTCGACTACTTCGCCGGCATGGCGGCGTCCGGCGCGCTGTCGCTGTCCACCGCCGCGCGCGGGCGTGCGGAGAAGGAGCGTCTCCAGGAGTCGGGGACCCCGTACGACCCCGAGTTCGCCGCCGCCGACCTCGCCGCGCTGCACGGCCCGTGGTCCTGGTTCGAGGAGGTGGTCGGCGCGGGGGTGGCATCGGGCCACGCCCCGGCGATCGACGACGACCTGGCCTACGTCGCGCCGTGGGGGTTCGAGCCGGCACAGGTGCGCGTCCCGGTCCTGCTGCTGCACGGTGGCCTCGACCGGATCGTCCCCGTCGCCCACGCGCGCTGGCTCGCCGCCCGGCTTCCGGCGGCCGAGCTGCGGGTCGGCGAGGAGGACGGCCACATCTCGGTGCTCACCGCGGGCGACGAGGCGCTCAGCTGGATCCGCGAGCGCGCCGGCGGGTGAGGAGCCGTCAGGCGCCGTCCTGGCCCCTGCTCGCCGCACGGCTCGCGGCGCGCTCGGCGCGGCGCGCGCCCGCACGCTCGTGCAGCGCCCGCTCCTGAGGCGTCACCGGGACGAGCGCGGGCACCGCGTGCGGCGTGCCGTCCGCGTCCACCGCGACGAACGTGAGGTGCGCGGTGACCACCTCGGTCGCGGGGCCCGGCGCGTTCCATCGCTCGGCGGTGACGCGCACGCCGACGTCCATCGAGGTCCGGCCCGCGTACTCCACCTGGGCGTTGACGGTGAGCAGGTCGCCCACCCTGGCGGGCGCGATGAAGCTCATCCGGTCCACGGACGCCGTGACGGCCGGGCAGCCCGCGTGGCGGGCCGCGGCGGCGCCCGCCGCGTCGTCCACGAGCTTCATGACGACCCCGCCGTGCACGGTCCCGTACAGGTTGGTGTCGTGGGCGGACATGATGTGTGCGAGCGTGACCGTCGAGTCCGCCGGTGATTTCTTGTCTTCCATGGTCTTTCTCGTGCCGGAGCCGTCCGCCGCGCAGGTGGCGCGACGTGCCCAGTCTTCCAGCGCCCGTGGCGGCGGGCACCCCGGGGGCCGGGCCACGGCCGTGCGCACCCGCCCGCCGCGCCGGGCGTCCGG
>NZ_JAGIQL010000292.1 GCF_017813245.1 Streptomyces montanisoli
ACGCCCCGGCGCGGTCGTGCGCTTCGCGCACGCGCCAAGGCGCGGCCCGCCAACTGCGGCGGGCCGCGCCCTGGTGGCCGGAGGCCCCGTCGTCACACGGCGGCGGGCTCCTGCTCGTGGCCCTCGTCCCGGTCCGCCACGGTGAGCGGGACCGGGCCGTCCGACCACGCTCCCAGCAGGTCGAACGCCTCGGCTGCGCGGCTGCCCGGGGCCGCCGACTGCGCGATGACGCGCAGGTCGCACCCCGGCACCGTGATGATGTCGTAGTCGACGGTGACGGCGCCGACGTCCGGATGGTGGACCGTGACGGACTCGCTCTCGTGCGACCCCGTCATGCGGGACGTCCACAGCTCGGTGAACCGGCCGCTCGCCCGCCGCAGCTCGGCGACGAGCGCGCGCAGGTCCACGTCCGTGGGGTAGCGGGCCGCCGCCGCGCGCAGGTCCCCGATGAGTGCCATCTCGAACCTGGCCGCCTGCTCGGGCGTGCGGGTGACACGGCTCGGCGCCTCCGTGAAGTGGCGCCAGGCGACGTTGCGGCACGGGCTCGCCGCGGACTTCGACGGGTCGCCGAGCAGCGCTGCCCACAGGGGGTTGAAGGTGATGAGCGACCATGCGGCGTCGTGCACGCCCACGGCCGTGCCGGTCATGCCGTCCAGCATGCGCCGCACGCTCGGCGGCACCCTGCGCGGTACGCGGTCGGTGGCCGGCGGTGAGTGGCCCGCTAGCAGGAACAGGTGGCGGCGCTCGACGTCGTCGAGCCGCAGCGCCCGGGCCAGCGAGGCCAGCACCTGCGACGAGGGAGTGGTGGCCCTGCCCTGCTCCAGACGGGTGATGTAGTCGACGGACAGTCCGGTCAGCCGCGCCAGCTCCGTACGCCCCATGCCCGGATCCTCGGGGCCGCCCTCCGGCAGCCCGCCCTCGGCGGGTGATATCCGGTCACGCCAGCGATGAAGCGCCGCGCCCAGCTCTCCATGTCGGGTCATGGCCCCAGTATCGACGGGGGAGCCCGGCCCTGCGCGGCGTCGGCCTCACGGACACGGAGCGCGAGCGCCCTCACGCCGCGCACGGATGGCGGCGACGGGCCGGCCGGTCAGGAGCGGGGCGCCGCCACCCGCAGGTCCTTCTCGATGCGGGCGACCGTGGCCAGCAGATGCGGCAGCAGGTCGTCACGGACGGACTCGATCGAGTTGCGGCTCGCGTGCACCGGGATGTTCACCGCCGCCACGACCGCCCCGGCCCCGTCGCGGACCGGCGCCGCGACCGAGCGCAGCCCCGGCTCCAGCTCCTGGTCCACGATCGCGTACCCCTGATCCCTGATCACGTCCAGCTCGGCACGGAGGAGTTCGGAGGAGGCGATGGTGCGCTCGGTGAGCGCCGCGGGCCGGCTGCGCCGCACGATCTCCTCGATACGGTCCTCCGGCAGGTGTGCGATCATCACCCGCCCCACCGACGTCGCGTACGCGGGGAAGCGCGTGCCGACCGTGATGGACGCCGTCATGATCCGGCTGACCGGGACCCGTGCCACGTACACGACATCGTCGCCGTCCAGCACGCACAGCGAGGACGACTCGTGGACCTCCGCCACCAGCCGCTCCAGGTGCGGCTGGGCGATCTGAGGCAGGGAGAAGCTGGACAGGTACGCGTAGCCGAGCTCCAGCACGCGCGGGCTGAGCCGGAAGGTGCGCCCGTTGGTGTGCACGTAGCCGAGGTCGGCCAGTGTCAGCAGGAAGCGGCGTGCGGCCGCCCGCGTCAGGTCGCAGGCGCGCGCCACCTCGCTGAGCGTCAGCTCGGGATGGTCGGCGTCGAACGCGCGGATCACGGCCAGGCCGCGCTCGAAGGACCGGACGAAGTGGGGTTCGCGCTCCTGCGCGCCGCTCATCTCTCGCCTCCGTGGTCCGGCCCGCGCCTGGCCCGCCGTGGTGGCGGGGTGCGGGACACGGCCGATTCTCGCAGGCCGCCACCGCGGCCCGCGTGCCGGTGGGCCCCGGTCGCGGGGGCCCACCGGCCGGTGGGTGCGCCGCCCCCGTCCCCACGGTGCGGCGCCGGGCGGCGGGACCCTCCGCTCGGGGGTCCTGCCGCCGTCTCGTGTCCGGCTCCGCAGGGGCCGGAGCCCCCTCAGGGGCCGGAAGGCGTGGCCGTGACGCCCAGTGCGGGCAGGACCGCCGCCTCGACGAAGCGCGTCATGTACGCCTCGTCCGCGTGCGACCCGTGCAGCAGCAGCGCCGCGCGCATCACGCCGAACAGCTGCACCGCGACGAACTCGATCGCCGGGTTGCCCGCCGCGACCTCGCCGCGGTCGACGGCCCTGCGCACCATCGCGTCGATCTCCGCCACCTCGGGCTCGATCAGGTTCTCGCGCAGCGCCTTCGCCAGTTCGGGGTTCTGCTTGGCCGCATGGACGAGCGCGTGGGTCAGCGGGGTGTCCCGGCGGGCGTTCGCGCTCGTGGCGCGCGCCACGGCGCGCAGGTCGCCGGCGAGCGTGCCGGTGTCGATCTCCGCGAGCGTCACGCACCGTGTACCGCGCAGGGCCGCGCAGACGAGCTGCGGCTTGGAGTGCCACTGCCGGTAGAGCGTCGACTTGCCGCACTTGGTGCGCGCGGCGATGCCCTCCATCGTCAGCGCCTCGTACCCGCCCTCCCTGAGCAGGTCGAGCGCGGCCACGTAGAACTCCATCTCGCGCTCGGGTGTGATCTTGGAGCGGCTCGACGTTGACGTCATCGTCTCTCCCTTCCGCACGAGGCGACCTGACCACAGAAGGCCCCGTGCTCCCAGGGTGGCGCTTGCCCCGCCGGGCCGTGTGATCGAAAACGCTTGCGACATCGATACGTCAGTGTACCGATACGGAGGCGTATCGGTACACTGACGTATCGATAAGGGCTCCTGGCGCCAGACGCGTGCCGAGCCACCACCGCACCACGACGTCGACGCCGTGCCGTGCCACGCGAAGGGGTCGGGTCAATGAACGCCCGGACTGGTCCCGCCCTGCGCCGCAGGCTCACCCCCACCCGACACACCCCCGACGCATCCGCCCCCGACGCATCGGCCCCCGACGCATCCGCCCCGGAAGGACCCACCGCCGGGCGAATACCCGGAGGCGGCCGCCCGGCGCATCGGCCGCGCCCGCCGCTGATGCGCGAACTGGCCCTCGTCGTCGCGCTGTTCCTCCTCTACAAGCTCGGCAGGCAGCTCGCGCGCGGCCGCACGGGCGAGGCGATGGACAACGCGCGCGGCATCTGGCACCTGGAGCGCGACCTCCACCTGCCGAGCGAGGCGGGGATCCAGCACCTGCTGCTGCACGGCGACACGCTCGCCCACATCGCCAACACCTACTACGCGGCCGTCCACTTCCCCGCCACGATCCTCTTCCTGGTCTGGCTCTACTGGCGCAGGCCGGGCCACTACGTGTGGGCGCGCCGCGTCCTGACGGCCGTCACCGGCGGCGCGCTCGTCCTGCACCTGCTGGTGCCGCTCGCCCCGCCCCGCATGGTCGCGCTGACCGGGCTCGTCGACACCGCGCGGGTCTACGGCCCCTCCGTGTACGGCTCCGACCCCGCGGCCGACGGCCTGGAGAACCAGTTCGCCGCCATGCCGTCCCTGCACTTCGGCTGGGCGCTCGTGCTGGCGCTCGGGCTGATCGCCGCGACCCGGGCGCGCGGGCGTTGGCTGTGGCTGCTGCACCCCTTGGTCACCCTGTTCGTGATCATCGCCACCGCCAACCACTACTGGCTCGACACCATCGTCGCCGCCGCGCTCGTGGCCGTGGCCCTCGTCTTCCTGCACCCGCCGGACGACGCCCCGCGCGGCACCACGCTCGTCGCGCGGGGCCGGACGCACGGACGCCGCGAGGCGGGGCCGCGGCAGCCGGCCGGGGACCGCCGATGACGGGGGGCACGTGGGGCGCCGTCGCCCTGCCGCTGGTCTCCGCCGAGGTCGGATGGGCACACGTCT
>NZ_JAGIQL010000293.1 GCF_017813245.1 Streptomyces montanisoli
CACCGGCACCGCGGTCGACGAGCCCGAGGCCTGACCGGCCCCGGCACGACCCGCACGACCCGCACGACACCACCGGCCCGGGGGCGGAGCTGCCCCCTCCGCCCCCCGGGCGGCGGGCCGGGGCCGCCCCCCGCCCCGCGCGCCGGCCTGCGGCACGTGTCCGCCGCCGTCGCTCGGCAGCGGCGTGTTCCTGAGGATCTCCAGGACGACCTGCTCGGCCGTCCTGCGGCCCAGCTGCGCCTGCGCCGTGGGCAGCAGCCGGTGCGCGAGCACCGCCGGGGCCAGCGCCTGCACGTCGTCCGGCAGGGCGTAGTCGCGGCCGTCGAGCGCCGCCGCCGCCTTGGCGGCGCGCAGCAGGTGCAGCGTCGCCCGCGGGGAGGCGCCGAGCCGCAGGTCCTGGTGGGCGCGGGTGGCGCCGACCAGGTCCACCGCGTAGCGCCGCACCGCCTGCGCCACGTACACGGTGCGTACGGCATCGATCAGCTTCACGATGTCCTGGGCGTGGGCGGCCGGTTCGAGGTCGTCCAGTGGCGAGAGCCCGCCGTGCACGTCCAGCATGCGCAACTCGGCCTCGCCGCTCGGGTAGCCGATGGACACGCGCGCCATGAACCGGTCGCGCTGCGCCTCGGGCAGCGGGTACGTGCCCTCCATCTCGACCGGGTTCTGCGTCGCGATCACCATGAACGGGCTCGGCAGCTCGTACGTCGTGCCGTCGACCGTGACCTGGCGCTCCTCCATCGACTCCAGCAGCGCCGACTGCGTCTTGGGCGAGGCGCGGTTGATCTCGTCGCCGATCACGATCTGCGCGAAGATCGCACCGGGCTTGAACTCGAAGTCCCGCCGCTGCTGGTCGAAGATCGACACCCCGGTGATGTCGGAGGGCAGCAGGTCGGGCGTGAACTGGATGCGCTGCACCGAGCAGTCGATGGACCTGGCGAGCGCCTTCGCGAGCATGGTCTTGCCGACACCCGGGACGTCCTCGATGAGGAGGTGGCCCTCGGCGAGCAGCACCGTCAGCGCCAGCCGTACGACCTCGGGCTTGCCCTCGATCACACCCTCGACCGACGCACGGACCCGCTCCGCCGCCGCGGTCAGGTCCTCTCCCACCCGTCCGTACGTCCGGTCGGACAGACCCCCTTGGTGCGCTCGATCGTCATACGTCGTCACCCGGCCCTCCTCGGCCCTGCCCCGCCGCTCCTGAAGGGAGCGAGGGGTACCCCATGGAAGTCCGGGCACGCCATGAGCGGCCCGGTACACCCCGAATACGGACACCGCTCCCGGAAGGTTCCGGGAGTGGTGTCCCCGACGCATTCTTGTTGCCGTTACCGCTTCGTGTCACTTGTCCGTCGGCAAGCGTGACACGCCGGGCCGTGCGCCGGCGGTGCGCGTCAGTCCGCGGCGACCTCGGCGAGGCGGCCGGTCTCCACGTCGAACACGAAGCCGCGCACGTCGTCCACGTGCGGCAGGAACGGCGAGGTGCGCACCCGGCGGATCGACTGGCGCACGTCCTGCTCGGCGCTCTTGAACGCCTCGACCGGCCAGGTCGGCCGCTGCCCCACCTCCTCCTCGATCTCGTCCCTGAAGCCCTCGGTGATGGTCGTCATGCCGCACCGCGTGTGGTGCACCAGGACGACGCTGGTGGTGCCGAGGGCCCGCTGGCTGACGGCGAGCGAGCGGATCACGTCGTCGGTGACCGTGCCGCCCGCGTTGCGCAGGGTGTGGTGGTCGCCCACCTTGAGGCCGAGCGCGTTGGCCAGGTCGATCCTGGTGTCCATGCAGCACACGACGGCCACCCGCTTCGAGGGACGGGCGCTGAGCCCCGGGTCCTCGAAGCTGTCTGCGTACCGGGCGTTGGCCTCTACGAGCCGGTCGGTGCCGCCGTCGTGCGACGCGGCCGAGGGCTCCTTGTTCGAATCAGTCGGGGTCGTCATGGACAAGAAGGTATCGGGGCGGGACGGGATCGGCTCCGGCGCGGGTCGTGATGTGCGGCGAACGTCCCGTTTTGCCCGCTCCCTCCACGACCGCGGCGACGCGCCTGCCGGTTGATTGACCGTAAGGGACTGTGGACTAAAGTGGCGCGAAGTCCGCGGTCATCCACCGCACACCTGCCGAATTCCCCGCGTGCGCGGCGAACGTGCGGATCGGCCTCCTCCCGCTCGACGGTACGGGCGGCGCCCTCACGGCGTCGGCGTCCCCGCATTCCACGGGCGAGCGGGCGAGGCCAGGCCCCCGCGTACCGCGCGCCGGACCAGAGAGGGCGCATGAGCGAGCGCAGCGAGCGGCACGTACCGGTGATGCTCCAGAGGTGCCTTGACCTGCTGGCCCCCGCCCTCGCCGGCCCCGGCGCCACCGTCGTCGACTGCACCCTCGGCCTCGGCGGCCACAGCGAGGCACTGCTCGCCACCTTCCCGGCCGCGCGCCTGATCGCCCTCGACCGGGACAAGGAGGCACTGCGGCTCTCCGCCGAGCGGCTCGCCCCCTACGGCGAGCGCGCGACCCTCGTGCACGCCGTCCACGACGAGCTGCCCGAGGTGCTCGACCGGCTCTCCGTCGCCCGCGTCCAGGGCGTCCTGTTCGACCTCGGCGTCTCCTCGATGCAACTGGACGAGGCGGACCGCGGCTTCGCCTACGCCCAGGACGCGCCCCTCGACATGCGCATGGACCAGACGGCGGGCGCGAGCGCGGCCGAGGTGCTCAACACCTACCCGCCGGGCGAACTCGTGCGGATCCTGCGCACGTACGGCGAGGAGAAGCAGGCCAAGAGGATCGTCGGGGCGATCGTCAGGGAGCGCGAGAAGGAGCCCTTCGACCGCAGCGCCCGGCTCGTCGGCCTGATCAGGGACGCGCTGCCGCAGGCCGCCAAGCGCACCGGCGGCAACCCCGCCAAGCGGACGTTCCAGGCCCTGCGCATCGAGGTCAACGGCGAACTGTCCGTCCTGGAGCGTGCGGTGCCCGCCGCCGTGAGCGCGCTGGCCGTCGGCGGCCGCATCGCCGTCCTCTCCTACCACTCGCTGGAGGACCGCATCGTCAAGCAGGCGCTGACCGCGGGTGCCACCAGCACCGCCCCGCCGGGACTGCCCGTCGTGCCCGAGCGCTACCAGCCGCGCCTCAAACTCCTCACCAGGGGCGCCGAGACGCCGACGCAGGACGAGGTCGGCGAGAACAGCAGGGCCGCCTCCGCCCGGCTGCGCGGCGCCCAGCGCATCAGGGAGGACGCGCAGTGAGCGCGGCGCCCGGCAAGGGCGGGCAGCTGCGCGGCCGTGCGGCGCGGCTCGCCGGACTGCTGCCGTCCGGCACCAGCTCGGCGGCGCGCACCCCCTTCGTGCTGCTGGTGGTGGTGCTGCTCGCGGGCGGCCTGATCGCGCTGCTGATGCTGAACTCCTCGCTCAACGAGGGCTCGTTCCAGCTCAGCAAGTTGAAGAAGCAGACGCAGGACCTGACGGACGACCAGCAGGCCCTGCGCCGCGACGTCGACGACAGGTCCGCGCCCGACGCGCTCGCGCGGCGCGCCCGCGAGCTCGGCATGGTGCCCGGCGGCAACCCCGCCTTCCTCGAGCCCGACGGCACGGTGCGCGGCCACCCCACGAAGGCGCACGCCCTCCCGCCGCCGCCGAGCCCGACGCCGTCCGCGACACCCGCGCCGTCCGCGAGCGCCGGCGCGAGCCCCACCACGTCCGCGAACCCCACCGCGGGCCCCTCGCCCGCCCGCAGCGCAGATCGGTAGAGCGCGCCTCTGAGCTCCTGTCTCCGACGTACCTCGAGTGCCAACCATTGCCCCTGATGAGGGGCGGGTGGACGGGGGGGGGGGGGGGGG
>NZ_JAGIQL010000294.1 GCF_017813245.1 Streptomyces montanisoli
CCGGGGCAGGCGTGGCGCAGGGCGCGGCCGCGGGCGGCGCCACGGCCGCCTTCCCGCAGCGCTCGGGCCAGGAAGCGCCCTCCGGCGGGGCGCGTACCGCCGGCGCGGCCGTGGCGACGGCCTCCTCCGCGCAGCGCCCATCGCCTGCCGACCGGAGCGGCGCCGGGCCCCAGGCCGTGCCGCCCGCCCGGCCGCCGGTCGCGCTGGAGGACGACATCCCGGAGGAGGACGACCCGGATCTGGTCGACTCCGCTCTCTCCGGCCACGACCTCATCGTCCGCGAACTCGGCGCGACGGTACTGGAGGAGTACACGAACGAATAGCGAGTACGCCCGCGGTCGCCGGTGCGTGGCGGCCGGTGCGTGGCCGCCGGTGCGTGGCGGCCGGCCGTGAGACGGGTCGAGGCCCGCGTGCTCCGGCCGGATAGGCTGCCCCGCGTGAACGTCCTTGTCATCGGCGGCGGTGCCCGCGAACACGCCCTGTGCCGCGCTCTCTCCCTCGACCCCGACGTCAGCGCCCTGTACTGCGCGCCCGGCAACGCCGGGATCGCGGAGGTGGCCGAGCTGCGCCAGGTCGACGCCCTCGACGGCGGCGCCGTGGCCCGCCTGGCCGCCGAGGTGGAGGCCGGGCTCGTCGTCGTCGGCCCCGAGGCGCCCCTGGTGGCGGGGGTCGCCGACGCCGTGCGCGAGGCGGGCGTCCCCTGCTTCGGGCCCAGCAGCGAGGCCGCCAGGCTGGAGGGGTCCAAGGCGTTCGCGAAGGACGTGATGGCCGCGGCCAACGTCCCCACCGCGCGCAGCTACGTGTGCACCACGCCGGACGAGATCGACCGGGCGCTCGACGCGTTCGGCGCCCCGTACGTGGTCAAGGACGACGGTCTCGCGGCGGGCAAGGGCGTCGTCGTCACCGATGACGTCACCGCCGCGCGCGAGCACGCGCGTGCGTGCGGGCGGGCCGTCATCGAGGAGTTCCTCGACGGCCCCGAGGTCTCCCTGTTCGCGATCACCGACGGCACGACGGTGGTCCCGCTCCAGCCCGCCCAGGACTTCAAGCGCGCCCTCGACGGAGACGAGGGCCCCAACACCGGTGGCATGGGCGCCTACTCGCCGCTTCCGTGGGCGGACCCGAAGCTCGTGGACGAGGTCATGGAGTCCGTGCTCCAGCCGACGGTGGACGAACTGCGCCGACGCGGCACGCCGTTCGCCGGTCTGCTGTACGCGGGGCTCGCCATCACGTCCCGTGGCGTGCGGGTCATCGAGTTCAACGCACGCTTCGGCGACCCCGAGACGCAGGTCGTGCTCGCGAGGCTCAAGACGCCGCTCGCCGGCGTCCTGCTCGCGGCGGCCGAGGGCACGCTCGCCGGCCTGCCGCCGCTCAACTGGCGTGACGACGCCGCCGTCACGGTCGTCGTCGCCTCGCACAACTACCCGGGCACGCCGCGCACCGGCGACCCGATCGACGGCCTCGCGGAGATCGCCGCGCAGGACGCACCGCACGCCTACGTCCTGCATGCGGGGACCCGGCTCGACGGGGAACGCGTGGTCAGCGCCGGAGGCCGGGTGCTGTCCGTGACGGCGACGGGCGAGGACCTCACCGAGGCGCGCACACGCGCCTATGCGGCGGTGGCACGGATCAGGCTCGACGGTTCCCAGCACCGCACGGACATCGCGCGGCAGGCGGCCGAGGGCTGAGAGCACGAGGCCGGGGCCGAGAGCGGCCCCGGCCCAGGGCGCGTCCGCGCACGCCCACGTCGTCCCTCCGCGCCTACGGCTCGGCACCTCCCCACCTCCTCACAGCCGCCGCGTCCGCGCCGCGGCGCGTATCGCGGAACCGCCCGTCGGCGTTTCGCCAGCACCTTTGCCCAAAGCCATTCCATCGGGTGACGGCTGAGCCAACCGTGTGACGGTCGACGACGCCCCAACTATGGTGCGGCGCAGGCATTCCGGCACTTGGCCCACCGACATTGCGATGTCAGAGGCGAATGCCACAGTGGGGGAGTAAGCAATCGCCACAGGGCAGAGGGGGTGAAGTCCGACCATGTCCAGCTCCAGCACCATTGATCCCGGTGCCGCTGCCGGTGAGGAGACGGGCGCCCGATTCGCCCGGTCCCGGGCGGTCGCCGTGCTGCGTGTGCGCGGCAGGGCGCTGGGCGTGGCCCTGCTGCCCGCCGCGGTCGCGGTCGTACTGCTCGCCGCGGGCGCCACGGGCAGGCTGACCGGCTCGGGCTGGAACATCGCCCGGTGGGCCGTCATCGCCCTGGCGGTCGCCGTCCTGCTGCTGGCGGCCGCCGTCGCCGCCGTCGTCTCGCGGGCGAGGCCGGCCCTGAGCCCGACCGTCGCCGTCGCGGAGAAGTCGGCGCCCGGCCTTTATCGGCTGGTCAGGGACCTGGCGGAGCGCATGGGCGTGCCGCCGCCGTCCGCGATAGCGCTGACGCCGGACTGTGACAGCTGGCTCGAGGACCGTACGCACCCCGCCCACGCCGCTCGCGATGTCCCGGCCACCGATGCGTCGGAGGGCCGGCGGGGCGCGCCGGTGGCGCCGGTCCTCGTCATCGGATCGCCGTTCCTCTGGTGGATGCGAGTCGCCGAGCTGCGCGCCGTGCTGGCGCCCGTGGTGGCGGGTACGGGCCCCTCCGCGCACCCCGACATAGCGGCGGCCCGCAGGCTCGTGCGGGGGCTCGACGCGGCGGTGGCGGTGGCGGGCCGGTCCGACTTCGGGCCCCTACGCAGGTGGCTGCTCGCTCCGATAGGCCGGATCGCGCGCCTGCTGCTGCGCGGCTGCGGTGAGCACGCGGCTCTGATGGAACGCGGGGTGGCGACGGCGGCATCCGAGCGTGCACAGGCTGTGGATTACGGGCTGCGGATCGTCGCCCAGGAGCAGGTCGGCCTCGCCTACGCCGGCTGGGACCGGCTCCTGACGCGCGTGGCGCTGCCCGCATGGCGCATGGGCCGCTGGCCCGACCGGCTGGACGCGGGCGTCGTCTCCGCCCTGACGGAGCTGTCCCGGCGTGACAGGCTCGCCGAGGGGTTCGCCTCGCGTCTCGGTGAGCGTCCCGCGTGCGACCTGCTGGAGGAGCCGGGCGCGATGGACGAGGCGGCATCGCTGCTGGCCGCGCGCCTTTTTCACGGCGGCCCGGCCGAGGCGGGCGCCGACTGGTCGCCGGTCGACTGGCAGCACTATCCAGAGGAGGTCGTGGACCGTAAGTGGCGCACGGAGGCCGCCAGGCTGCACCGCGTCCTGGACGACCTGGGGGTACGGCAGCCGTCGGGCGGCCCCGTCGACCCGGTGGGTCCGACGCTCGACCGCGTGCTCGACCACCTCTCACGCCGCGCCCCCCGCGCGCGCGGCGGCGCCCACGGCGATGGCCACGGCCACCGCTCCCCGTCCGGGCCCGCCGCGGAACGCGTCGGCGGCCAGTCCCAAGGCGGCCAGTCCCAAGGCGGCCAGTCCCCGGGCGGCCAGTCCCCGGGCGGCCAGGCCCAGGGCGGCCAGGCCCAGGGCGGCCAGGCCCGGGGCGTGCAGCCACCAAGCACGCCGCACCCGGGCGGCCCGGAGGTGCCGGCCGAAGCGCTGCCGGACGCGCTGTTCGGGGATCCGTCGGATGACGCCCTCCCCGTCGTCCCCAGGGGGCTCGAAGAGCACGAGGAGCGAGGCACCGGCATCCCGGTGGCCGACGCCCCCGCCCCCGGGCGCGCGCCCCGCCGCACGACCGTGCGGGACAGCGCCGCGGACACGCTCGCCGCCGGGCTCAGCGCCGAGCTGGCCCGCGAGGTCGCAGCGGCGGCGGC
>NZ_JAGIQL010000295.1 GCF_017813245.1 Streptomyces montanisoli
GCGGCTCCTGCCGCGTTGCCCGGGCCGCCGGACACGGACGCGGCCCGGGCGGACGGCGGCCCGGCGGTCCCCGGTGGGCACGCATCGGCCGGCCAGGGCGTGGCGGGTGCCGCCGAGGACGGTGCGGGTGCGCGGGGGTTCACCGACGAGGACGGGCGGCCCAAGCGGTTCGCGTACCCGCCGCAGCTCCTCGTCGTCGACGGCGGCCAACCGCAGGTCGCCGCCGCCAAGCGCGCGCTCGACGAGCTGGGCGTCGACGACGTCGCCGTCTGCGGCCTCGCCAAGCGGCTCGAAGAGGTCTGGCTGCCCGGCGACGACGACCCCGTCGTCCTGCCGCGCTCCAGCGAGGGCCTCTACCTGCTCCAGCGGGTACGCGACGAGGCGCACCGCTTCGCCATCACCTACCAGCGCGCCAAGCGCGCCAAGCGAATGAAGTCGGGGCCGCTGGACGACGTGCCGGGCCTCGGCGACGCGCGCAAGCGGATACTCATCAAGCACTTCGGCTCCGTGAAGAGGCTGCGGCAGGCCACGATCGAGCAGATCTGCGAGGTGCCGGGCTTTGGACGCAAGACGGCCGAGTCCGTCGCGGTGGCCCTCGCCAGGACGGCTCCGGCCGCGCCCGCCGTGAACACGGCCACAGGAGAGATCATCGAAGACGACCGGGACGGCGGGAACGGCGGGAATGACTGAGAACGAGCCAGACGTGAGCAGGCCAGACGCGACCAGGCCAGAAACAACCAGGCCGGACGCGAGCACGGGCAGCGGACAGGCGGGCGGCGCGACCGGCGCGGGGGCCCCGCGCGAGCCGGACGGGCACGACCCGGGCGGCGCAGCCGAACCCGGCACGCCCGAGCTCGTGATCATCTCGGGCATGTCGGGCGCGGGCCGCAGCACCGCCGCCAAGTGCCTGGAGGACCTCGGCTGGTTCGTCGTGGACAACCTGCCGCCCGCGCTGATCCCGACGATGGTCGAGCTGGGCGCACGCTCCCAGGGCAATGTGGCGCGCATCGCCGTGGTGGTCGACGTGCGCGGCCGCCGCTTCTTCGACAACCTCCGCGAGTCACTCGCCGACCTCGACGCCAAGGGCGTCACGCGCAGGATCGTCTTCCTGGAGTCGTCGGACGAGGCGCTGGTGCGCCGGTTCGAGTCCGTGCGCAGGCCGCACCCGCTACAGGGCGACGGCCGCACGCTCGACGGCATCGTCGCCGAGCGCGACCTGCTGCGCGAGCTGCGCGGCGACGCCGACCTCGTGATCGACACGTCCAGCCTGAACGTGCACGAGCTGCGCGCCAAGCTCGGCGCCGGGTTCGCCGGCGAGGAGGAGCCCGAGCTGCGGGCCACCGTCATGTCCTTCGGCTACAAGTACGGCCTCCCGGTCGACGCCGACCTCGTGGCGGACTGCCGCTTCCTGCCCAACCCGCACTGGGTGCCCGAGCTGCGGCCGTACACCGGCCTCAACGACGAGGTCGCCAACTACGTCTTCCACCAGCCGGGCGCCAAGGAGTTCCTCGACCGCTACACCGAGCTGCTGGAACTGGTCGCCTCGGGCTACCGCCGGGAGGGCAAGCGCTACGTGACCATCGCCATCGGCTGCACGGGCGGCAAGCACCGCTCCGTCGCCATGTCGGAACGCCTCGCCGCGCGCCTCGCCGACGCGGGCATCGAGACGGTCACCGTCCACCGCGACCTGGGGCGCGAGTGACCGGCCGCACGTTCAGGATGCGCCGCCTGCGCACCGGCGGCCCCGCGCCCGCCGCGCGCGACCGCGGCACCCAGCCCAAGGTCGTCGCCCTCGGCGGCGGCCACGGCCTGTCCGCGTCGCTCGCCTCGCTGCGGCGGATCACGGGCGACCTCACGGCCGTCGTCACCGTCGCCGACGACGGCGGTTCGAGCGGCAGGCTCCGCGAGGAGCTCGGCGTGCTGCCGCCCGGCGATCTGCGCAAGGCGCTCGCGGCGCTGTGCGGCGACGACGACTGGGGCCAGACCTGGTCACGCGTCATCCAGCACCGCTTCCAGTCCCAGGGCGATCTGCACGACCACGCGGTCGGCAACCTGCTGATCGTCGCCCTGTGGGAGCAGCTGGGCGACCATGTCGCCGCGCTCGACCTCGTCGGCAAGCTGCTCGGCGCGCACGGCCGCGTCCTGCCCATGTCGGCGGTGCCGCTCGAGCTGCAGGCCCTCGTCAAGGGGCACGAGCCGACGCGCCCGGACGACGTGGAGACCGTAAGAGGTCAGGCGACCGTCGCGCTGACGCGCGGCGAGGTGCAGTCCGTGCACCTCGTACCGGCCGATCCGCCCGCCGTTCCCGAGGCCGTGCAGGCCGTCATGGACGCCGACTGGGTGGTTCTGGGGCCCGGATCCTGGTTCTCCTCCGTCATACCCCACCTCCTGGTGCCCGAGCTGCTGACTGCCCTGGTGGAGACCAGGGCGAGACGGGTCCTCTCGCTGAACCTCGCCCCCCAGCCGGGCGAAACAGAGGGGTTCTCACCGCAGCGTCATTTGGAGGTTTTGGCGCGACACGCCCCTAAACTCGCCCTCGACGTGGTGCTGGCCGACCGTGACGCCGTGCCCGACAGCGACTCACTCGCCGATGCCGCGAAACGCTTCGGTGCCGCCGTCGAGCTGGCTCCGGTCGCCGCGCGCGACAGTTCCGCGACGCACGACCCGGAGCTGCTGGCCGCCGCGTACGACCGTATTTTTCGCATGCACGGAAGGATCGGCCCATGGCGATGACGCCAGCGGTGAAGGACGAGATCGCCCGGCTGCCCGTCACCCGCACGTGCTGCAGGAAGGCCGAGGTCTCGGCGATCCTGCGGTTCGCGGGCGGGCTGCACCTGGTCAGCGGCCGCATCGTGATCGAGGCGGAGCTCGACACCAGCATCGCGGCACGGCGCCTGCGCAAGGACATCCTGGAGATCTTCGGCCACAACTCCGAGCTGATCGTGATGGCGCCCGGCGGCCTGCGCCGCGGCAGCCGCTACGTCGTACGGGTGATCACGGGCGGCGACCAGCTGGCCCGCCAGACCGGCCTCGTCGACGGCAGGGGCCGGCCCATCCGCGGCCTGCCGCCGCAGGTCGTCTCGGGAGCGACGTGCGACGCGGAGGCGGCCTGGCGCGGCGCGTTCCTCGCGCACGGCTCGCTGACCGAGCCGGGCCGCTCCTCCTCGCTCGAGGTCACCTGCCCAGGACCCGAGGCCGCGCTCGCCCTGGTCGGCGCGGCGCGCAGGCTGCAGATCCCGTCGAAGGCGCGCGAGGTGCGCGGCGTCGACCGGGTGGTCGTGCGCGACGGTGACGCGATCGGCGCGCTGCTGACGCGCCTGGGCGCGCACGAGTCCGTGCTGGCGTGGGAGGAGCGGCGGATGCGCCGCGAGGTCCGCGCCACCGCGAACCGCCTCGCCAACTTCGACGACGCCAACCTGCGGCGCTCGGCGCGTGCGGCCGTCGCCGCGGGCGCCCGGGTCCAGCGTGCGCTGGAGATCCTCGCCGAGGACGTGCCCGAGCACCTGGCGGCAGCGGGCCGCCTGCGCATGGATCACAAGCAGGCGTCCCTGGAGGAGCTGGGCGCGCTGGCCGACCCGCCGCTGACGAAGGACGCGGTCGCGGGCCGCATCAGGCGGCTGCTCGCGATGGCGGACAAGCGGGCGCAGGATCTGGGGATCCCCGGCACGGAGTCCACGCTGAGCGACGAGATGGCGGACGGCCTGGCGGTCTGAGGAGCGGGCCCCGCGCGGGCCGGGCGGCGCGTCCGCCCGGCCCGCGCGCGCCG
>NZ_JAGIQL010000296.1 GCF_017813245.1 Streptomyces montanisoli
CCCCCCCCCCCCCCCTCCCCGTCCTCCCGCCCGCCCCCCCCTCCCCCCCCGCCCCTTCTCCAACCAAGAGGCCGCAGATACAGTTGTTCGGTAACAGGAGTTCAGTCGTGTGCTCTTCGAACCTCCGGGGCGTGGTCGGCAGGTGGCGCCACGGGGCCATGGGCTTGCGTGCCAGTCCCGGGCGCGCCGGGGCCGGCTGCCATGTGCGGCCAGGGCGGACGAGCGAGCGGATGGGCTGCCAGAGCGCGCCCGCGTCGCCCGGGGACTGCGGGGTGGGCCGCCAGAGCAGCCCCTCGGGGTGGTGCAGGACCGCGGTGACCTCGTCCGGACTGGGTGGTTCGGCGTTCCCCCGCAGGTAGACCGCCCGCAGCCCGAGATTGCGCAGCCTGGTCAGGGCGCGCGCCCGGTTCTCCGCGTGGACCAGGACTCGTACCGTGCTGCCGCCGTCGGCAGCGGGTCTCGGCACGGTCAGCGCCACCACCACTCTGCCGTTGGGGAGTCTGCTGAAGCCTCCGCCTGCCATGATCGTTCCTCTCCCCCCGCGAGACGTCGTGTCAATAAGAAATGCACAGCTGCACCTAAACACGATCGGCCGCCGCCCGCTAGAGGGCGACGGCCGATCACTGCTCTGACCTGCGAATTCAATCCTTAACGAGTCGACGGCCCCACATGGATTGTCATGCTCGCGCCGCTGATGGGCTGGCCGACGAGGGTGATCCTGGTGTTGGTGTCAGGAACCTTGACGCTGCCCTCGGGGTTCTCCGGGTCCCAGTAGGAGCCCCGGTGGTCGTCGAAGGCGATGACCCCGCGCTGCGGCCTGATCCGCGTCGGCACGTCCGCCTTGTGCAGCGTGAGGCCCGGCGTGGGCCACCAGCTGAACGGCGCGTCGAACGCCTGGATCCTGTTGCGCATGACCGTCCCGTCGGACCACTTCAGGGCCTTCGGGTGCGCGTCCACGGGGAGGATCAGACCCTGACCCGGGTGGGCGCTGGTGTTGTTGTCGGTCTGCGAGGTGTCCCAGTACCAGACCAACATGCCGGTCTGGTAGGGGAAGTGCTCGACCTTGAGGTTGTTCGGCGCCGTGAAACCGAAGTTGTACGGGCCGGTGCGCAGCGTCTTGTCGTAGCTCGTGTACTCGCGGTTCTCCACGATGTAGTACTGGTCGTAGTCCTTGCTGAAGGACCCGCCGATGCGCGAGAAGCCGTCCGTGGTCCAACCGGCGTCCGCGGTCTCCGCGTTGTCGGTGAACAGCGCGGTGCCGTCGGCGACGACGCTGATCTCGTCGGCCGCGAAGCCCTTCTGCGCCACGCCGCCGTCCGTCAGGTAGCGGAAGCGGAGGTCGATCTTCTTGCCGGCGTAAGCGTCCAGCGGGTACACGAGCTTCTTGTACGCGCCCGACGTCCCGGTCAGCGCCGGCTTGTCGCCGCCATCCCTCGGGATGGCCGCGCCGTCCGCGGTGCCGTCCAGCGGCGTCCAGTTGGAGCCGCCGTCGGTCGAGACCTCGGCGTACAGGTAGTCGTAGCCGTTCTCGATGTCCCACCAGCCGTCGAGCTTCAGCGAGGCCGCGGACTTGCCCGTCAGGTCGACGGAACGGGTCAGGGTGTTCTTGAGGTTGTCACCCATGCCGCTCCACCACTGCGTGGACCCCTGGGCGGGCTCCACGACCGTCGTGGTCTTCTCCTTCTTCGGCAGGTTCACCACCAGCGCCTGCGGCCTCTTGGTGTTGTACTCCGAGACCCCCAGCTTCACCGTGGACCTCGTCGCGGCCTTGGCCTGCGCGTAGTTGAGCCAGCCGAGCTGCAGCTTGTCCCACGCGGTCATGTCGCCCGGCTCGTCGCCGATCGCGTTCTTGCCGGTGCCGAGCCACGAGCCCGAGGACATCAGGTCCCAGAAGGCGGTGGAGTTGTCGCCGCCCGCGGTGTCGTAGTTGTCGGGCAGGCCGAGGTCGTGCCCGTACTCGTGGGCGTAGACGCCGAGTCCGCCGTTCTCCGGCTGCATCGTGTAGTCGCCGACCCACATACCGGTGTCACCGATCTGCGTGCCGCCCGCCTTGTTGTCCGCGGGTCCCGTGGCGCCGGCGTCCGAGCCGTACGCGTACCAGCGGTGCGCCCAGATGGCGTTGTCGGCCTGAACGCCGCCGCCGGCGGACTCGTCCTCACCGGCGTGCACGATCTGGAAGTGGTCGATGTAGCCGTCGGGCTCGTTGAAGTTGCCGTCGTTGTCGTAGTCGTAGCGGTCCCACTTGTCGTACTGGGCCAGGTCCGCCTTGATCTGGGCGCTCGACTCGCCCTTGGCCTTCTGGTCCGCGACCCAGGCGTTGACGCCGTCGCGCACCGCGTCCCAGACGGACGGGCAGGTGGTGCTGCCGCAGTAGTCCGAGCCGTAACGGGCCTCGTTGTACGGGATCTTGACCCAGTCGGTGACCTCGCCGTCGACGGAGTAGCGGCCCGAGGACTGCTTCTCGTAGTACGTCTTCAGCGACTCACGCTGCTTGCCGTTCTTGTCCTTGCCCGTGCCGAAGTACAGGTCCTGGAAGTGCTGCTGGTTGTAGTCGGCCTGCCAGGCGGTGGAGTTGTCCACCTTGCGGTCGGGCTCGGCTATCTGGTTGTGCAGCGGGCCCGGGTTGCCGCCGTACTGCGTCACGGGCGGCTTCGGGCCGGGGCCGTCCGGGTCGTACTTGGTCGTGTTGTCGACCTTGTCCCCGAACTCGACGAGGATCGTGAAGATCCGGTCGGTCTTCTCCCGGCCGAGCTCGACGTACTTGCCGCCGCCGAGCTTCACCACGCTGGAGCCGCCGCGCTTGACGGCCTTGCGGTGCCCGGAGAGCACCTGGTCGAGCGCTGCCTTGCGCTCCTTCGTCTGCTCCTTGGTGAAGGGGCCCGGCAGGTTGTGCTCGACATCGCCCGCCTGCGGCGCCGGGTCGCGGCGCTCCACCTGGGCGGAGCCCGAACGCGACCCCGCCGCGGGGTTCTCCTGTGCCTGCGCCGTGCTGAAGGCGGAGGCCGTCGCCGCGGTCGCGGCGACCGCCACGATCACCGCCGCCGCACGTCTCGCCCGTCCTGTCCTGATCACTCGCTGGTGTCCTCCCCCGCGCCCGCGCCTGTGGACCGTCCTCGTGGGCGTCCGTTCGGCCGGTGCGCGCCTTTACGCGACCTGTGCGCGTTCTGTACGCGGTTCAAGTGGCGCCATTGGACCGGAGTTGACGAAAAAATGACAGTCTTGACTTGTTCACGACGATTCCGCTAAGGAAAGTGGAAGATCGGCTGATCGTCCGTTGGCCTTCGGCGCCACGAGGGGGTCCCGGAGGCGAGCGGCGAGCGGTGAGCGGCGGGCGCATCGCGCGGACTTGGGGGCGTCCGCATGAACCTGTGCGCCCCCCGTGCATCGGCACCGTGGGTGAGGTCACGCTTACCGCACGTTCCTCGGGGCATTCACCGTCGTAGAGTCGCCCGACAGTGCGACCCGCGCGCATCCCCACATGTTCCGAGGGACGGAAACGCCATGCCGCGTCCTAACGCCGCACAGCTCGCCTATGGTTCAGCCACCGTCATCTGCTCAGCCCTCGCCATGCTCCTGCTGACCGGTGTCCCGCAGGGCGCGGGTGTGGTGGTGATCGGCGTCGTGGCCCTCGGGCTCGGCCTGCTGGTGGCCCTGACGGTGCCGATGCCGCGCCGTGCGCGGGAGGCCCGCGAGTCGGCCGTGTCCGCCGCCGCGGTGGCGGCCCTCGCGGAGACGGCCGCGGA
>NZ_JAGIQL010000297.1 GCF_017813245.1 Streptomyces montanisoli
GCTCCGTGTTGCGCCCGCACCTCGCGGGGGGCTGGGCCCGCACGTGGGCTGCGCCGTTCCGGGCTGGGCCCGCGCCCCGCGGGGGCCGCGCCTCCCCGGTGCCCCGGACCCGATGGGCGCATGGCTCGGGTGGAGTCCGTCCTCCGCGGGCGGCCCGCCCGTGTCGGAGGCGCCACGACCCTGACACCAGGGCCTGGGGGCGGCCCACCCGGGCGGAAGCCGCGCCCCACGGGGCCGGGCATGGCCCGGGGCGGCGCCCCCGGGCGGAAGCCCCGCGCCCTCGCGGGCGCGGGACCGGGCACTGTCCGGCGCGCACTACTCTGAACCCGTGACTATTCGGCTGTACGACACCGGCGCCCGGCAGATCCGTGACTTCACCCCGCGCACGCCGGGCTGCGTCTCGATCTACCTGTGCGGTGCCACCGTGCAGGCCGCCCCGCACATCGGGCACATCAGGTCGGGCCTCAACTTCGACATCCTCCGCCGCTGGTTCGAGTACCGCGGCCTCGACGTGACGTTCGTACGCAACGTCACCGACATCGACGACAAGATCATCCAGAAGTCCGCCGACCAGGACCGCCCCTGGTGGGCCATCGGGTACGAGAACGAGCGTGCGTTCAACGCGGGCTACGACGCCCTCGGTTGCCTCCCGCCCACCTACGAGCCGCGCGCGACCGGGCACATCCCGGAGATGACCGAGATGATGCGCGTCCTCATCGACAACGGCCACGCCTACGTCGCCGACGGCAACGTCTACTTCGACGTCCGATCGTTCCCCGGCTACCTGAGCCTGTCCCACCAGGACCTGGACGACCTGCGCCAGCCCGCGGGCGAGGGCGAGACCGGCAAGCGCGACCCGCGCGACTTCGCGCTCTGGAAGGCCGTCAAGCCGGGCGAGCCGAACTGGGAGACGCCCTGGGGCCGCGGCAGGCCCGGCTGGCACCTGGAGTGCTCGGCGATGGCGCACAAGTACCTCGGCCGCGTCTTCGACATCCACGGCGGCGGCCTCGACCTGGTCTTCCCGCACCACGAGAACGAGATCGCGCAGGCCAAGGCGTACGGCGACGACTTCGCCCAGTACTGGCTGCACAACGCGTGGGTCACGATGAGCGGCGAGAAGATGTCGAAGTCGCTCGGCAACAGCGTCCTCGTCTCCGAGATGGTCAAGCGCTGGCGCCCCATCGTGCTGCGCTACTACCTCGGCACGCCGCACTACCGCTCGATGATCGAGTACAGCGAGGAGGCGCTCCGCGAGGCGGAGTCCGCGTTCGCGCGCATCGAGGGGTTCGTCCAGCGCGTGGTGGAGAAGGCCGGGGGAGCGGTGGAGCCGGCGCCCGAGGTGCCGCCCGCGTTCGCCGCGGCGATGGACGAGGACCTCGGCGTGCCCGGCGCGCTCGCGATCGTCCACACCACCGTCAGGCAGGGCAACTCCGCGCTCGCGGCCGACGACAAGGAAGGCGCCGTCGCCCGGCTCGCGGAGGTACGGGCCATGCTCGGCGTCCTCGGCCTCGACCCGCTCGACCCGCGGTGGGCCGGCGAGAGCGACCGCGGCGACGACCTGCACGGAGCCGTCGACACGCTCGTACGCCTCGTCCTCGACCAGCGCGAGGCGGCGCGGTCCCGCAAGGACTGGGCCACGGCCGACGCGATCAGGGACCAGCTCCAGCAGTCGGGCCTGGTCATCGAGGACAGCCCGTCGGGACCGCGCTGGAGCCTCGGCGCGCGCTGAGGCAAGCGCTGAGGCGCGCGCTGAAATCGCCGCCGCGGCTTGCGTACCCTGGTAAGGCACGTAAGGCACGACGAGACGCACCACGACGGCGCACCGGCGTACGGTGCGCGCCACGCGACCCACGAATCAGGTAGGCAGACACACCATGGCCGGGAACAGCCAGCCCAGGAACCGACGCGCGTCAGGGAAGAAGGGCGCGCAGGTCGGCAGCGGCGGCAATCGGCGCCGCGGCCTCGAGGGCAAGGGCCCCACGCCGCCCGCGTCCGCCCGCAAGGGCCATGTGAAGAACCGCATCGCCAACGCGAAGGCGCGCCAGCAGCAGGGCCGCCCGCAGCGCGCGCGCCGCGGCGGCAAGGGCTCGACGGAGATGGTCGTGGGCCGCAACCCGGTCTTCGAGGCGCTGCGGGACGGTGTGCCGGCGACGACCCTGTACGTGCAGCAGTACATCGACAACGACGAGCGGGTGCGTGACGCGCTGAAGCTCGCCTCCGACCGGGGCGGCATCCACCTCATGGAGGCGCCGAGGCCCGAACTCGACCGGCTCACCGGCGGCCTCAACCACCAGGGCCTCGTCCTCCAGATCCCCGCGTACGAGTACGCGCACCCGGACGACCTGGCGGCCGCCGCGTACGACGACGGCGAGGAGCCCCTGATCGTCGTGCTCGACGGCATCACCGACCCCCGGAACCTGGGCGCGGTCGTCCGCTCGGTGTCGGCGTTCGGAGGCCACGGCGTGGTCGTGCCCGAGCGGCGCGCGGCCGGCATGACAGCGGGCGCCTGGAAGTCCTCGGCGGGCACCGCCGCCCGCACGCCGGTGGCGCGCGCCACGAACCTGACGCGCACGCTAGAGGCGTACAAGAAGGCCGGCCTGACGGTCGTCGGGCTCGCGGCGGACGGCGACACGGACATCGCGGACGTGGCGGCGCTTGACGGCCCGCTGGCCATCGTGATCGGCAGCGAGGGCAAGGGCCTGTCGCGCCTGGTCGGCGAGACGTGCGACGTGAGGGTGCGCATCCCGATGCCGGGCGGCGCGGAATCCCTCAACGCGGGCGTGGCGACGGGCATCGTGCTCTACGAAACGTCCCGCAAGCGCACAGCCTGACACCACGCGGCCGCGAGTGAGCCGGCCGCATCGGGCCGCCTGGCGCAGGGCCGCCTCGCGCCAGGCCGCCCACCGCGGGCCTGACCGCGCCCGGTGACGTCCCCGCGGACCAGGCCCGGGCCACGAGCTGAGTCCTGGTGGAGCCGGGCATCGCCGTCCGAGCCTCGGTCCGAGTCCGCTGTCGCTGCCCGCGCAGCCGGAGACGCGTCGGCTGTTCACGAGGCCCGCGCCGGGCCGCCCACGGCGGACCTGACCGTGCCCGCCGCCCCGGTCCGCAGACCCGGAGAAGGCCCCGCCGGTTCGGAACCCGCGGCAGGCGGGCCACCAATCGCGTCCGTACGGAGATTGTGCGCCCGGGCGCACCCGTGCCGTCTGCCGCCTCCCGGCGGCGTGCCGTAGCGACCGCCCGGTCCGGATCACGGACCGAGCCGCTACCGCTGCGTGCGCAGCCAGAGGCGGGCCCGTGGCCGCGGGCCGCGGCGCCCCGCTCCGCGGCCAGCGGCCGCGCTCTCGGCGGCGGCCGTGCACGCTGCCCGCGTCGGCGGCGACGTCCCACGGACGCGAAGGCTCACGTGCCCGCAGCGGTGAGCTGCCGGGCGTCCGAAGCGGACGCCCTCGACGCCGGAGCGCCTCCGGAGACGGCCCCAGCCGGCTGCGCGTCCCGGCGGCCGTGCACGTTGCCTGCGTCGGCGGCGACCTCCCACGGACGCGAACGTCCGCGTGCCCGCGGCGGGAAGCGCCGGGCGTCCGGAGCGGACGCCCTCGACGCCGGCGCGTCCCCGGTGGCGGTCCCGGCCGCCCGCGCGTCCCGGTGGCCGGAGCCCTGATCGGTAGAGCTCTCGTCTGAACTCCTGTCTCCGATCTTCCTCCTTTCCCGTCCCTCCCCTGTATGAGAC
>NZ_JAGIQL010000298.1 GCF_017813245.1 Streptomyces montanisoli
GGGCGCCCGGTGCTACCCGCGCCTGGGCCAGGCCCCCCGCGGCGGGCAAGCCCGCGGCGGGGGGCCTGGCGCCTGCCCCGCCGTGCCCGGCTGCGCTGGGGCGCCTGCCTCCCCGGGGGCGGGACGACCGCGTTCCGCGCGCGGTGCGGGGGCGGCGGGGGCGTCAGGGCAGCGTCTCGGCTACCGCCTCGGCCCAGAGGCCGAGGCCCTCGCGTACCTGGTCCGCCGTGACGACGAGCGGCGGGATCATGCGCACGACCTGGCCCTGCGCGCCGCAGGTGAGCAGCAGCAGCCCGCGGCGCGACGCCGCCGCCTGGACGCGTGACGCCGTCGCGCCGTCGGGCTCGCCCTCCGCCGTCACGAACTCGCTGCCCGCCATCAGCCCCAGCCCCCGCACGTCGCCGATGCCGGGCCCCGACCCGGGCGCGTGCCGCGCCGCGACCTCGCGCAGCCCCGCGAGCAGTTCCTTGCCGCGCTCCGCCGCGTTCTCGACGAGCTTCTCGTCCTGGATCACGTCGAGCGTGGCGATCGCCGCCGCGCACGCGACCGCGTTGCCGCCGTACGTGCCGCCCTGGGAGCCGGGCCACGCCTTCTCCATGAGCGCCGTGGGCGCGGCGATGGCGGACAGCGGGAACCCGCTGGCCAGCCCCTTCGCGGTGACCACGATGTCCGGCCTGCCCGCGAAGTGCTCGTGGCCCCAGAACATCCCCGTGCGGCCGAAGCCCGTCTGCACCTCGTCGAGTACGAGGAGGATGCCGTGGCGGTCGGCGCGCTCCCGCAGGCCGCGCAGGAACGTGGTGTTGGCCGGCACGTAGCCGCCCTCGCCGAGCACGGGCTCGACGAAGAACGCCGCGGTGTCGGCCGGCGCCGAGACGGTCGCGAGCACCTGGTCGAGCTCGCGCAGCGCGAACCTCGTCGCGGTCTCCTCGTCCCACCCGTAGTGGAAGGCGTCGGGGAACGGCGCGATCGCGACGCCCGGCATCAGCGGCCCGAACCCCGACCTGTACTTGGACGCCGACGTCGTCAGCGAGGCGGCGCCGATGGTGCGGCCGTGGAAGGAGCCCTGGAAGACGACGATGTTGGGCCGCCCCGTCGCCTGCCTCGCCAGCCGCATGGCGGCCTCGACCGCCTCGCTGCCCGAGTTGACGTAGAACAGCGAGTCGAGCCCCGCGGGCAGCACCTCGCCGAGCCGCTCCGTGAGTGTGAGCAGCGGCCGGTGCATGACCGTCGTGTACTGGCCGTGCACGAGCGTGGCGACCTGCCGCTGCGCGGCCTCGACGACGCGCGGGTGGCAGTGGCCCGTGCTCGTCACGCCGATGCCGGCGGTGAAGTCGAGGTGGGCGCGGCCCGCCTCGTCGTACACGTACACGCCTTCGCCCCTGGCCGCGAGCACGGGCGTGGCCTGCTTGAGGACGGGAGAGAGTGTGGCCATGTTCGCTCCTTCGGGTACCGGGCGGGAGAACCTCGATCGTAGGATTGTCAACAACCTACACACATGCAAGCATGGACGGGCGCCGTTGTCCACGAGCCGGGGAGAACACAGTGACCGCACAGGCAGAGCACGAGCGCGCGGTGGTGGACGCGGTCCCCACCGGGCTGCACATCGCAGGCGACTGGCGCCCCGCCGCCTCGGGGGACGTGTTCGAGGTGGAGGACCCGTCCGTGGCCCGCCCGCTGCGCACCGTCGCGGACGCGGGCACCGACGACGCCCTGGACGCGCTCACCGCCGCGCACGAGGCGCAGGAGTCGTGGGCGGCGCGACCGCCGCGCGAGCGCGGCGAGATCCTGCGCAGGTCCTACGAGCTGATCCACGAGCGGATCGACGACCTCGCGCTGCTGATGACCCTGGAGATGGGCAAGCCGCTGGCGGAGGCGCGCGGCGAGGTCGCCTACGCCGCCGAGTTCTTCCGCTGGTTCGCCGAGGAGGCCGTACGCATCGACGGCGGGTACGCGACGTCGCCCGACGGCAAGGACCGGCTGCTCGTGATGCGGCGCCCGGTGGGGCCCGCGCTGCTTATCACCCCGTGGAACTTCCCCCTCGCCATGGGCACACGCAAGATCGGCCCCGCCGTCGCGGCCGGCTGCACGATGGTCGTCAAGCCCGCCGAGCAGACCCCGCTGTCGATGCTCGCGCTCGCGGGGATCATGGCGGAGGCCGGGCTCCCGGGCGGCGTGCTGAACGTCGTCACGAGCAGCAGGCCGGGCGAGGTCGTCGAGCCGCTGCTGCGCGACGGACGGCTGCGCAAGCTGTCCTTCACGGGCTCGACGGCCGTCGGCAGGCTGCTGATCGCGCAGAGCGCCGAGCAGGTGCTGCGCGTGTCGCTCGAACTCGGCGGCAACGCCCCGTTCATCGTCTGCGAGGACGCCGACCTGGAGGCCGCCGTCGAGGGCGCCGTGCAGGCCAAGATGCGCAACATCGGCGAGGCCTGCACCGCCGCCAACAGGCTCTACGTGCACGAGAGCGTCGCCCCCGAGTTCACGCGGCGGCTCGCCGAGCGCATGGGCGCCATGGTCGTCGGGCGCGGCACGGAGCCCGGCGTCGAGGTGGGCCCGCTGATCGACGAGGACGGACGCGGCAAGGTCGGCAGGCTCGTGGGGCAGGCGCTCGACGCCGGGGCCAAGGCACTCACGGGCGGCGAACCCGCCCCGGGCGACGGCTACTTCTACGCGCCGACCGTCCTCGTCGACGTGCCGGCCGACGCCCCGATGCTGCACGAGGAGATCTTCGGGCCCGTCGCCCCCGTCGTCGCGTTCAGCGACGAGGACGAGGCGGTGGCGGCGGCCAACGCGACGCCGTACGGCCTCGTCTCGTACCTGTACACGGAGAACCTCAGGCGCGCCTTCCGGATCTCCGAGCGGCTCGACACCGGGATGATCGGCCTCAACAAGGGCGTGGTCTCCAACCCGGCGGCCCCCTTCGGCGGGGTCAAGCAGTCGGGTCTCGGCCGCGAGGGCGGCAGGGCCGGGATCGAGGAGTTCCTCGAAACGCGTTACCTGGCGATGCCGGCGTCCTGACCGGCCGGACGACGGCAACGCACGCCACAGAGACGGAGAGTGGGGACAAGTGGACCGTTACATCGAGATCGCGCTGGAGAAGCGCGGCGTCAGCTGCGTGGCCAAGCTCCTCGACGACCAGGCGCCGCGCACGTGCGAGGCCGTGTGGAACGCCCTGCCGCTCGGCAAGGACGTCTTCCACGGCAAGTACGCGCGCAACGAGATCTACACGCTGGTGCCGGCGTTCGCCGCCGAGGAGCCCGGCACGGAGAACCCGACGATCACGCCCATCCCCGGCGACGTCGCCTACTTCTCCTTCGCCAAGTGGCAGTTGAACACGAGCTCCCACGGATACACGCAGGGCGGCAGGCCGCAGGCCGAGGAGTCCATCGTCGACCTCGCGGTGTTCTACGAGCGCAACAACCTGCTGCTGAACCCGGACACCGGGTTCGTGCCCGCGAACATCTTCGCGACGATCACCGAGGGCCTCGACCGGATCGCCGAGGCCGCCCAGGACCTGTGGCTCTCGGGCGTGCTCGGCGAGTCCCTGACGTTCAGGCGCACGGCCTGAACGCAGGCGTCCGTGCGCCGCCCGTGCCGGCGCTCACGCCGTGCGGGCCGCGCCCTGCCGCCCGGCGCCCGCCCAGATCCGTAGAGCTCACGTCTGAAGTCCTGTCACCGATT
>NZ_JAGIQL010000003.1 GCF_017813245.1 Streptomyces montanisoli
GGGGTGCTGGTGCGGGGCGCCTCCGCGGCGGCCGGCTTGGGGGCCGGCGCACCGGGCTTCGGGGCAGCGGGACGCTCCCCCGGGGCCTTGGCGGCGCGGGAGGTGCCGCCGGCCGGTGACGGCGCGGCGGGACGTGCGGGCGAGGCCTTGCGGGGGGCGGGCTTGGCGGCGGACTTGCCACCGTTGCCACTGCCCGCGGGGCCCTGCAACGCGTCGGTCAGCTTGCGTACTACGGGCGCCTCGATCGTCGACGACGCCGAACGGACGAATTCACCGAGTTCTTGGAGCTTGGCCATGACGACCTTGCTCTCCACGCCGAACTCCTTGGCGAGTTCGTATACCCGGACCTTAGCCACTTCGCTCCTTTTAGGTCCGGGTTACCGCCGGACCGTCGCTACTTCATGGGCGTACTCATCGCGTACTCATCGAGTGCTCATCGCAATCTCGACCTACTTCCGACTCGCGAGGTACCTGAACCGCACGGGGTTCCGTGCCGTACTCCTTCATTCCTGCGGCGCCTTCCCTGCCGTGATCGCGTCGACGGCCGCGCGCAGTCGCGCGGTGTCGAGCGGTCCCTGGGTCCGGAAGGCCCGTGGCAGGGCCCGGCGGCGAACCGCCAGATCCAGACAGCCCACGGCGGGGTGCACGTACGCACCCCGGCCGGGCAGCGTACCGCTTCGATCAGGGACACAGTGTCCCCCGACCACCACGATGCGCAGCAGATCCTTCTTGGCCGCTCGCTCCCGGCACCCCACGCAGGTTCGCTCAGGGCAGGCTCGGGCGCTCGTCCGGCCAGACATCAACAAGTCTACCTCTCCACACCGATCTCATCCCTGCGGGGCAAGATTCCGGACGGCCGGTCGCCAGGGTCGGCCGAAAGCCGTCAGTCCCGGTCGGCGGGCACCTCGTCGTGCGGCGCGCCGGCCTCGCCCGGCTGCTCCGTGTCGGGGCGGATGTCGATGCGCCAGCCGGTGAGCCGGGCGGCCAGGCGGGCGTTCTGCCCCTCCTTGCCGATCGCCAGCGACAGCTGGTAGTCGGGCACGGTCACCCGGGCGCTGCGCGCGGCGAGGTCGACGATCTCCACCTTGGTCACCCGCGCGGGGGACAGCGCGTTCGCCACCATCTCGGCCGGGTCGTCCGACCAGTCCACGATGTCGATCTTCTCGCCGTGCAGCTCGGCCATCACGTTGCGCACCCGCGCACCCATGGGGCCGATGCACGCGCCCTTCGCGTTCAGGCCCGACCGCATCGACCGCACCGCGATCTTGGAGCGGTGACCGGCCTCGCGGGCGATCGCGGTGATGTCGACGGACCCGTCGGCGATCTCCGGCACCTCGAGCGCGAACAGCTTCTTGACCAGGTTGGGGTGCGTCCTGGAGAGCGTCACGGAGGGGCCGCGCACGCCCTTGGCGACGCGCACCACGTACGTGCGCAGGCGCAGGCCGTGGGTGTACTCCTCGTCCGGCACCTGCTCCTGGACGGGGAGGATGGCCTCCAGCTTGTCGTCCAGCTTGACCAGGACGTTCTTCGGGTCCTTGCCCTGCTGGACCTGGCCGGCGACGACGTCTCCCTCGCGGCGCGCGTACTCGCCGAAGGTCACGTCGTTCTCCGCGTCCTTCAGCCGCTGCTGGATGACCTGGCGCGCGGTGGTGGCGGCGATCCTGCCGAAGTCGGACGGGGTGTCGTCGAACTCCTTGGGCTCCTGCCTCTCCTCCAGGTCCGCCGGGTCCTCCGTGGCCCACACGGTGACGTGGCCGGATTCCCTGCTGAGCTCGGCACGCGCGTGCCTGCGGCTTCCCTCGGTGCGGTGGTACGCGATGAGGAGGGCCGACTCGATCGCCTCGACCAGCAGCTCGAAGGGGATCTCCTTCTCATGTGCCAAGCCCCTCAGGAGCTTCACATCGATGTCCACGGCTACGCCTCCTCTTTGCTCTTGTCCTTGCGGTTGAACTCGACCTCGACGCGCGCCTTCGCGATCTCGGAAAACCCGAGGCGGCGCGCGGTGGGCTTGCGGCCCTTCACGCCCGGCACCTCGACGTCGAGTCCTTCGTCGTCCACCGAGAGGATCCTGGCCACGACCTCGCCGCCCTCGTGGAGCCTGATCCTGGCGAGCCTGCCGACGGCGCGCGCGTAGTGGCGGCGCTCGGTCAGCGGGCGCTCGGCGCCCGGGGAGGTCACTTCGAGCTGGTACTGCTCGTCGCCCATGGCGTCCGTCTCGTCGAGCTCCGCGGAAACGGTGCGGGTCAGCTCGGCGACGGTGTCCAAGTCCACGCCCTCCTCGGCGTCGACCACGACCCGCAGCACGCGGTACCTGCCCGCTCTCGTGAGCTCGACCTCTTCCAGATCGAGGCCCTGCGCGCCGGCGAGCGGTTCCAGCAGCCCGCGCAGCCTGTCGCTCTGGGTGGTGCTCATCCGGGTGACTCCTCGGCCGCGTGTGCTGTTGTCGTGACGTCGTCCGGCCGGAACGGTGCCGACCTGCCAGTCCCAAAGGGTATCCGGTCCGCAGGGGTGTTGCCGCCCACCGGCCGGGTACCGCGGGTACGCTCGCCAGCGAAGATCACCGCACAGCTCTGCCCGGCGGCCTGAGCAGCAGTGCGAGCAACGTCCGAGGAGGCGCACGTGGGGCGAGACGGGACGACGCGCAGACGCGCCCTCACGGGCGCAGGGGCGACCGCGGCGGCCGCCCTGCTGGCGGGCTGCACCTCCTCGGGCGGGGGCGAGCCTTCGGCGGACGCACGGCGGGAACGGGTGTCGGCGGCGGCGCTCCGCGCGCTGCGCACCCGCACGGCGGCCACGAGCACGACCCTGCTCGGCCGGTACGACGCCGTCATCGCCCGCCATCCCGAGCAGCGGGCGCGGCTGGCGCCGCTGCGGTCCGCGGTGGCCGAGCACGTGAAGGCGCTCGCCCCGGCGGGCGCCGCGCCCAGCGCGTCGGCGTCGGTGCCGGCGTCCGCGTCCTCGTCGGCCTCCGCGCCGGCGTCGGCGTCCTCGGGGCCCGCCGCGGAGGCGGGCTCCCGCGGCGGCGCGGTCCCCGCGGACGCGGCCGAGGCCGTGAGGTCGCTCGTCTCCGCGGAGCGGAACTCGGGCAAGGCGCAGACCGCCGCCCTGATGGACGCGCCCCCGGAGCTGGCGCGGCTGCTCGCCTCGGTCGCGGCCGCCAACGCGGTCCATGCCTACCTGCTGTCGAGGGGAGCCTCCTCATGACGAAGGACAAGGGGCTGCTCGACGCCACCCAGGCGGCGCTCGCGGCCGAGCACGCGGCGGTGTACGGGTACGGCGTGGTCGGCGGGCGCGTCGGCAGCGCAGGGCGCGCCGAGGCGAACGCGGCGTACACCGCGCACCTGGCGAGGCGTGACGCGCTGCGGCGGGCCGTCCGCGCCCTCGGCGGCACGCCGAAGGCGGCGGCCGCCGCGTACGACCTGCCGTTCCCGGTGACGGACCCGGACTCGGCCGGGCGGCTCGCGGCGCAGCTCGAGGACAAGGTCGCGGACGTCTACTCGGACCTGGTGCGTGCGGCCACGGGCGACGCGCGGGGCGACGCGGCGGCGGCGCTGAGCGACGCGGCGGTGCGGGCGGCCCGCTGGCGGGGGTCCGGCGTAGCCTTTCCTGGGCTCGCCGAGCGGGCCTGAGGAGCTGTTGTCTCGCCCGGTGTGGGATCAGGTCGAGGGGGCTGGTGCTGTCAGATCCAAGGCGGAGGAGGGAGTCGACGCGGAGCGTCGGCGACCGACGACAACGCCGGAGATGGCTGTGCCAGGCGACTCGGGCCCCGCAGGGGGCAAGACAACAGCTCCTAAAGGCGCGGAGGACCGCACGGCGGAAGGACTGCAAGGACGTATGGCTTTCGAACCGCCTCGGCGGCTGGCGCGCGCGCTCGGCGAGGAGAACGCCGCCCCCGGGGCGGGCGCGTGGCTCGCCCGGCTGCCCGAGATCGTGGCGGACGTGGTGGCGCGGCGGGGGCTCGACGTCGAGCGGGTGGTGGCGCCCGGCGGCCGGAACAGCCTGGTGCTGCTGGTGCGCACGGACGGCGCGGCGGCACCGGCCGCGCTGAAGGTCGCGCCGCCGTTCGCCGAGCCGGCCGCCGAGCGGGCGGCGCTCGCCCACTGGAAGGGCTGGGGCGCGGTCGAGACGTACGAGACGGGCGCCGATGACGTCGACGGCGGCGACGGCGACGGCGCGCTGCTGCTCGAACGGCTGCGCCCGGAGGTCTCGCTGCGCTCACTGCCGGACGCGAAGGCTCTGCTCGAGGCCGCGGGCACGATCCGCAGGCTGTGGGTCCAGCCGCCGGCGGGCCACGCGTTCGAGACCGTCGAGGATCGCACGGGCCGCGAGGCGCGGGCGATGCAGGGCGGGGACGGTCCCGAGGCGCTGGTGGACGCGGCGCTGCGGGCGCGCGAGGCGATGCTCGCGACGGCGGACGAGTCCCTGCTGCTGCACGGCGCCTTCCGGCAGGGGAAGGTCCTGGCGGGCGAGCGGTCCCCATGGCTGGCGGTGGGCCCCGAGCCGGTCGTGGGCGAGCGCGCGTACGACCTGGCGCGGCTGGCCCGCGACCGCGTCGAGGACCTGATCGCCTCGGACACGGGCGCGTCGACCGCGAGGCGACGCATGCGGCGGCTGGCCGACTCGCTCGACGTGGACGGGGACAGGCTGCGGTCGTGGACGCTGTTCCGCGCGGTCGAGTCCGGCACCCGCGCGGCACGCGCGGGCCGGGACTCGACGGCGGAGGTACTGCTGGAGTACGCGAGCTGGCTGTAGTCCGTGCCACGCGGCCGTCCCGGGCCCCCCACGGCACCGGGAAGCCCCTGGGAGCAGGGCGCTGAACGCGCACGGCGGCGACGCGTCCCGGGCTCGCGTGCGGCAGCGACGCGCAGACGCCGGGCGACCCTACGCCGTGAGGGCCCTCACGGCGTCCGTGAGGGAGAGCTCCTCGCGCTTGCCGGTGCGGCGGTCCTTCAGTTCCACCACGTCCTCGGCCGCGCGGCGGCCCGCCACCAGGATCGTCGGCACGCCGATCAGCTCCGCGTCCGTGAACTTCACGCCGGGTGACACGCCCGGGCGCTCGTCGACGAGTACGCGCAGGCCCGCTGCCGCGAGCTGCTCGGCCGCCCGCAGGGCCAGCTCCGTCTGGGCCGTCTTGCCCGCCGCGACCACGTGGACGTCCGCGGGGGCGATCTCGCGCGGCCAGCACAGGCCCTGGCCGTCCGCGGTCTGCTCGGCGAGCGCGGCGACGACGCGGGAGATGCCGAGGCCGTAGGAGCCCATGGTGACCCGAGCCGGCTTGCCGTCACGGCCGAGGACGTCGAGCTGGAAGACGTCCGCGTACTTGCGGCCGAGCTGGAAGATGTGGCCGACCTCGATCGCGCGGTCGAGCCTGAGGCCCGCGCCGCACGCCGGGCACGGGTCGCCCTCCTCGACCACGACGACGTCCAGGTAGTCGTCCACCTCGAAGTCCCGCCCCGCGACGACGCCGCGCGCGTGCGTGTCCGGCTTGTTGGCGCCCGTCACCCACGCCGTGCCGGGCGCGACGCGCGGGTCCGCGATGTAGCGGATGTCCAGGCCCTGCGGGCCGACGTAACCGCGTACCAGGTCGGGCCTGCCCTCGAAGTCCTGCGCCGTGACCAGTTCGACCTCCGCGGGCGCCAGGTGCTCCCCCAGCTTGCCGAGGTCCACCTCGCGGTCGCCTGGCACGCCCACGGCGACGATCTCGCCGTCCACCTTGACCAGCAGGTTCTTCAGCGTCGCCGAGGCCGGGACGCCGAGGTGCGCGGCGAGCGCCTCGATCGTCGGCGTGTCCGGGGTGTCGAGCTCCTCGACGGGTCCTGGCGCTGCGGCCGCGGGGACCGCAGCCTTGAACGCGACCGCCTCGGTGTTCGCCGCGTACTCGCAGGCCGGGCAGTCCGCGAAGGTGTCCTCCCCGGCCGCGGCGGGCGCGAGGAACTCCTCCGACGCCGACCCGCCCATCGCGCCCGACACCGCCGAGACGATCCGGTAGTCGACGCCGAGGCGCGCGAAGATCGCCCGGTACGCCTCTCGGTGCAGGGCGTACGACTCGGCGAGGCCCTCGTCCGTCGTGTCGAACGAGTACGAGTCCTTCATCAGGAACTCGCGTCCGCGCAGGACGCCGGAGCGGGGGCGTGCCTCGTCGCGGTACTTGGTCTGGATCTGGTAGAGGATCACCGGCAGGTCCTTGTAGGACGTGCACTGGTCCTTGACGACCTGGGTGAAGATCTCCTCGTGCGTCGGCGCGAGCAGGTAGTCGGCGCCCTTGCGGTCCTTGAGCCGGAAGAGCAGGTCGCCGTACTCCTCGTACCGGCCGCTCTCCTCGTAGGCGTCCTTGGGCAGCAGCGCGGGCAGCAGGACCTCCTGCGCGCCGAACGCGTCCATCTCCTCGCGCACCACGCGCGCGACGTTGTCCAGGACCTTCTTGCCGAGCGGCAGCCACGTCCAGATGCCGGCCGACGTGCGCCGCACGTATCCGGCGCGCACGAGGAGCTGGTGGCTGAGCGTCTCCGCGTCCGCCGGCTCCTCGCGCAGTGTCTTGGCCATGAGACGGGACATGCGCTGGATCCGGGTCCGTGACATGGGGTGCACTCCTGCGTTGCGTCGGTTGCCTCGGTCGCCTGCGGCGGGGCCGGGCGTGTGGCAGGAGGGTAACCGGGGGCCGCCGCCCGGCGTTAATCCGTCGCGGGCGCCGGGGAGGGCCTGTGCGGCAGGGGCAGGGGCGCGCCCATCACCGCGTACGGCCGGGGGGCGCTGGGGAAGTGCACCTGGCGGGCGAGGTCGCGGTAGCCGAGCGAGCGGTAGAGGCGGCGCGCGGGGCTCTCGACGTCGATGGCGGAGAGGATGGAACGCGGCTGGGAGACGCCGTCGGTGATCGTGGTGATCAGTTCCCTGCCGATGCCCTGCGCCTGGAACGAGGGGTGGACGTGCAGTTCGGTGATGACGAACACGTCGTCGAGCCAGCCGTTGGCGTCCTGCCTGCGCAGGTAGGGCTCCACGACGGTGGACCACCAGTGGGCGCGGTCGTTGGGCAGCCCGTACACGAAGCCGACGAGCCGGCCCTCGGGCGTGGTCGCGCCGAAGGAGCGGCAGCCCGGGTACATGAGGTGGCGCAGCACGATGTGGTGCCGCACCCCGATCTCCTCCTCGCTGAGCCCGAAGGCGAGCGCCTGCACGGCGAGCGCGTCGTCCACGCGCGCGACGAGGTCGATGGGACCCACCTGTACGTCCGGGGTCCTGGGGGCGTTCCCTGGGGTGATCGGCATGGCCGAACCCTACTTTCAGAACAGGACACTCATGAAGGCGCCCACCTCACGAAATCCCACCCGCCGGTAGGAGGCCCTGGCGGCGGTGTTGAAGTCGTTGACGTAGAGGCTGACGACGGGTGAGACGTCGGCCAGCGCGTAGCGCACGACGGCCGCCATTCCGGTCTCGGACAGGCCCTTTCCCCGGTGGGCGGGATCGACCCAGACGCCCTGGATCTGGCACGCACGCGGGGTGGCGGCGCCGATCTCGGCCTTGAAGACCACCCGGCCGTCCTCGATCCGGGCGAAGGCCCGCCCCGAGCCGACGAGTTCCGCGACGCGCGCCTGGTAGAGGAGGCCGCCGTCACCGGCCAGCGGGGAGACGCCGACCTCCTCGGTGAACATGGCGACGCAGGCCGGCATGATCGTTTCTATCTCGCTCTTGCCGAGCCTGCGCACGTACGGGTCGGGCTCGATCTCGGCGGACGGCCGGTCGGTGACCATCAGCGGCTGGTGGGCGCGGACCTCCCTGGCCGGGCCCCAGGAAGGCTCGAGCAGCCGCCACAGGTGCGCGGTCGGCTCGGCGGGCCCGACGATGGAGGAGCAGCGGCGGCCGGCCCTGCGGGCGCGGTCGGCGAAGGCGCGCACGGCCTCGGGGGTGGCGCGGATGGGCACGAGGTTGGCGCCCGAGTAGCACAGGGAACGCAGCCGGCCGTCCGTGTACCAGCCCCACATCTCGCCGCCGAGGCGCCACGGGTCGAGCCCGGCGACCTGCACGCGGGATGCCACGAACGCGTTCTCGACGGGATCGCTCTCCAGGATCGCGAGGGCGTCGCCGAGTTCGCTGGGGTCGAGGACCCGGGTGGTGGTCTGCGTCAACACGTGGGGGCCTCACCGTACGGTCTGCTTGTCTGCGCACTGTAACCCGCCGGTCCCCGTCCGCGCCTCCCGCGGCCGCTCCCCGGCCCCGGGCGCCCGTCAGGGGCCGCACGCGCCGACGAGTCCCGTGCCGCCCACCCTCGCGGGTGGCGCACGGGACTCGTCCTGGCGGTGGTGGCCGCCCGCCCGGGGCGGACCGGGTCAGCCGACGGAGACCTCGGGCTCGCCCGAGGCGATGCCGTCCTTCTCCATCTGCTCGGCCATCTTCATGGCCTCGTCGATGAGCGTCTCGACGATCTTGGACTCGGGCACGGTCTTGATGACCTCGCCCTTGACGAAGATCTGGCCCTTGCCGTTGCCCGAGGCGACGCCGAGGTCGGCCTCCCGGGCCTCGCCCGGGCCGTTGACGACACAGCCCATGACGGCGACGCGCAGCGGCACCTCCATGCCGTCGAGGCCGGCCGTCACCTCGTCGGCGAGCTTGTACACGTCGACCTGGGCGCGGCCGCAGGACGGGCAGGAGACGATCTCCAGGCGGCGCTGGCGCAGGCCGAGCGACTCCAGGATCTGCTGGCCGACCTTGACCTCCTCCACCGGCGGGGCGGAGAGGGAGACGCGGATGGTGTCGCCGATGCCCTCGCTGAGCAGCGCGCCGAAGGCGACGGCGGACTTGATGGTGCCCTGGAAGGCGGGGCCCGCCTCCGTCACGCCGAGGTGCAGGGGGTAGTCGCACTTCTGGGCCAGCAGCCGGTAGGCGTTGACCATGACGACGGGGTCGTTGTGCTTGACGGAGATCTTGATGTCGCGGAAGTCGTGCTCCTCGAAGAGGGACGCCTCCCACAGCGCGGACTCGACGAGCGCCTCGGGCGTGGCCTTGCCGTACTTCTCCAGCAGGCGCCTGTCGAGGGAGCCCGCGTTGACGCCGATGCGGATCGGCGTGCCGGCGTCCTTCGCGGCCTTGGAGATCTCCCTGACCTTGTCGTCGAACTGCTTGATGTTGCCGGGGTTGACGCGGACGGCCGCGCAGCCGGCGTCGATCGCGGCGAACACGTACTTGGGCTGGAAGTGGATGTCGGCGATGACCGGGATCTGCGACTTCTTCGCGATCGCGGGGAGCGCGTCCGCGTCGTCCTGCGTCGGGCACGCGACCCGCACGATCTGGCAGCCGGACGCCGTCAGCTCCGCGATCTGCTGGAGCGTGGCACCGATGTCCGACGTGCGCGTCGTCGTCATCGACTGGACGGAGACCGGCGCGTCGCCACCGACGGGAACCGAACCGACGTGGATCTGACGGCTGACCCTGCGGTCGGCGAGCTTGGCAGGAACGGACGGCATTCCGAGCGAAATCGCAGTCATCTGCTGTTGCAACCCCAAGTGTGGATCCTGGTCCCGAGATCGGCGGGCTCCGGCAATCGAGATTACGCCACCGTCCGCCGGGCGGTCACACCCGCCGGGCCTTGTCCACTCAAAAGTAAGCAGCCGGACACCAGAGGTGTCCGGCTGCCCTCACCGGGGAAGGGGCGGCATCTTCTCGGGCCGCCGCGTCCGTCAGGTGATCTTGACGGGGTTCACCACGTCGGCGATCAGGACGAGCGCCGTGAAGCAGACGAAGACGCCCGCCACCACGTACGCCACGGGCATCAGCTTCGCGACGTCGAAGGGGCCCGGGTCCGGCCGCGAGAACACGCGTGCGAGGTTGCGCCGCAGGGCCTCCCAGAGGGCGCCCGCGATGTGCCCGCCGTCCAGCGGGAGCAGCGGGACCATGTTGAACAGGAACAGCGAGAGGTTGAACCCGGCGAGCAGGAACAGCATCATCGCGATCTGGCTCTCGGCGGGCACATGCAGCGTCATCACCTCGCCGCCGATTCTCGCGGCGCCGACCACGCCGACCGGTGAGTCCGCGGCGCGCTGCTTGCCCTCGAAGGCCGCGCCCCACAGGCCCGGGATCTTGGACGGCAGGTCCACGAGCCGGCTGACGCTGTCGCTGACCATCCCGCCCATGCGGTCGACGGACTCGCCGAAGGAGAGCGGCACGATCTTCGTCTGGGCCGCGAACCCCAGGTAGCCGGCGGGCACGAACTTGCCCGGGACCACGTCGCCGTTCGAGTCCTTCTTGGCCACGGTGTTCTCCAGCAGGTTCGCGTGGAGCACCTGCTGGTGGCCGTCGCGCCGCACGGTGATCGTGGCGGGGCCGATGGTCTTGCGGATCCGGTCGGACAGGGTGTCCCAGTCGTCCACCTTGCGGCCGTCGAAGGCGACGATCTTGTCGCCCTTGTGCAGTCCGGCCTTGGCCGCCGGGGACTCCGGGTCGCCCGGCTTGCACGTCTGGCGCTTCGCGCTCTGCGAGATCACGCACTGCTGCACGCCGCCGACCTCGGTGGTCTGCGTCTGGAAGCCGTACGTCATCGCGACGCCGAAGAAGATCACGACGGCCAGGACGAGGTTCATGAACGGGCCGGCGAACATCACGATCACGCGCTTCCACGGCTTGCGCGTGTAGAACAGGCGCTCCTCGTCGCCCTCCTGCATCTCCTCGAAGGCCGCGGAGCGCGCGTCCTCGATCATGCTGCGCCACGGCGAGGTGGAGCGCGACGACATCCTGCCGTCGGGTCCCGGCGGGAACATCCCGATCATGCGGATGTAGCCGCCCATCGGGATGGCCTTGAAGCCGTACTCGGTGTCGCCCTTCTTCCGCGAGAAGATCGTCGGCCCGAAGCCGACCATGTACTGCGGCACGCGGATGCCGAACATCTTCGCGGTCGACAGGTGGCCGAACTCGTGGAACGCGATGGAGAACAGCAGCCCGGCGGCGAAGATGACTATGCCGATGACCGTCAACAGAATCGTCATGCGCGAGCCTCCGCCGTGGCCTTCCGTGCGAGTTCCCCGGCCCGGGCGCGCGCCCAGGCCTCTGCTTCGAGGACGTCCGCGACGGTGAGCCGGGTTCCCCCGTCCGGCTCGCCGTGTTCCGCGACGACCTCGGTGACGGTGTCCATGATGCCGTTGAACGGCAGCCGGCCGCTCAGGAACGCCTCCACGCACTCCTCGTTCGCGGCGTTGAAGACCGCGGGCGCGGTGGAGCCCAGGGCGCCGACGTGCCGGGCGAGCCCCACGGACGGGAAGACCTCCGTGTCGAGCGGGTGGAACTCCCACGTCGACGCCGTGGTCCAGTCGAACGCGGGCGCGGCGTCCGGCACGCGCCGCGGCCAGCCGAGGCCGACGGCGATGGGGCCGCGCATGTCGGGCGGCGTGGCCTGGGCGAGCGTCGAGCCGTCCGTGAACTCCACCATCGAATGAACGTACGACTGCGGGTGGACGACGACCTCGATGCGCTCGAACGGGATATCGTACAGCAGGTGGGCCTCGATCACTTCGAGGCCCTTGTTGACGAGCGTCGCCGAGTTCACGGTGATCACCGGGCCCATCGCCCAGGTGGGGTGGGCGAGCGCATCCTTCGGTGTCACCTCGGCGAGTTCGGCGCGCGTGCGCCCGCGGAACGGGCCGCCCGAGGCGGTGACGACGAGCTTGCGCACATCGGCCCTGGTGCCGCAGGCGACCGCCTGGAAGAGCGCCGCGTGCTCCGAGTCGACGGGGATGATCTGCCCCGGCGCGGCCAGCTCCTTGACCAGCGGGCCGCCGACGATGAGCGATTCCTTGTTGGCGAGCGCGAGGGTGCGCCCCGCCTTCAGCGCAGCGAGCGTGGGGGCGAGGCCGATGGAGCCGGTGATGCCGTTGAGCACCGTGTGGCACGCGGAGGCGGCCAGGTCACTGGCCGCGTCGGGGCCCGCGAGGATCTCGGGGAGCGCCTCGCCCGGCCCGTACTCGGCCCCCAGCGCCTCCTTGAGCGCGGGCACGGCGTCCTCGCGCGCCACGGCGACAGCCGCGACCCGCAGCCGCCTGGCCTGCTCGGCGAGCAGGGCCACCCGGCCGCCCGCGGCGGACAGCGCGGTGACACGGAACCGGTCGGGGTTGCGCAGGACCAGGTCGATGGCCTGGGTGCCGATGGAGCCCGTGGAGCCGAGGACGACGACGTCCCGGCGGCCTTCGGCCGGATCGAAGGCGATGTGCGGGTCCGCGAGGGGGGCTGGGCTGTCGCTCATGGCACCCATTCTTGCCCCATCCGCTGTGCGCCGGGACAGCGGATGGGGGCGCGCCACCCGATCCGGGTGACGCGCGGGCGTCGCGCGGGCCGTGATCAGTACGGCGTCGCGACGCCGAAGCGCTCCCTGAGCAGCGACATGTCGTGCCGGTCGCGGTCGGCGGGCTCGTACCCCTGGTGGAAGTACACCTGCTGCGCGGCGGACACGCACGGCACGGCCGCGCCGGCGACGGTGCCCGACGTGTCCAGCGGGTGGAGGTCGATCTCCCTGCCGCCCGGCCCTGAGAGGTCCCGGTGCGGCCTCGTCTGCTCGCCGGCCAGGACGTCCGCGGCGGACATCGTCGCGACACACCCCTATCCCGCCGGGGCGCCGCGCGCCCCGGCGTCCCGCGCGCCTCGCCTAGAGCGCGAGGCCCGTCAGCACCATGACGCGCTCGTACGTGTAGTCGTCCATGGCGTACCGCACGCCCTCGCGCCCGACGCCCGACATCTTGGCGCCGCCGTACGGCATCTGGTCGGCGCGGTACGACGGGACGTCGCCGACGATCACGCCGCCGACCTCCAGCGCGCGGTGCGCGCGGAACGCCGCCTGCACGTCGTGCGTGAAGACGCCGGCCTGGAGCCCGTACCTGGACGCGTTGACCGCGGCGAACGCGGCCTCCTCACCGTCCACCCTGTGCAGGGTGAGGACCGGCCCGAAGACCTCCTCGCGGGCGAGCCTCGTGTCCTCCGGCACGTCGGCGAGGACGGTGGGCGCGTACGAGGCGCCGTCCCGCTTGCCGCCTGCGAGCAGCCGCGCGCCCGCGCGGACGGCCTCGTCCGTCCACTCCTCCACGCGCTTGGCGGCGTCCTCGCTGATCAGGGGGCCGACGTCGGTGGCCTCGTCCGCCGGGTCGCCGGTCACCTGCGCGCCGACCGCAGCGACGACCTTCTCGGCCAGGCGGTCGTAGACGGCGGCGTCCGCGATGACGCGCTGCACCGACACGCAGGACTGGCCGCCCTGGTAGTTGGAGAACGCCGCGATGCGCGAGGCCGCCCAGTCGAGGTCCTCGTCGGACGCGTAGTCGCCGAGCACGACGGCCGCGCCGTTGCCGCCCAGCTCCAGGGTGCAGTGCTTGCGCGGCACCGAGTCCATGATCGAGTAGCCGACGGTGTCGGACCCCGTGAAGGAGATCACGGGCAGCCGCTCGTCCTTGACGAGGGACGGCATGCGGTCGTTCGGCACGGTGAGGACCGACCAGGACCCGGCGGGCAGGTCGGTCTCGGCCAGCAGCTCACCGATGAGGAGCGCCGAGAGCGGGGTGGCGGGCGCGGGCTTGAGGATGATCGGAACGCCGGCCGCGATGGCGGGCGCGACCTTGTGCGCGCAGAGGTTCAGCGGGAAGTTGAACGGCGCTATGCCGAGGACGGCGCCCTTGGGGAAGCGGCGCGTCAGCGCGAGGCGGCCGGTGCCGCCCGCGTCGGTGTCGAGGCGCTGCGCCTCGCCCCCGTTGAAGCGGCGGGCCTCCTCCGAGGCGAAGCGGAAGACGGACACGGCGCGGCCGACCTCGCCGCGCGCCCACTTCATGGGCTTGCCGTTCTCGTCGGAGATCAGCCGGGCGGCCTCGTCGGCCCGCTCGCCGATGCGCCGCGCGACGTGGTCGAGCGCGGCGGCGCGCACGTGCGCGGGGGTCACGGCGAACGTGTCGACGGCGGCGTGCGCGGCGGCGACGGCCTCCTCCGTCTGCGCGTCGGTCGGCACGGAGACGGTGCCGACGGGCCGGCCGTCCCAGGGGGAGGTGACGTCGAACGTGGACTCACCGGTGGCCCGGCGGCCCGCAAGCCAGAAGGCGTGGGTGGAGGTCGTCATGGGGTCCCGGCCCTTCCGAGTGCTGGTGGGAACTGGCGGGCGACGACTGCCGCGTCCGCCTGGACCACACGGTAGGCGGCGCGCCCGCCGCGGGGTGTTGGCCGCGGCGTACTGGTGGGGGCGCGCCTTGCTACGGAATGGCACGCCGCTCAACGGACTGGCGCGGTCCTGGGCCTTTCGGGGTGGTTCTCGGGGTGACATGGAGCGCCGCCAGCGCGTCCGTCAGGCGCGGCCCGTCGTACGGCGCGCCGGGCAGCCCGCCGCCGTCCCGGCCCGCCGCCGCGCGGAGGCCGTCGACGAACAGCGCGAGGAACCGGCGCCACGAGCCGGGGAGCGCGGCCTCGGCGGCGGGTACCGCGCGGCCCAGCGCGGCCAGGCCGAACAGCACGTCCTCGACGGACACGTCCCCGCGCACCAGGCCGCGCTCCCGGCACCGGGCGAGCAGGATGCCGATCGTCTCGGCGTTGTGCGCGTGCAGCCGTTCGAGCGCGGGTACGCCGGCGAGGCGCGTCGTCATCAGGTCCGTGACGCCGCGGTCGACCGCGAGGCCCGCGAACACGTGCTCCAGGTAGCCGGTCAGGCCCGCCATCGGGTCCTCGGCCGCGCGCGCGGACTCGCCCAGCTCGGCCGTGGCCGCGAGGCCGTCCCTGAAGACCTCCTCGATGAGCGACGACCGGTCGGGGAAGCGCCGGTAGAGCGTCGCGTTCCCGACGCCGGCCCTGCGCGCGATGACGTCGAGGGGGGCCTCGACCCCCAGCTCCGCGTAGACCTCGCGGGCCGCGGCCAGTACCCGTTCCCTGCTGCGCTGCGCGTCCTGTCTCACCGCCGCACAGTACCTCAAACGGGGGGTGCTCCCCGTTTCTGCTAGCGTGGGACACCGAAACGGGGAGCACTCCCCGTTAAGTCTCCTGGAGGCGCCGTGTCCACCGAATCCCCCTCCTCCCCCGCCGGCAGCCACGCGCTCGTCGACATGATCGACGACCCCGCGGCCTTCGTCGCCGACCCGCACGCCCGGTACGCGCGACTGCGCGCCGGGGGCGCCGTCCGCCGCGTCCGGCTCCCTGACGGAGCGGTCTCCTGGCTCGTGCTCGGCCACGACGCCGTGCGCGCCGCGCTGGCCGACCCGCGGCTGTGCAACGACATCCGCGTGTCCGCCACCCGCGACGACGACGGCGGCTTCGCCGTCGGCCGGAACATGCTCCAGGCCGACCCGCCCGACCACACCAGGCTGCGGCGCCTTGTGGCGCGCGAGTTCACCGCCCGCAGGGTGGAGGCGCTGCGCCCGCGCGTGGAGCGCATCACGCACGAGCTGCTCGACGCGATGGCCCCGCACGGCCGGGCCGACCTCGTCGAGGCGCTGTCGTACCCGCTGCCGATCACCGTGATCTGCGAGCTGCTGGGCGTGCCGGAGGCCGACCGCCCGCGGTTCGCACGCTGGTCGGCGGAGGTCGTCGCGGCGACGGACCCGGTCGCCGCGGGCGCCGCGCAGGGCGAGATGGCGGCCTACCTTGCCGCGCTGATCGAGGCCAAGCGCGGCGATCCGGCCGCCGCCGACCTGCTGGCGGCGCTCGCCAGGACACCCGGGCAAGGCGAGCAGAACGGGGTTCGGACGGACGAAGAGGAAGCCCTGTCCGGCGAGGAACTCGTGGGCATGGCCTTCCTGCTGCTGGTGGCCGGTCACGAGACCACGGCCAACCTCATCTCCTCGTCCGTCCTCCTTCTGCTGCGCAACCCGGACCAGCTCGCCGTCCTGCGCGCAGACTTCTCGCTGCTAGAAGCGGCCGTCGAGGAGAGCCTGCGCCAGGAGCCGCCCACGCTGGCCGCGAACTTCCGCTACGCGTCGCAGGACGTCGATCTCGGGGGCGTGACGATACGGGCCGGCGACACCGTGATCGTGTCCCTCGCCGCCGCCAACCGCGACCCGGCGAGGTTCGGCGATCCGGACCGCTTCGACATCCGCCGCGACCCGGCGGAGATGCGCGGCCACCTGTCGTTCGGGCACGGCATCCACCACTGCCTCGGCGCCCCGCTCGCGCGGCTCGAGGCGCCGATCGCCCTGCGCGCCCTGCTGGAGCGCTGCCCGGGCCTGGCGCTGGACGAGGAGACGGGAACGGCGGCCTGGCGCCCGAGCCTGCTGCACGGGCTGGCGACGCTGCCCGTCCGCTGGTAGCCGCGGCGCCTCGTCGCGGCGCGTCCTGCTGTGCCATGCCGAGCTGTGCCGCGCCGCGCCGTGTCGTTCCGTTCAGGCGGTACCGCACTCCGGGCTCAGCGCCGGGGCCGGCCGGGCCACCGTGGCCTTGAGGGCGAGCCACAGCTCCATGCGGACGTCAGGATCGTCCAGCGACCGGCCGAGGATCTCCTCGACCCGGCGCATCCGGTAGCGCAGCGTGTGCCGGTGCACGCCCAGGTCGGCGGCGGCCGCGTCCCACTGGCCGTGGCGCGACAGCCAGGCGCGCAGCGACTCGACGAGGTCCCCGCGGCCCTTCGCGTCGTGCTCGCGCAGCGCGCGCAGCATGCCGTCCGCGAAGGCGCGCACCGCCTCGTCGGCCAGGAGCGGCAGCAGCGAGCCGTGCGCCAGCTCCTCGTGCTCGACCAGCGCGCGGCCGCGCCGCCGCGCGACGGACAGCGCCTGCTCGGCCTGGCGGTAGGCGGTGCCCGTCGCGATCGGGCCGGTGGGCGCCGAGAGCCCGGTGACCACGCCGGCCTCCTCGGCCTGGCGGTCCGCGTACGCGGCGCAGACCGCCACGGCGGCCCCGCCGTCGACGGCGATCACGACGAGGCGGCCCTCGCCGTCGGGCAGGACGAGGACGGGCTCGCCGGCCTGCGCGGCGGTCGCCTCCAGCGTCTCGGCAAGCAGTTCGAGCGGCGCGTCGGCCGCCGGGTCGCCGCCCTGCGCCCCGGCCGCCGACCCGGCCGGCTGCTCCTCCTCGGCGACGAGCAGCCGGAACGGCGCGTCGAGCAACGCCCCGTACAGGTCCCCCGCGACGGTGCGCGCGTGGTCGGGCTGCCCGGCGAGCAGCATCCGCAGGACGGCGGCGCCGAGGCGCTGCTCGGCGGCGCGCAGGGAGCGCGAGCGCTCGGTGGTGAGGGTCAGCAGGGCGATCGCCGAGTGCACGGCGTACCGCGCGGCGGTGCCGGGCGCGCCCGCCGTGCCCACGGCGAGCACGCCGCCCGATCTGCGCCCCGTGCCGAGTGTCTGCAACTCGACGCGGTCGCCGGTGCTCTCGGTCTCGGCGGCGGGGTCGCCGACAACGGAACTGGTGTGCGGCCGCCGCTGAGCGAGGCGTGCGGCCGCCTCGCCGAGGCGGGCGGCGCGACGGGCGGCCCACGGGGGCTGCGCGGCGACGACGCCGCCCGAGGGCTCGTAGAGCGCCGCCCAGCCGTCGACATGGGCGGCGAGCCGCGCGAGCAGGGCGGCGGGCCCCTCGGCGAGAGCCGCGCGCGTCAGGTCGCGCTGCGCCTCGAACCCGTCCGTGACGGCCCGGTACTGGTCGGCGGCGACGGCCTCGGACACGGCCTTGCCGATGGCGATGAACGGCGTGCGCCGCGGCACCTCGATCAACGGCAGCCCCTCGGCACGCGCCGCGTCCACGAGCGCCTCGGGCACCTCGTCGTAGTTGACCCCGACGCCGAACCCCACCCCGGCGATCCCGGCCGCGGCGAGCCGCCGCACGTACCGGCCCATGGCGGCGGGGTCGGCCGCGGCGAGATTGGTGGCGGTGACCAGCAGCAGCTCGCCGCCCTCCATGTACGGCACGGGATCGACCAGCTCACTGGCGTGCACCCACCGCACCGGCATGTCGAGCCGATCCTCCCCGGCGCGCACGGTGAGCTTGAGCGCCGAGTGCTGAACGAGCGAGGCGAGCGTGGGCGGCATGCACGAATGCTACGTCGCGTACGAAGGGGGTGACGCTTTTGGGCCGTGATGTACGAACGCCCGCGGCAGGCGCGTGCCCCGCGGTCAGTCCTCCGCGCCCGGCCGCTCGTCCACACCCGGCTCCAGTCGGCCTCCCGGCTCCAGCCGGCGCAGCACGGCCGCCAGCGCCAGCAGGAGCACCCCGCACAGGGCACCGCTGGCGACGACGTCCAGCGGCCAGTGGTAGCCGCGCAGCACGAGGCCGACGGCGGTCGCCGTGGTGAGCACGGCCGCGGCCGGAGCCGTGACGCGCCGCGTCACGTACGGCCCCAGGACGAGGGCCGCCGTGCCGTACGCGACCATCGCCGTGGCGGTGTGACCTGACGGGTAGTAGCCGGTGGCGTCCGTGAGCGGGCCCGGCCGGTCCGTCCAGATCTTCAGCGGGACGACGAGGAGGGGCACCACGATCATCGTCGCCGCGGCCGCCCACACACTCGCGCGAGCACCGCGCCAGAGCGCGTAGGCGAGGGCGAGCGCGAGTACCGGCAGCGCGACGGGCATGGAGCCGAGGTCGGAGAGTGCTCCGTCGAGTGCCCTGGGACCGTGTCCGACCAGCGCGCGGTCGAGGCTCCTGTCGGCGTCAAGCAGCGGCCCAGCCACGAGAACCTGCCAGGTGGCCAGCGCGAACGCGAGGACGAAGAGCGCCCCGGCGCCGAGTCGCAGCCGCCGGGCGGAGGAAGCGGTCCCGGGATCGGGAACGCACGAAAGCGGCCGTCCCGGAACAGGGGGGGTGGTTCCGGGACGGCCGTCGGGGCCGGCTCGCCGCTCGCTCCGGGGGGTTTGGAGCGGGCGGCCATCCGACCGGTGAGGAGATCCGGGACCCGCGGCCCCGGTGGCGTGCGCGGAGGCACGCCCGGAACGGAGCTGGGGACGCTCCGAGCCGGAGTCGCCCGCGGTCTCCCGCGAGCGGGGTGTTTCTCTCATCTGCGAAAACAGTACGCCGCCCGCGTCACGGGCGACAGCCGCAACCCCATCCCGCCATCGGCCTCCCACACCTTCTTCACAGCGCGGCGAGCGACTGCTCGATGATGTCGAGCCCCTCTCCGAGCAGGTCCTCGCCGATGACGAGCGGGGGCAGGAAGCGCAGGACATTGCCGTACGTGCCGCACGTCAGCACCAGCAGGCCCTCCTGGTGGCACGCCTTGGCGAGGGCGGCCGCCGTCTCCGTGGCCGGCTCCTTGGTGGCCCGGTCCTTCACCAGCTCAATAGCGATCATCGCGCCACGGCCTCGTACATCGCCGATCACGTCGTACTTCTCACGCATCGCCGAGAGCCGGTCCTTCATGACCTCCTCGATCCGCCTGGCCTTCGCGGGCAGGTCGAGTTCTTTCATCGTCTCGATGGCACCGAGAGCGGCGGCGCAGGCGACCGGGTTGCCGCCGTACGTGCCGCCGAGGCCGCTCGGGTGCGCCGAATCCATGATCTCCGCGCGGCCCGTGACGGCGGCCAGCGGCAGGCCGCCCGCGATGCCCTTCGCGGTGGTGATCAGGTCGGGCACGATGCCCTCGTCCTCGCACGCGAACCACTGACCGGTGCGGCAGAAGCCGGACTGGATCTCGTCCGCGACGAACACGATGCCGTTCTCACGGGCGAAGCGCGCGAGCGCGGGCAGGAAGCCCTTGGCGGGCTCGATGAAGCCGCCCTCGCCGAGTACGGGCTCGACGATGATCGCCGCCACGTTCTGCGCGCCGACCTGCTTGGAGATCTGGTCGATGGCCTGCGCGGACGCCTCGGGACCGCAGTTCTCCGCGCCGGTGGGCCAGCGGTACGGGTACGCCATGGGCACCCGGTAGACCTCGGGCGCGAACGGGCCGAAGCCGTTCTTGTACGGCATGTTCTTCGCGGTCAGGGCCATCGTGAGGTTCGTACGGCCGTGGTAGGCGTGGTCGAAGACCACGACGGCCTGCCGGCCCGTGTGGGAGCGGGCGATCTTGACCGCGTTCTCGACCGCCTCGGCACCGGAGTTGAACAGCGCCGACTTCTTGGCGTGGTCGCCGGGGGTGAGCGCCGCCAGCTCCTCGCAGACCGCCACGTACTCCTCGTACGGCGTGACCATGAAGCAGGTGTGGGTGAAGTCGGCCAGCTGCGCGGAGGCGCGGCGCACGACGGCCTCGGCGCTCGATCCGACGGTCGTGACGGCGATGCCGGAACCGAAGTCGATCAGCCGGTTGCCGTCCACGTCCTCGAGCACCCCGCCGCCCGCACGCTCGGCGAAGACCGGCATGGTCGACCCCACGCCGGCCGCGACCGTGGCGGTGCGCCGGGCCTGCAGCTCCAGCGACTTCGGTCCGGGAATCGCGGTGACGACGCGGCGCTCCTGGGGAATTTCTGTCATGGGGGGCTCCTGGGGGTCTGTCCCGACGCCGCGTGGCGCTGGTCCGGGGTCGTGAGCTGAGCAGATCCGGTGTCTTTCCCGGCAGGCTAGGCGCGGCCCCGCCGGGTGGGCATGCTCCGTTCGGTAGTGCTGGACGCGTGTCGTTGTCCGCCGTGGCCATGGCGCGGGGTGCGGGTCGCGGCGCCTTCTGGCGCGTCCGCGGCGCGGGTACGGACACCCCGGACGCACGGAACGCTGAACTACCCGGGCGCGGGCACTAGATTGACGCTTGCACAGAACGGTCCTGGCTGGTCAGAGGGCAGGGTGAGTATGGATTCCGACGGCACGCACGACCCACGCGGCACTCGTGCCACACCGCTACCGCGGCCCGCGACCCCGCCACCCATGCCCGCGGCCCCGCCGCGCGCGCCGGCCGCGTCCTCGCCCGGCGCGGCGTACGGGCCTTCCTGCGAGGCACCCGGTGTGCCGCCGGCCCCGGACCACGCGCCGGCCACAGGACCCGCGTTGCGCGACTGGCTGCACACGCCGCGACGGGCGGACGGGCCGGGGACGTGGCAGTACGGGCACCGGCCGCGCCCGGCAGTCGCGCCGGACGTGACGCCGATGCGGCAACTGGCGGTGGGGGCGGTCATCTCGCTGCTCGCCACGCTGCTGCTGTGGTCTCTCGTCTCCAACGGCTATTTGGGCAGCTTCTGGATCTGGCCGCTTCTCGTACTCACGCCGGACTCGTGGCCAAAGACGCCTACCGGCAACACCGCCGTGCACGTGTACAACGTGTTCCTGCTGCTGATCATGGCAGCCGTCTTCGGGCGGCTCGGCCGCTGGCCCGAGCTGCTGCGCCGGGTCTTCGGCCGCCGTACGCCGCCTCCCAGCGAAAACGTTCCCGCCGACGCCCCTCCGGCATCGGAGAACGACCTCGCCGAATGGCCCGAGCTGCGTGCCGCCGGGCAGGGTGATCTTGCGGGCCGGCTCGCCGCCGAAGTGCGCGAGGGCAGGATGAACGATGTCGACTACACCAGGATCGGACGCGCGTGGCGCTCCGTGCGTGTCGACCCCTCACGGCTCGCCGCGTTCGCGGAGACCGTGCGCAGGGACGGCTCGGCCGCCTGCCTCCACCCGTCGGGCAGCAGGGATCTGCCCGTGCGGGCCGCCCGGCACGACCTGCTCGTCCACCAGGTGCGGATCGGCACCGTCCAGGACGGTGAGCGCAACCCTTACGCCAGGCGTGGCACCGGTCTCGCGCTCGATCCGCGGCTGCTCGGCACCTCCCTGCTGGCCGTCGGCCCGCCCGGCGCCGGCAAGACGCACACTCTGATCAGGCCGGTGGTCGAGTCGCTCGCCCTCCAGGCGCTCGCCGGGCAGGCCGCCGTCGTCGCGGTGTGCGCGGCCGGGACGCAGCTGGGCCCCGACGAGGCGTATGACGTCGTCGTCAGGGTCGGCGATCCGCGGTCCGTCCACGACCTCGACCTGTACGGCGGGACGACCGACCCGGACGAGGCCGCGGCCCTGCTCGCCGAGGGGCTTGTCGGCGATCTGCCGGACACCGACAGCAGGCGTGCCGCGACCGCCCTCGCACAGCTGCTCGGGCCGTTCTCCACCGCGTACCGGCGTCTGCCGACGGTGCCGGAGCTGCGGGAACTCCTCGACGGCACACCCGAGGCCCTTGCCGCGCTGCGCGGCTCCCTCGATGCCGGGGGCCATCGGGCGATGCGCCGCGAACTCGACGCCCGCGAGCGCCAGTCGGCCGCGCCCGGCGACACCGGCAGGGCGCTCGCCGATCGGGTCGCGCTGCTTGACCGGCCCGCGTTCTCGGGGTTCTTCGACACCACGGGCAGGACCAGACCGTTCTCGCTGCGCACCCTGGAACATCCCCTGCGGGTGCGTATCGAGCTGCCGGAGCGCGGCCACGGCGAGGCGTCCAGGATGCTGGCCCGGCTCGTACTCGCGCAGTTCACCGCGAACGCGGCGGTGCGCGCGGACCGCTCGCTGTTCGCGTGCCTCGTGCTGGACGACGCCACGCGCACCCTCACCGCCGAGACGTTGCGCGGCGTCCAGCGGCTGCGGTCGGTGAACGCGGGCGCCGTGCTGACGCTGCGGACCCTGGACGACGTGCCGGAGGCCCTCCAGCCGGCGCTGCTGGGAGCCGTAGGCTGCCGGATGGCGTTCGCCGGGGTGACGACCTGGGACGGCAAGCGGTTCGCCGAGGCGTGGGGCACCGAGTGGGTGGAGACCAAGGTGGTCACGCAGCGCACGGTCTTCGCCGACCAGCCGCTGACCCGCGCGATCCACTCGTTCCGCAAGCTGGTGACCGGCAAGGCCGTCACGACGGACGCGGTGACCGTGCGCCAGGTCGAGCGCGAGCGCTGGTCGGCCTCGGACCTCGCGCACACCGTTCCCGCGGGGCATGCGGTGCTCTCCCTGCGGACGGTCGCGGGTGACCACGTCCCACCGCTGTTGGTCGACCTGCGCGGATGAGGTGCGCGTCAGGCCGGCGCACCCGGAGGGCCGTCGGCCGGTCCCAACGCGCCCGCCGTCAGCCGAAGTACGTGTCGAACGTCTTCGCGAACTCCCCTCCCGCGAAGGCGTCCCAGTTGATCGACCATGCCATCAGGCCCCGCAGCGCGGGCCAGGTGCCGTGGGGTGTGTACGTGCCGCAGTCCGTGTTCCTGGTCAGGCAGTCGAGCGTCTGGGTCATGGCCGCGGGGGCGATGTAGCCGCCGCCCGCGTTGACCGAGGCGGGGAGGCCTATGGCCACCTGGTCGGGGCGCAGGGGCGGGAACATGCGGGTGGTGTCGCCGGCCACGGAGAAGCCGGCGAGGAGCATGTCCGTCATCGCGATGGGGAAGTCGGCGCCGCCCATGGTGTGGTACTGGCCGTCGAGGCCCATGATCGGCCCCGAGTTGTAGTCCTGGACGGTGAGCAGGGAGAGGTCGTCACGCAGGGCGTAGAGGACCGGGAGGTAGGCGCCGGCGCGTGGGTCCTCGGTGCCGGAGGCGCCCGGGCCGTAGAACTGGTGGCCGAGCTGGACGAAGAACGTCTCCGGGGCCATGGTCAGCGTGAAGCCCGCGCCGTACTTCGCCTTGAGCGTCTTCAGCGCGGCGATCAGGTTGACGATGGACGGCGTGGTCGGGGCGCGGAAGTCGGTGTCGCCCTTGTCGAGGGCGAGGGAGTCGTTCTCGAAGTCGATGTCGACGCCGTCGAGTCCGTAGGTGTCGATGATGTGCGAGACGGACGCGACGAAGGTGTCGCGCGCGGCCGCCGTGGTCAGCTGGACCTTGCCGTTCGCGCCGCCGATGGAGACGAGCACCTTCTTGCCCTCGGCCTGCTTGGCCTTGACGGCCGCCTTGAAGGCGTCGGCGGACTCGACGTTCGGGCACTCGCTCGCCGGGCAGAGGGTGAAGTCGATCTGCCCCGAGGTGGGTGACGTGGGTTCGGCGAAGGCGAGGTCGATGACGTCCCAGGAGTCGGGCACGTCCGCCAGCGGTATGTAGCCGGATCCGTTGGCGAAGCTCGCGTGCATGTAGCCGACCAGGGCGTGGCCGGGCAGTGCGGTGGAGGTGGTCGCGCGGGGCGCCGGGGGCTGCGCCGCCCGGGCCGTCCCCGACGCGGCGTCCAGGCCGCCTGCCGCGAGGACGGCCGCAGCGAAGGCGGCCACGAGGCCGGTGAGGGGTGAGCGCCGCTCGGTGGGGTCCACAGTGCCTCCGTGGGGGAGAGATGAGGGGGCGTCGGACACATGCACGCACGCACGCGTGGGGGCGTGGTGCGTGGTGCGTGTTGCGTGTTGCGTGTTGCGTGTTGCGTGTTGCGTGGCATGGTCTCGTCATGAACATGGTCCAGACCAATTCCGCTGTCAAGACCTCTCGCACCCCGGGTCCGCCCCGCGTTCGCCGTCCGCCCCGTGCTCACCGTTCGCCCCGCGCCCCCTCTCCCCCAGCGTCGCCGCGGCCTCGTGCAGCGCCAGTTCCAGGACCGCGGGGTCCGTCAGCGCGCCGGAGCCGTCCGGCGGGACGAGCCACCGCAGGCCGTGGGCGCGCCCGGCGGGGTGCGGTACGACGATCCAGGTGCCGCGCCCCGCGCCGCGCACCCCCGTGCCAAGCCAGCGCCCGGCGGTCCCCGCCGGCACGAAGAACCCCATGCGCTCCTCGCCGGTGTCGGCGAGCACCGGGCCGGGGCGCTCCACCAGCCGGATCAGGACGTCGAGTGCAGGCCCGCCGAGGGATGCGGGCAGGGTCAGCACGTCCCACCGCCGCCCGGCGGGCAGCAGGAGCGTGCTGCCCGGGTCGCGCTCCCACTGCCGTCGGCATGCTCCGGGATCGGGGGCCACGGCGACGAGCCAGTCCACCGCGTCCCGCGCGCCCCCGCCTCCGCCTACGCTCCCGCCGCCCCCAGGCCTCGTGCCGGCCATCTGCCACGTCTCCCCTCGCGTCGACGGGCACCGCGCGGGCGCCGCGCGGTGCCGGACTTTGCGTCCACAAGGGGAGAGCGGTCGGGAAGCCCGCTATGACGCGGGTTGCGGCGCCTCACGAGCCGAAGAATATGTGATCTGCGTCACACGTCAGCTGTCGAAGCCGAGACCGAGCCTGTCCATCGTCCGCAGCCAGAGATTGCGCCTGCCGCCGTCCGCGTCCGCACGGGCGAGCGACCACTTCGTCAGGCCGATTCCGGCCCATGCCACCGGCTCGGGCGGGAACGGCAGCGGCTTGCGGCGCACCATCTCCAGCCGCGTGCGGTGCGTGGCCCGTCCGGACAGCAGGTCGAGCATCACGTCCGCGCCGAAGCGCGTCGCGCCGACGCCGAGGCCGGTGAACCCCGCCGCGTACGCGACGCGTCCCTCGTGCGCCGTGCCGAAGAACGGGGCGAACCGCGTGCAGGTGTCGATGGCGCCGCCCCACGCGTGGCTGAAGCGCACGCCCTCCAGCTGCGGGAAGCAGCGGAAGAAGTGGGTCGCGAGCCGCAGGTACGTCTCGGGGCGCTGGTCGCGCGCCGCGTCGAGCCTGCCGCCGAAGGGGTAGACGGCGTCGTAGCCGCCCCACAGGACGCGGTTGTCGGCGGTGAGGCGGAAGTAGTGGAACTGGTTGGCGCTGTCGCCGAGGCCCTGCCGGTTGCGCCAGCCGATCGACGCAAGTTCCGCGGGTGTGAGCGGCCGCGTCGTCAGCGCGTAGTCGTAGACCGGCACGGTGTAGGGGCGCACGCGGCGCAGCAGCGACGGGAACACGTTGGTGCCGAGCGCGACCTGCCTCGCCAGGACGCGGCCGTACGGGGTGCGGACCGCCATGCCGGGCCCTGAGCGGGCCAGCGCCGTGCCGGGGGTGTTCTCGTGGATGCGGACGCCGAGGTCGAGGCACGCGCGCTTGAGTCCCCAGGCGAGCGCGGCGGGGTTGACGAGCGCCACGCCGCGCCGGTCGAGCAGCCCGCCGAGGAACGTCGGCGAGTCGACCTCGGCGCGCAGGGCGTCGCGGTCGAGGAGCTCGAGTCCCGTGATGCCGGCACGGTCCGCCTGGGCCTTGAGCTCGCGGAGTTCGGCGAGTTGGTGCGGTTGCGTGGCGACGTCGATCTCGCCGGTGCGCTCGAAGCCGCAGTCGATGGCGTAGCGGGCGACGGCGTCCTCGATGGCGTCGAGGTTCCCCGCGCCGAGCTCCTCCAGGGTGCGCAGTTCGCCGGGCCAGCGCGCGAGCCCGTTGGGCAGGCCGTGGGTGAGCGAGGCCGCGCAGAACCCGCCGTTGCGTCCGGAGGCCGCCCATGCCACCTCGCGCCCCTCGATCAGGACGACGTCGCGCGCGGGGTCGCGCTCCTTGGCGAGCAGCGCGGTCCACAGGCCGCTGTAGCCGCCACCGACGACGAGCAGGTCGCAGCGGTCCTCGCCGGTCAGGGCGGGCAGCGCCGCGGGCCTCGCCGGGTCGTCGAGCCAGAACGGCACGGGCTTGAGGTCCCCGAGCGACGCGGCGGCGGCGCGGGTGGCCGCGTGCGCGGCCGTGGCGGTTCCCATGGCTGCTGTGGCCATGTCTCACAACTCCTTCGAAACCCGTCAGGGCTCAGGACGTCGCGGCCGACTTGCCGCGCCTGCTGCTGACGGCCTGTCCCACGACGACGATCAGTACGGCGATGAGGAACATCGCCGTGCCGACCACATTGATCTGGACCGGCGTGCCGCGCTGCGCCGATCCCCAGACGAACATGGGGAAGGTCACCGTGGAGCCGGCGTTGAAGTTGGTGATGATGAAGTCGTCGAACGAGAGCGCGAACGACAGCAGCGCCCCCGCGACGATGCCGGGCGCCGCTATCGGCAGCGTGACCCGGACGAAGGTCTGCACGGGTCCCGCGTACAGGTCGCGCGCGGCCTCTTCGAGGCGCGGGTCCATGGACAGCACGCGCGCCTTGACGGCGACCACCACGAAGCTCAGGCAGAACATGATGTGGGCGATGAGGATGGTCCAGAAGCCGAGCTGGGCGCCGAGGTTGAGGAACAGCGTCAGCAGCGAGGCGGCCATCACGACCTCGGGCATGGCCATCGGCAGGAAGATCAGCGAGTTGACCGGACCGCGCCCGTGGAAACGGTACCTGACCAGCGCGAACGCGATCATGGTGCCGAGGATCGTGGCGGCGATCGTCGCGTAGACGGCGATCTGCAGGGACAGCCCGAGCGAGCCGCACAGCCCCGCGGCGCCGCAGGGCGACTTCCACGCGTCGAGCGAGAAGTGGTTCCAGGAGTAGTTGAACCGCCCGGTCGGCTTGTTGAACGAGAACACCATCACGACGACGTTCGGAAGGATCATGTACGCGAGCGTGACGAGGCCCGCGATCACCACCAGGTGGCGCCGGATCCAGCGCGATGCGGCCATCAGAGCAGTTCCTCCGTTCCTGCACGGCGGATGTAGAAGGTGACCACGAACAGCACGACGGCCATGAGGATGAACGACAGCGCGGCCGCGGTCGGATAGTCGAGCACGGTGAGGAACTGCGACTGGATGACACTGCCGATCATCTTGGTGTCGGCGGACCCGAGCAACTGGGCGTTGACGTAGTCGCCGCTCGACGGGATGAAGGTGAGCAGCGTCCCGGAGACCACACCGGGCAGCGACATCGGGAAGGTCACCTTGCGGAAGGTGGTCCACGGGGTCGCGTACAGGTCGCCCGCGGCCTCGTGGAGCCGGTGGTCGATACGTTCGAGCGAGGTGTAGAGCGGCAGGATCATGAACGGCAGGAAGTTGTACGTGAGTCCTGTGACGACCGCGAGGGGTGTGGCGAGCACGCGGTGGCCGCTGGTCCAGCCGAGTGCGGCCGTGATGTCGAGGATGTGCGCCGAGCTGAGGAAGCCGACCACCGGGCCGCCGTCGGCGAGGATCGTCTTCCAGGCCAGCGTGCGGATGAGGAAGCTGGTGAAGAACGGCGCGATGACGAGCACGAGCAGCAGGTTGCGGTGGCGGCCCGCCCTGAAGGCGATGAGGTAGGCGAGCGGGTAGCCGACGACGAGGCAGAGCAGCGTGGCGACGGCGGCGTACAGCAGCGAGCGCAGGAACTGCGGGTAGTACTGCTGCAGCGCGTCCCAGTACGTCTGGAAGTGCCAGGTGACCTGGAAGCCGTTCTCCAGCGACCCGGTCTGCACGGAGGTGGACGCCTGGTAGACGAGCGGCACGAGGAAGAAGACGATCAGCCACAGGATGCCGGGCAGCAGCAGCCAGTACGGCACGAGCCGCCCGCGGCGAAAGGCGCGGCGGCGGGGCGGTTCGCCGCCCGTGACCGGCGGGGCGTCCGGGGGCGCGGTGGTGGCCGTCATGACGCCGCCTCCTCGCCCGCGGCGATGTCCTGGTCGGCGCCGAGCCCGAACGTGTGCTGCGGGTTCCAGTGCAGGACGACGTCGGCGCCGGGCGCGAGGCGCCCGTCCCGCTCGATGTTCTGCGCGTACACCTCTAGGCGCGGGCAGACCGCGCTGTCGACGACGTACTGCGTGGAGACGCCGATGAAGCTGGTGCCGGCGATGCGCCCCGGGACCCTGTTGCGGCCCTCGGGGATCGTGCCGGCGTCGTCGGCGTGGGATATGGCCATCTTCTCGGGGCGCACGCCGACGAGCACCTTGCGGCCGTTGCCGGTCGGTGCCGAGCAGCGCGCGGCGGGGAGCGTGAGCTTGCAGCCGCCGCTGCCCGAGACGGTGATCGCGTCGCCGTCCCGGCCGACGACCTCCGTCTCTATGAGGTTCGACGTGCCGAGGAAGTTGGCCACGAACGTCGTGCCCGGGTTCTCGTACAGGTCGCCGGGGGTGCCGAGCTGCTCGACGCGGCCCGCGCTCATCACGGCGATGGAGTCGGCCATGGTCATGGCCTCCTCCTGGTCGTGGGTGACATGGATGAAGGTGACGCCGACCTCCGTCTGGATGCGCTTGAGTTCGAGCTGCATCTGGCGGCGCAGCTTGAGGTCGAGCGCGCCGAGCGGCTCGTCGAGGAGCAGCACCTGCGGGCGGTTGATCAGGGCGCGGGCGACGGCGACGCGCTGCTGCTGGCCGCCGGAGAGCTGCTGCGGCTTGCGGCGCGCGTAGTCGCCGAGCTGGACGAGGTCGAGCATCTCCCCGACCTGCTTCTTGACGGACTTGATGCCGCGGCGCCGCAGGCCGAAGGCGACGTTCTCGTAGATGTCCAGGTGCGGGAAGAGCGCGTAGCTCTGGAAGACGGTGTTGACGGGGCGTTTGTACGGCGGCAGGCCGGTCACGTCCCTGTCGCCGAGCAGCACGGTGCCCGTGGTGGGCTCCTCCAGGCCGGCGATCATGCGCAGGGTGGTGGTCTTGCCGCAGCCGGACGCGCCGAGCAGGGCGAAGAAGGAACCCTGCTGCACGGTGAGGTCGAGCGGCTGGACGGCCTGGAACGAGCCGTACTTCTTGCTGATGCCGGTGAGGCGGACGTCGCCGCCGCCCTGACCGGTGGACGCGGTCTCTGTCATCGGTAACGGTCCCGGGGGCTAGGAGTTTGGGCGGTCTTGGGAGCGCCTAGGCGCCGATGAGGCGGGAGAACTTCTGCTCCAGTGCCGTGTCTTCCTTGTTGCTCAGGGAGCGGAAGTTGTGCGAGGCGGCCTGCATCTTCGCGTCGGGAATGATCAGGACGTTGTTCGCCGCGTCCTTGTCGAGCTTCGCGAGTTCGGGCTTCACGTTGTCGCAGGGGCACACGTAGTTGATGTACTCGGCGAGCTTCGCGGCGGCGGGCGGCTCGTAGTAGTAGTCCATCAGGCGCTCGGCGTTGGAGCGGTGCCTGGACTTGGCCGGGACCATCATGTTGTCGCTGGAGATCATGTAGCCGGTCTTGGGGATGGCGTACCTGACCGCCGGGTTCTCGGCCTGGAGCTGGACGATGTCGCCTGCCCAGGCGAGGCAGGCGGCTATGTCGCCCTTGTCGAGGTCGGAGGTGTAGTCGTTGCCCGCGAAGCGCCTGATCTGGTGGGAGTCCACGCCCTTTTGGAGGCGGGCCACGGCCGCGTCGTAGTCGTCGGTGGTGAACGTCTCGGGGGCCTTGCCCATGTCGAGCAGCGTCATGCCCATGGTGTCGCGCATCTCGGTGAGGAAGGCGACGCGCCCCTTGAGCTTCGGGTCGTCGAGCAGCTGCGAGACGGAGTCGACCTTGCGGCCGCCGGTGGCCTTGACGTTGTACGCGATGACGGTGGGTATGCCGGCCCAGGGGTAGGAGTGGGCGCGGCCCGGGTCCCAGTCGGGGGCGCGGAACGGGTCGATGAGGTTGGCGTAGGCGTGCGGCATGAGGGACGCGTCGAGGGTCTGCGCCCAGCCGAGGCCGATGATGCGGCCCACGAGCCAGTCGGTGAGCACGATGATGTCGCGGCCGATGTCCTGCCCGGCGGCGAGCTGCGGCTGGATCTTGCCGAAGAACTCGTTGTTGTCGTTGATGTCGGTCTTGTACGTCACCTTGATGCCGGTGCGCCGGGTGAACTCCTCCAGCGTCGGGTAGTGCTTCCCGTCGTCGGTGACGTCCATGTACTCGGTCCAGTTGGAGAAGACGAGCTCCTTCTCCTTCGCCGAGTAGTCGGGGTCGCCGCCGCTGCCCTTGGCGTCCTTCTTCGCCGCGGGTATGCCGCAGCCGGTGAGCGCGGCGAAGCCGCCGAACGTGAGCGCGCCGACGCCGCCCGCGCGCAGCAGCGAACGGCGGGTCAGGGCACCCCTGCCGGTGGTGAGGTGGCGCTGGATGGCCGCCAGCTGGACGGACGACAGGCTCTCTGGTGCGTCGTGTGCCATGGACTTCGCCCTCTCGGGTGTGTGTGTCACGTCCGGTCCCCGAAGATCGTGCGGTGCCAGTCCTTCCTCGGCACCGCGGTGTTGTCGTACATGACGTGCTTGACCTGCGTGTACTCCTCGAACGAGTACGCCGACATGTCCTTGCCCCACCCGCTGTGCTTGTAGCCGCCGTGGGGCATCTCGCTGATGATCGGGATGTGGTCGTTGATCCACACGCAGCCGGCCCTGATCTCGCGGGTGGCGCGTCCCGTGCGGTAGACGTCACGGCTCCAGGCGGACGCGGCGAGCCCGTAGGGGGTGTCGTTGGCGAGCGCGATGCCCTCGTCGTCGGTGTCGAAGGGGACGGCGACGAGCACGGGCCCGAAGATCTCGGACTGGACGGCCTCGCTGTCCTGCGCGGCGTCCGCGATGAGGGTGGGCCGGTAGTAGGCGCCGGCGGCGAGTGCGCCGCCGGGCGCCTCGCCCCCGGTGACGATCCGTGCGCGGCCGCGGGCGCGGTCCACGAATCCGGCGACGCGGTCGCGCTGGGCGTGGCTGACGAGGGGCCCGAGGTCGGTGCCGGCCGCGAACGGGTCGCCGACGCGCACGGTCTCCATCAGCGCGGCGACGTCCGCGACGAACGCGTCGTACAGCGGGCGCTGCACGTAGGCGCGTGTGGCGGCCGTACAGTCCTGGCCGGTGTTGATGAGCGCGCCGGCGACGGCGCCGTGCACGGCGGCCTCCAGGTCGGCGTCGTCGAAGACCACGAACGGGGCCTTGCCGCCGAGTTCGAGGTGGAGGCGGGTGACGCCCGCGGTGGCGATCGCAGCGACGCGCCTGCCGACGGCGGTGGAGCCGGTGAACGACGTCATCGCCACGTCCGGGTGGCCGACGAGGTGCTCGCCCGCCTCGGCTCCCGCGCCGCTGACGATGTTGATCACGCCGTCGGGGATCCCTGCCTCCTGTGCGGCCTGGGCGAACATCAGGGAGGTGAGGGGCGTGATCTCGGCGGGCTTCAGCACGATGGTGTTGCCCGCCGCGACGGCCGGGAGGATCTTCCAAGCGGCCATCTGGAGGGGGTAGTTCCAGGGGGCGATGGAGCCCACGACGCCGATGGGTTCCCTGCGGACGTACGAGGTGTGGTCCGCGCTGTACTCGCCGGCCGAGACGCCCTGGAGGTGGCGGGCGGCGCCCGCGAAGAACGCGGCGTTGTCGACCGTGCCGGGCACGTCGAAGCCTGCGGACAGCTTGAGGGGCTTGCCGCACTGGAGCGACTCGGCGTGCGCGAAGTCGTCGGCGCGCGCCGCGAGCACGGTGGCGAGGCGGTGCAGCGCGTCGGAGCGCTCGCCCGGGGTGGCCGATGACCAGCCGGGGAAGGCGGCGCGGGCGGCGGCGACGGCCGCGTCCACGTCGGCGGTGGAGGCGAGCTCGTAGGTGAGGACGGTCTCGCCGGTGGCCGGATCCACCACGTCCTGGGTGCGTCCCGAGGTGCCGTGCACGAGGCGTCCGCCGATGAACTGCGCGCCGTCCGTGAAGCGTTGCTCCGCCTGGAAGCGGTCACCCATGACGTTCTCCGTTGTCCGAGCGTCGATTGAGTGACGATCCTGGCAGAGCATCGCCCATGCAACAAGGGATTCCGTTGTTTCCTTTTGGTCACGCAACGGAATCGGTCGATGACGCAACCTGCCGGCGCCCGGCGCGTGCGCGCGCGGCACACGCGACTCGCGGCCCTGGCAGACTCGCCCCTGTGGACGAGGGCATGAGCGGCGACCTGGGGGGACCGGCGCGTGTGCGCGATCTCGTCGAGCGCGCACAGCGGGGCGAGCGGATCGGGTTCCTGCACTTCTGGGGGCATTCGGCCCGCCGCGACGGCAGGCTCTCGGCGAGTTGCCTCAGCCAGTGGTGGCCGTCCCCGTTCACGGTCGACGGCGTCGAGTACAGGACGGCCGAGCACTGGATGATGGCGGGCAAGGCGCGCCTGTTCGGGGACGCGGAGGCCGAGCGCGCGGCGCTGGCCGCGGGCCATCCGTCCCGGGCCAAGAACGCCGGGCGGCTGGTGCGCGGCTTCGACGAGGACGTCTGGCGGCGGGAACGGTTCGCCCTGGTGGTGGCCGGCAGCCTGCACAAGTTCGGCGGCGATGCCGCCCTGCGCGGCTTCCTGCTCGCGACGGGCGAGCGCGTCCTGGTGGAGGCGAGCCCGCTGGACCACGTGTGGGGCATCGGTCTCGCCGCGGACGACGAGCGCGCCGGGGACCCCGCGCGGTGGCGGGGCGAGAACCTCCTGGGCTTCGCCCTGATGGAGGCCCGCGGCCGGCTCGCCCTGACCTGAGGCGGCGGCGGGCGCCCGGGCGGCGAGGATGCCGCCCGGGCGGGCGGGTCAGCGGGCCGGGTGGTCCACGACGAGCGACGTGGCGAAGGGGTCGCCGTCCTGCAGCGGCGTGTTGTCGTGCGAATCCCGGACGCCGAGGACGATGGCGACCACGATGAACGCGATCACCAGCAGGCCGATGACCGCGCCGATCCAGCCGAGGATGAGACCCGCGGTCGCCGCGCCCCGGTTGGTCGCCTGGCCGTTGTCCGCCTTCCTGCGGCCCTTGATGCCGAAGATGATCGCGAGGATGCCCGCGATCAGGCCGACGACCCCGTACATGCAGAAGCCGACGACCGAGATGATGCCGAGCACCATGGCCGCCGTGCCCATGCCGTTCGACGGCATCGGCTGCACGCCCCAGTGGCTGCCCGGGTAGGGGGCGGGACCACCGGAGTACGGGCCCGGGCCGGCCGGGTAGGAGCCGGAGCCCCCGGGGTACTGCGGGTAGCCGTAGGCCGAGGGCTGCTGGCTGCCGTACGCGGGCCCCGGGGCGGGACCCGTTCCCTGCGGCGCGGAGCCCGGGGCCGTGTTCGGGTAACCGTACGGGCCCGGCGCGGGAGGCGGCGGGGGCACGGCGGGCCCGCCGCCGTCGGGGGCGGGGGCCGCCATCGTCGGCTGTTCGTGCACCGAGCCGCCGGAAGGAGGACCGGCCGGCCCTCCGGGCTTGTCGAGCGAGGGCCGCCGCTCCGGCGGCGCCCATGGATCCCGCGGCTGCTCCCCGCCTGCCTGCGGCCCGTTCTGATCTGGCATCGCGCTCCCCCATCGTGTGAGCAGTCATGCTACAAGCGCCCTGACGCCCCCGATCTCCGAGGCCCTCGGCCGCGCAACGCATACGGCCTGGTGCGCGATGGCGAGCGGGCTCGCGACGCCCTGCGGTCCGCCTCCGGCGTTGTCTCCCCCAGCCTTCGGCCGGGGGTACCTCCAGTCCCCGACGTCCACCAGCCTGCGGCCGGGAGGTACCCCCACCGCGTCGAGTCCCTCCTCCGCCTTGGATTCGAAGCCGCAGGACGCCGCTCGCTGATCCACTCTCCACCGGGCACCAGACCGTTACGATGTTCCGTCGATGCCGGGCCTGGGCCGCGTCCCGCTCCGGCCCGACCGGTTTCGCTGGAGGACCCCATGACCGACCTGCACCCGTTCATCGCCGGGCTGCCCAAGGCGGAGCTGCACGTGCACCACGTCGGCTCCGCCTCCCCCCGCATCGTCGCCGAACTCGCCGGGCGGCACGCCGACTCGAAGGTGCCGACCGATCAGGAGGCGCTCGCCGACTACTTCACGTTCACCGACTTCGCGCACTTCATCGAGGTGTACCTGTCGGTGGTCGACCTGATCCGCACGCCCGAGGACGTCCGTCTGCTGACGTTCGAGATCGCGCGGGACATGGCGCGGCAGAACATCCGCTACGCCGAGCTGACGGTCACCCCGTTCAGCTCGACCAGCCGCGGCATCCCCGAAGTGGCGTTCATGGAGGCCATAGAGGACGCCCGCAAGGCAGCGGAGGCCGAACTCGGCGTCGTCCTGCGGTGGATCTTCGACATCCCGGGCGAGGCGGGGCTGCCGTCCGCCGAGGAGACGGCGCGGCTCGCGGTGGACCTGCGCCCCGAGGGGCTGGTCGGCTTCGGGCTCGGGGGGCCGGAGATCGGCGTGCCGCGCCCGCAGTTCAAGCCGTACTTCGACCGCGCGATCGCCGCGGGCCTGCACTCCGTGCCGCACGCCGGGGAGACGACGGGGCCCGGGACCGTGTGGGACGCGCTGCGGGAGCTGCGCGCGGAGCGCATCGGGCACGGCACCAGCTCCGTCCAGGACCCCGCGCTGCTCGCGCACCTGGCGGAGCACCGCATTCCGCTGGAGGTGTGCCCCACCTCCAACATCGCGACCCGCGCGGTCGCCCGCCTCGACGAGCATCCCCTGGCGCGGATGGTGGAGGCCGGGGTGCTGGTCACCGTGGGCAGCGACGACCCGCCGATGTTCGGCACCGACCTCAACCAGGAGTACGGGGTCGCCGCCCGGCTGCTCGGCCTGGACGAGCGTGGCGTGGCCGCACTGGCGAAGAACGGCGTCGAGGCGTCCTTCCTCGACGATGCGGGCAAGAAGACGCTCGCCGGTGAGATCGACGCCTACACCGACGCGTGGCTCGCCCGGTGAGCCGCCGTGGCTTCGTCGCCGTGGCGCACCGCGGCGACCCGTACCGGCTGCGGGAGAACACCGTCGCCTCGATCCGGTCCGCCGCCGCGCGCGGGGCCGACGCGGTCGAGACGGACGTCAGGCTCACCCGTGACGGGGTGCCCGTGCTGCTGCACGACGCCTCGCTCGAACGCCTCTGGGGCGACCCGCGCCCGCTCGCCGACGTCACGGCGCGCGAGCTCACCGAGGTGACGTCGGGAGGCGTGCCGCTCCTGCGCGACGCGCTGCGGGCGACGGAGTGCCGGCTGCAGCTGGACCTGCCGGGTGCGACGCCCGAGGCGGTGCGCGCCATGGTGGGGGTCGTGCGGGAGTGCGGCGCGAGCGAGCGGGTGTACTGGACGGGCGCGCCGTCCACGATGCTCGCGGTGCGCGCGGCGGAGCCGGGTGCCGAGATCGCGATGACGTGGGGGACGGTGGCTCCCCCACTGCCCTCGCTGCTCGCGGCCGTGCGGCCGCGTTGGGTCAACTACCGCTTCGGCCTGGCCACCGCGGAGGTGATCGCGCGCGGCCACCGCGACGGGCTGCTGGTGTCGGCCTGGACCGTCGACACGGGGTGGCGGATGCGGCGCCTGATCCGCGCGGGCATCGACGCGCTGACGACCAACAGGATCGACGTGCTCGCGCGGTTGGTGGCAGGCTCGCGTGGCGTGCCGGCGCACAACGGGGAGGAGCGGACGTGACGGAGAACGTGACGCGCGAGGACGGGCCGGGCCGCGGGGCGGCGCCGTCGGAGGTCGTGACGGACAGGGCGCACAACGCGCGCGTGTGGAACTACTGGCTGGGTGGCGAGGACAACTACCTGGTGGACCGGGCGGTCGGCGACCAGGTCACCGCCATGTACCCGAGCATCGGCGAGGTCGCGCGCGCCGACCGCGCGTTCCTCGGCCGCTCGGTCGCGTACCTCGCGGGCGAGGCGGGGATGCGGCAGTTCCTGGACATCGGCACAGGGCTGCCCACCGCCGAGAACACCCACGAGGTCGCGCAGGCCGTCGCGCCCGACGCGCGGATCGTGTACGTCGACAACGACCCGACGGTGCTCGCGCACGCGCGTGCGCTGCTGACGAGCAGCCCCTGGGGCCAGACGGAGTACCTCGACGCGGACGTGCGCGATCCCGGGACGATCCTCGGCAGCCTCGGCAGGACGCTGGACCTGGAGCGGCCCGTCGCGGTGATACTGCTCGGCATCCTCAACTTCGTGCCCGATACGGACGAGGCGCGGTCCATCGTCCGCCGCCTGCTCGACGCGGTGGCGCCCGGGAGCCACCTGGTGCTGACGCATCCGACGCTGGAGCTCGGCGGTTCGGGCAACGAGGAGGCCATGCGGTTCTGGAACGAGAACGCGACCCCGCCGATCACCGCGAGGACCGGGGCCGAGATCGCCTCCTTCGCGGAGGGCCTCGACGTCCTGGAGCCCGGCATCGTCTCCTGCTCGCGCTGGCGCGTAGCGCCGGGCGAGGACCCGGGGCCCGAGGTGGCCCAGTTCGGCCTGGTCGCGCGCAAGCCGTAAGGGGCGGCAAGGGCCGCGCCGGCAAGCGCGGGCGCCCGTGGGGGCCGCCGCCCGCCCGGGCGGCGGCCCCCACGGCGGCTCAGTCCTCCAGCGCCGTCATCACGTGCTTGACGCGCGTGTAGTCGTCGAAGCCGTACGCCGACAGGTCCTTGCCGTAGCCGGACTTCTTGAAGCCGCCGTGCGGCATCTCCGCGACCAGCGGGATGTGCGTGTTGATCCACACGCAGCCGAAGTCGAGGGACTTCGACAGGCGCATGGCGCGCGCGTGGTCCTTCGTCCACACGGACGAGGCGAGCGCGTACTCGACGTCGTTCGCGTAGGTCAGCGCCTGGGCCTCGTCCGTGAAGGACTGGACGGTGATGACCGGGCCGAACACCTCGTTCTGGATGATCTCGTCGTCCTGCTTGAGGCCCGAGACGACGGTCGGCGCGTAGAAGTAGCCCTTGTCGCCGACGCGGTGGCCGCCGGTGACGACCTTCGCGTGTGCGGGCAGCCGGTCGATGAAGCCGGAGACACGCTCCAGCTGATTGGCGTTGTTGAGCGGCCCGTACAGCACGTCCTCGTCGTCCGCCGCGCCCGTCTTGGTGCCGTCGGCGGCCTTGGCCAGTTCCGCGACGAACTCGTCGTGGATCGACTCGTGGACGAGGACGCGCGTGGCCGCCGTGCAGTCCTGGCCCGCGTTGAAGTAGCCGGCCACCGAGATGCCCTCGACGGCCTTGGGGATGTCGACGTCGCCGAAGACGATGACGGGCGCCTTGCCGCCGAGTTCGAGGTGGACGCGCTTGACGTCCTTGGCCGCCGACCCGGCGACCTCCATGCCGGCGCGGACTGAGCCGGTGATGGACGCCATCGCGGGCGTCGGGTGCTCGACCATGGCGCGGCCGGTGTCGCGGTCGCCGCAGATGACGTTGAAGACGCCCTTGGGCGCCACCGACCCGATGATCTCGGCCATCAGCACGGTGGACGCGGGCGTCGTGTCGGACGGCTTCAGCACGACGGTGTTGCCCGCGGCGAGCGCGGGGGCGAACTTCCACACGCCCATCATCATCGGGTAGTTCCACGGGGCGACCTGCGCGCAGACGCCGACCGGCTCGCGCCGTACGAACGAGGTGAGGCCGTCCATGTACTCGCCGGCCGAGCGTCCCTCCAGCATCCGCGCCGCGCCCGCGAAGAAGCGGATCTGGTCCACCATCGGCGGGATCTCCTCGGTGCGCGTGAGGCCGAGGGGTTTGCCGGTGTTCTCCGACTCGGTCGCGATGAGTTCCTCGGCGCGCTCCTCGAAGGCGTCCGCGATCTTGAGGATGACCTTCTGGCGCTCGGCGGGCGTGGTGTCGCGCCAGGCGGGGAACGCGGCGGCGGCAGCCTGCATCGCCGCGTCGACGTCGGCGGGGCCCGACAGCGGCGCCGTGGCGTAGACCTCCCCCGTGGCCGGGTTCACCACGTCGGTGGTGCGCCCGTCGGCTGCGTCCCGGAACTCGCCGTTGATGTAGTTGCGCAGACGGCGCGGCTCGGTGGTCACTGCCACCCCTCCTGTCGGTCGGTTGTCCGGTGTGTGAGACGCCCAGCCTAGTCAGGTACCCGACGCTTTCGACAGGCCCGACGCCCCGTAACTTCGGATTCGGTTTATTTCAGGTCTCAGGACAACGAATTTCATCGATACGGGGTTGCGTGACAGACGAGTACCAAGGCACAGTGAGGGCGTGGCCAGTCGCAGCGCAGAGATCAGGAACGGGAACGGCTCGACCCACGGGATCGACGCCGTCTCCCTCGCCATCATCGAACAGCTCCAGGAGGACGGACGGCGCCCGTACTCGGCGATCGGCAAGGCGGTCGGGCTGTCCGAGGCGGCCGTGCGCCAGCGCGTGCAGAAGCTGCTCGACCAGGGCGTGATGCAGATCGTCGCCGTCACGGACCCGCTCACCGTCGGGTTCAGGCGGCAGGCGATGGTCGGGATCAATGTCGAGGGCGACGTGGACGGCGTCGCCGAGGCGCTGACCGCCATGGACGAGTGCGAGTACGTGGTCATGACCGCCGGCTCGTTCGACCTGATGGTGGAGATCGTCTGCGAGGACGACGACCACCTGCTCGAAGTGATCACGAAACGGATCCGCACGCTCCCCGGCGTGCGCTCCACCGAGAGCTTCGTCTACCTCAAGCTCAAGAAGCAGACCTACATGTGGGGAACCCGATAGCCGTGAGCAAGGACCTCTCCAAGACCGCGTACGACCACCTGTGGATGCACTTCACCCGCATGTCGTCGTACGAGAACGCACCCGTGCCCACCATCGTGCGTGGCGAGGGCACCCACATCTACGACGCCGACGGCAAGCGCTACCTGGACGGCCTGTCCGGCCTGTTCGTGGTCAACGCAGGTCACGGGCGGCACGAGCTGGCCGAGACCGCGTACAAGCAGGCGCAGGAGCTGGCCTTCTTCCCCGTGTGGTCGTACGCGCATCCCAAGGCGGTCGAGCTGGCCGAGCGGCTCGCACACTACGCGCCGGGCGACCTGAACAAGGTGTTCTTCACGACGGGTGGCGGCGAGGCCGTCGAGACGGCCTGGAAGCTCGCCAAGCAGTACTTCAAGCTGACCGGCAAGCCGACGAAGTACAAGGTCATCTCGCGTGCGGTCGCCTATCACGGCACCCCGCAGGGCGCGCTGTCCATCACGGGCCTTCCCGACCTGAAGGCGCCGTTCGAGCCGCTGGTCCCCGGCGCGCACAAGGTGGCCAACACCAACATCTACCGCGCGCCGATCCACGGCGACGACCCCGAGGCGTTCGGGCGCTGGGCCGCCGACCAGATCGAGCAGCAGATCCTGTTCGAGGGGGCCGACACGGTCGCCGCCGTGTTCCTGGAGCCGGTGCAGAACGCGGGCGGCTGCTTCCCGCCGCCGCCGGGATACTTCCAGCGGGTGCGGGAGATCTGCGACAAGTACGACGTGCTGCTCGTCTCCGACGAGGTCATCTGCGCCTTCGGCCGGATCGGCACGATGTTCGCGTGCGACAAATTCGGCTACGTGCCGGACATGATCACCTGCGCCAAGGGCATGACGTCCGGCTACTCGCCGATCGGCGCGTGCATCGTCTCCGACCGCCTGGCGGAGCCGTTCTACGAGGGCGACAACACGTTCCTGCACGGCTACACCTTCGGCGGCCACCCGGTCTCCGCCGCGGTCGGCCTCGCCAACCTCGACATCTTCGAGCGCGAGGGCCTCAACCAGCACGTGCTGGACAACGAGTCCGCGTTCTTCGCCACGCTGAGCAAACTCCACGACCTGCCGATCGTGGGCGATGTCCGCGGCAACGGCTTCTTCTACGGCATCGAGCTCGTGAAGGACAAGGCCACCAAGGAGACGTTCACCGACGAGGAGACCGAGCGGGTCCTCTACGGGTTCCTCTCGCACGCGCTCTACGACAACGGCCTGTACTGCCGTGCCGACGACCGCGGCGACCCGGTCGTCCAGCTGGCGCCGCCGCTGATCTCCGACCAGTCGACGTTCGACGAGATCGAGTCCATCCTGCGCACGGTCCTCACGGAGGCATGGACGAAGCTCTGAGCAAGACGCCGGCTTCCGACGTGCGCCCGCCGCTTCTGACGGGCGTGCCGCCGCTTCCGACGCGCGTGCCCGCCGCCCGGGTGCCCCCGATCGAGTGAGACAGGGGCACCCGCGCCGCGTACTGCCCACCCGCCTCGCGGTCGCTGCCTACCGTGCCAGTGACCATCTGATCCGAAGTCCGCGGCCCGGCCAAGGGCGGACCGTACGAGCAGAACCGAGGTGTACGCCATGGTGGCTCCGCCGGACGACGACGTGCTGTGGGCGCGTTCCGTGCACTGCTCACTCGAAGGCTCCCCCGCCCTTTCCGGGGTCTCGCTCGGGGTGCGCGAGGGCCACGTCCTCGCCGTGCGCGGGCCGCGAGCCTGCGGCAAGACGACCCTGCTGCGGTGCCTGTCCGGCCAGTTGGTGCCGCAGGAGGGCGAGGTGTGGTTCGACGGCCACCCCGTGCACACCCTGAGCAGGGCGCAGCGCGAGAGGCTGCGCGCCGAGAGGTTCGCGTGGATCGGCCCCGAGCCCTCCCTCGTGCCCGAGCTGAACGGCTGGGAGAACGCGGCGCTCCCGCTGCTCCTGCGCGGCACCTCGCAGCGCGCCGCCAAGGCCGCCGCGATGGAGTGGCTCGAACGCCTCGACGTCGCCGACTGCGCCGGCAGGAAGCCCGCGGCGCTGCCCAGGCACCGGCGCCAGCGCATCGCGGTGGCGCGCGCGCTGACGGCCCGTCCCACCGTGCTGTTCGCCGACGAGCCGACCGCGTCGCTGCACGCGTCCGACCGCGCGCAGGTGCTGCGCACGCTGACGACCGCGGCGCGCTCGCACGGCGTCACCGTCGTACTCGCCACGCTGGACGAGGACGCGGCGGCGCTCGCCGACCACTGCCTGCCCCTGGTCGACGGCCGCCGCGCCGACGCCGCCACCCCAGAGGCGGAAGGGCAAGAAGCGTGCTCGCTCTCCGTCTAGCCCGCGGCTCACGCCTCCTCGTCCAGCTGCGCCGCCTGCTGGTGGCGGCCGCTTCCGCAGGCGTCGGCTTCCTGCTGCTGTGCACGCTGATGTGGGCGGTCGGCCACCCCGAGGGCGCGCTGCTGCGCCTGCTGTGGTGCGCCGTGCCGGCCGCCGCCGCGGTGCAGCTCGCGGTGGCCGTCGCGCGGACGGACCCGGGCACGCGGCCGCGCCCGGGGCTCTCGGCGATCGGCCTTGGCCCGGTCAGGCTCACCGCGTACGCCACCGTGACGACGGCGGCCTCCTGCGTGCTCGGCTCGCTCTTCGCGCTGCTCGCCTTCTGGCACCTGCGCGGCGACGGCTCCGGCCTGCCGCTCGACGGCGCGTCACGGCGGCTGCTCGCGGGCAACGGCACGGTGCCGGCCGGCGCGGTGGTGCTGCTGCTCGCCGCCGTGCCCGTGCTGGCGTCGGCCGCGGTGGCCTGCGCGCTCAGGCCGTCCGTGCGGGAGCGCGCAGCCGCGAAGCCAGGCACGACGTCCGCGCCCGCGGGACTCCCATGGGGCGTGGCCCTGACCGCCGCGGGCCTCGCCGTGGAGACGTACGCGAGCGGCGGCGGCGACCGCACGCCGCTGCCGCTGCCCGGACGCTTCGAGGGCAGCCCCGCCGGGGTGCTCGGCGGGTGGGCGCTGACGGCGGTGGGCCTGGCGCTCGCCGGGCCCGGCATCAGCCACCTGTGCGGCTGGCTGCTGCAGAGCGCGCGGCCCGGCGCGGTACGGCTGCTCGCGGGGCGTGCGCTGATGAGCCAGGCACGCTCCATCGGCCGCCCGCTCGGCGTGCTGTGCGCGGTGGTGTCCGGCACGTTCGCGGCGGCCGCCCTGTACGGGCCGGGCGACCGGCGACCGTACGGCGTCCTCACCGGGCTCGGCGCCGTCCTCGTCATCGGCTGCGCGCTGGCCAGCGTGCTGACGGCCGCGGCTGAGGCGGTCCACTCCCGCGAGGAGACGAACAGCGCGCTGGGCGAGGCGGGCACGCCGGCTGCGGTCCTGCGCGCGGCGGCGGGCGTGCGCGTGCTGGCGCTCGCCGCCGTCTTCGCGCCGCTGACCTGGATCGTCGCGGAGCTCGCCGCGGCGCCGCTCGGCCGCTGACGGGAGGCGGCGCTCCCGCCGCGAGCGCCGTGAGGGGCACTAGCATGGCGCCGTGCCGATACCGCAGCAGAGACACGAGCCGGGCGGGGACAGCGCGGGCGAGCTCCCGCAGGACCGCGAGATCGAGACGCTGGAGGAGTTCGACCTCAGGGCGGAGGGGGGCGCGCTCGGCGGGTACCGCGTCCAGTCCGTCGACCTGACGGGCCGTACCGGCCGGCTGCTCGCGTCGGACACCGCGGGCGCGGTCTTCCTCGGGTGCCCGATGGAGCCGGAGGCGCTGGCGAAGGTGCGCGCCGACGGCGCCATGGTCTTCCCGCCCGTGCCCAACCTGCCGTTCGACCCCTACCGCGGCCTGCTGTATACCCCCGACCAGCTCTTCGACGGCCTCGCGTCGGACGGTTACGAGGCGACGCCCGACGCGCGCGCGTACGCCTGGTTCCAGCGCACCAAGGACGACGGCGACGTCTTCGCGTCGATGCTGCGCGCCGTCCACGACGACGCGGTCTCCGACGCCCTCGACGAACTCCTGGCCGGCGCGCCGGTCGTGGGCGTGATGGGCGGCCACGCGATGGCGCGCGGCACCGACGCGTACGCGGGCGCCGCCCGGCTCGGCCGCTCCCTCGCACGAACCGGGCTCACCGTCGCCACCGGCGGCGGCCCCGGCGCGATGGAGGCGGCGAACCTCGGCGCCTACCTGTCGTCCTTCGACGACGCCGTGCTGGCCGACGCCCTGGAACTGCTCGGCAAGACGCCCTCGTTCCGCCCTTCGGTCACCGACTGGGCGCGCGCCGCCTTCGAGGTGCGGGAGCGCGCGCCGGGCGGCGCCCGATCGGTGGGCATCCCGACCTGGTTCTACGGGCACGAGCCGCCGAACCCGTTCGCCAGCCACATCGCCAAGTACTTCGCCAACGCGCTGCGCGAGGACGGGCTGCTGGCGCGCTGCACGGCGGGCGTGGTCTTCCTGCCGGGCGCCGCGGGCACCGTGCAGGAGATCTTCGACAACGCGACGCCCAACTACTACGCCTCGCGCGGCGAACCGACCCCGATGGTGCTGGTCGACCGCGAGCACTGGACCAGGGACCTGCCGGCCTGGCCACTGCTGACCGCGCTCGCCGGAGAGCGGTCCATGGCGGACCGGATCGCGCTCGTCGACACGGTCGACGAGGCCCCGGCGGCACTCGCGGCGCTCGCGGGACGGACGGCCGGGGCCTGATGGCCGCGACGGGGGGCGCCGCGGGGGACGACGTCACGACGCGGCGGCTCGTACTGCACCCGCTGAGCACCGACGAGGCCGAGCGTGTCGTGTCCTGCGCGCCGGGGCCCGGCGACCGCTGGGCGCCCGGCTACCCGGACGCGTTCGACGTGAAGGGCGTCAGCTCGTACCTCGCGACGTGCTCGATCAGCGGCGACCCGGCGCCGTTCGGTACGTACGAGATCAGGCGCCGCTCGGACGGGTGTGCCATCGGCGGCCTCGGCTTCGACGGTCCGCCCGACGCGCGGGACACCGTGACGGTCGGCTACAGCCTGATCGCCTCGCAGCACGGCAACGGCTACGCGCGCGAGGCGCTGCGCGGGCTGCTCGACCGGCTGCGTGCGCTCGGCGTGCGGGGGGTCAACGGCGACGCCGACCATGCCAACGTCGCGTCCCAGCGGGTGATGGCGTCCGCGGGGATGCGTCTCGTGGCGCAGGACGAGCGGGTCAAGTACTACGCGATCCGTCTCTGAGGCCCGCGTCCGCGTTCGTTTTCGCCGTCGCGTTCGTTTTCGCGCCTGTGCCGGACTCCGCCAGGACGACCACGTCGTCCTGGCTGAACGTGACGCCGACGGTGTCGCCCTCACGCGGCGCCTCGGCCGGAGCGCACTCCGCGTCGAGCGGGGGACCACCGCCCTCGGGGCGCAGGCGCACGACGACGCGGCTGCCGCGGAACGTGCGGGTTTCGACCTCGCAGCGCAGCCCGTCGTCCGGCGCGGCCATGCGCACCCCGGCGGGCCGCACCAGCAGCGTCCGCCCGCCCTGCGGTGAACCGGGCTCCATCGGCAGCTTCCCCCAGGGCGTGTCGGCGCTCTCGCCGCCGACGGTCGCGGGAACGACGTTGTCGAAGCCGAGGAAGCGCGCGACGAACGCGGAGGCCGGGCGCTGCCACACGCCGAGCGGCGTGCCGGTCTGCGCCACGCGGCCGTCCCCCATGACGACCACCCGGTCGGCGAGCGCGAAGGCCTCGCCCTGGTCGTGCGTGACGGCGAGCACCGTCGTGCCGAGGCGGCCGAACAGGCCGCGCAACTCGACGACGAGGCGTTCGCGCAGGCCGCGGTCGAGCTGGCCGAGCGGCTCGTCCAGCATCAGCAGCCGCGGCCTGGGCGCCAGCGCCCTGGCCAGCGCGACGCGCTGCTGCTCGCCGCCCGACAGCGTGGACACGGCACGCCCACCGGCGCCCGGCAGGCCCACCAGTTCGAGCAACTCCTCGACCCGGGTGCGCTGTTCGGCGCGCGACGCGCCGTGCATGCGCAGCCCGAAGGCGACATTGCCCGCCACGTCACGCTGCGGGAACAGCTGGTGGTCCTGGAACATCAGCCCGACGCCCCTGCGGTGCACGGGCACGGCCGCCTGGTCGGCGCCGTCGAGCAGCACCCGACCGCCGCCAGGGGCCTGGAGCCCGGCGATCACGCGCAGCATGGTGGACTTGCCGCTGCCGCTCGGCCCGAGCACGCTGACGATCTCGTGCTCGGCGACGTCGAGCCGTACCGCGTCGAGCGCGGCGCGCGCGCCGAACCGTACGGTGACGTCCTCCAGGGTCAGCAGCGCCATCAGAACTCTCCCGAGCGGTCGGTGCGGATGCGTTCGAGCAGCAGCAGCGAGAGCGCGCACACGATCATCAGGACCGTGGAGAGCGCCATCGCCTCGCCGTACGTGAGGTCGCCGGGGCGCGAGAGCAGCCGGGCGACCGCCACGGGCAGGGTCGGGTTGCCGGGCCGCGCGATGAAGACCGTCGCGCCGAACTCGCCGAGCGAGACGGCGAACGCGAATCCGGCGGCGACCAGCAGGGCGCGCCGCACCAGCGCCAGGTCGACCTCGCGGAAGACCCGCAGCGGCGAAGCACCGAGCACGGCGGCCGCCTCGCGCAGCCTGCCGTCCACGGCGCGCAGCACGGGGAGCATCGTCCGCACGACGAAGGGCACGCCGACGAGCGCCTGCGCGAGCGGCACGAGGATCCACGAGGAGCGCAGGTCGAGCGGCGGCTTGTCGAGTGTGATGAGGAAGCCGAAGCCGACGGTGACGGCGGACACGCCGAGCGGCAGCATCAGCAGGGCGTCGAACCCGCGCGCGAACCGTCCGGCGCGCCGGGTCAGCGCGGCCGCCGCGAGCCCTCCGACCACCAGCGCGATCGCCGCGGCGACGACGGCGTAGCGCACGGAGTTCCAGACGGCTTCCAGGGGCGCCACCAGGAAGGTGCCGCTCGCGTCGACCGAGGTCAGCGCCCTGTAGTAGGCGAAGCCGTGCCCGCCGGGTGTGTCGAGCGAGCGCTCGACGAGCACCCCGAGCGGCAGGAACAGCAGCAGCGCGACGCTCGCGAGGACCCCGCCGAGCAGCGCCCACTGCCCGGCGCCGCGCGGCCGGCGCGCGGTCGTGGACGGGTCGACGAGGCGCAGCGCGCTCTCCCTGCGCCGCACCGTCCAGGCGTGCACGCCGAGCACGGCGCCGACGGCGACGAGTTGCACGAGCGTCAGGATCGCGGCGGTCGGCAGCTGGAGCAGTTCGGCCGTCTGCCGGTAGATCTCCACTTCGAGCGTGGAGAAGCCGGGCCCGCCGAGGATCTGGATGACGCCGAAGGACGTGAAGGTGAACAGGAACACCATCAGCGCCGCGGCGGCGACGGCGGGCGCGAGCGCCGGCAGGGTCACCCTGCGCCAGGCGGCGAGCCGGCTCGCGCCGAGCACGCGCGCCGCCTCCTCCTGGCGCGGGTCGAGCTGGGCCCACAGACCGCCGACGGTCCGCACCACGACCGCGTAGTTGAAGAAGACGTGCGCGAGCAGGATCGCCCAGACCGTGGTGTCGAGGCGCACGCCCCAGAGCTGGTCGAGCAGCCCGCCCCTGCCGAGCAGCGCGAGGAACGCCGTGCCCGCCACGACGGTCGGGAGCACGAACGGCACGGTGACCGCGGCGCGCAGCACCTGCTTGCCGGGGAAGGAGAACCGCGCGAACACGTAGGCGCCCGGCAGCGCGATCAGCAGCGTGAGCCCCGTCGAGGCGAGTGCCTGCCACAGCGTGAACCACAGGACGTGCAGGATGCCGGGCCTGCCCAGCACCTGGGTGACCTCTCCCAGCTGCCAGCCGTCGGCGGTCCTGAGGCCGCGTCCGACGATCGAGACGACCGGGTAGGCGAAGAACACCGCGAAGAACGCGAGGGGCAGCGCCATCAGGGCGAGCCGTACCGCGGCGGGGCGCACGGCCCGGCGGCGCCCCGTGGCCGGGGGTCCCGGCGAGGCGCCGGGTCCCTCGGCGCCCTTCACTTCACCAGGAGCGAGGACCACGTCTGGATCCACTGGTCGCGGTGCGCGGCGATCCGGGGCGGCGCCATGGACTCGCCGTCCGTGATCTTCGCGCCGAACTTCGTGAAGACCTCGGGCTCCTTGGCGCCCTTGACCACGGGGTCGACGAACATCTGCAGCGGCATGTCCTCCTGGAACCGCTTGCTGATCATGAAGTCGATCAGTGCCTTGCCGCCCGCGGTGTTCTTCGCGCCGTCCAGCAGCCCCGCGAACTCGATCTGGCGGAAGCAGGTGCCGGTGGCGACGCCGGTGGGCGCCTGCGCCGGGCTCTTCGGCCGCGGCTTGGCGTACAGCACCTCGGACGGCGGGCTGGACGCGTACGAGACGACGAGGGGCCGCGTCGCCTTGGCCTTCTTGCCGCCGGCGGACCCGGAGAAGTCCTGGTCGTAGGCCTGTTCCCAGCTGTCCACCACCTGCACGCCGTTGGCCTTGAGCTTCTTCCAGTAGTCCTGCCAGCCGGAGTCGCCGTAGCGGGCGATCGTGCCGAGCAGGAAGCCGAGGCCGGGCGAGGAGGTCGCGACGTTCTCCGTCACCAGCATGTTCTTGTACTGGGGCTTGACGAGGTCCGCGAAGGTGTTCGGCGGCGCGAGCTTGTGCCGTGCGAAGTACGCGCGGTCGTAGTTGACGCAGAGGTAGCCGCTGTCGATGGGCGTGACGCGGTGCTTGGCCTTGTCGAGCCGGGTGGACGGGTCGACGCGGTCGATGCCCTTGGCGGTGTACGGGGTGAACAGGCCGTTGTCGAGCGCCCTGCTGAGCAGCGTGTTGTCGACGCCGAAGAAGACGTCGCCCTGCGGGGCGCCCTTGGTGAGGATGGCCTTGTTGACGGCCTCGCCGGCGTCACCGCTCTTGAGGACCTTGACCTTGTAGCCCGTCTCCTTGGTGAACTCCTTCAGGACGGCGGACGAGGCGGCGAACGAGTCGTGGCTCACCAGCGTGACCGTTGTGGCCTTCGCGGCTCCCGCGTCGCCTCCGCCGCCCTGCCCGTCCTGCCCTCCGCAGGCGGCGAGGGCGGTGGCACCGACCGCGGCGGCGAGCGCGGCCGCCGCGAGCTTCCTGGTGGTGGGCACTTGTTTTCCTCCTGGGACGTCCAGTCCAGGAAGAGACGCGGCCCTGCCCCCGGTCCGCGTGGGCGGGCCGGGGCAGGGCGCAACAGCATGAGGTGAAGACCGGACTTCCTACCCAGAATGACCTGGGCGAGGTTCAGAGGGTCTGCGGCCTGGGCCCGGGTCTCGCGTCCCGGGCCGCTGCCGCACTCTCAGCGCTGTGGCGCTCCCCTGTCGGGTGTATGCGGTATGGGTTGTATGCGTTGTGTCAGCCACCAGGGTACACACGGGCGCACGGGGCAGGTACGCGCGTGCGATGAGGGGGTGTCCCGCGATGTCCGGCAGGGCCCAGGCGCCGCCGTCAGCGTTCGGACGCCGCCAGCTGGCCGCACGCGCCGTCGATCTCCTGCCCGCGCGTGTCCCGCACGGTCACGGGCACGCCGTGGGCGGCGATCGCGTCCACGAAGGCACGCTCGTCCTCGGGGCGTGAGGCCGTCCACTTGGAGCCCGGCGTCGGGTTCAGCGGGATGAGGTTGACGTGCACCCGCCGGTTCTTGAGCAGGCGGCCGAGCCGGTCGCCGCGCCACGCCTGGTCGTTGACGTCGCGGATGAGCGCGTACTCGATCGAGACGCGGCGGCCCGACCTCTCCGCGTACTCCCAGGCCGCGTCCAGCACTTCGCGCACCTTCCAGCGCGTGTTGACGGGGACGAGCGTGTCGCGCAGCTCGTCGTCCGGCGCGTGCAGGGACACCGCGAGGCGGCACTTGAACCCCTCGTCGGCGAAGCGCAGCATCGCGGGCACGAGGCCCACCGTCGACACCGTGATCCCGCGCTGCGAGAGGCCGAGGCCGTCGGGCTCCGGGTCGGTGAGCCTGCGGATGGCGCCGACCACCCGGTTGTAGTTGGCGAGCGGCTCGCCCATGCCCATGAAGACGATGTTGGACAGCCGTGCGGGGCCGCCGGCGACCTCGCCGTCGCGCAGGGCGCGCATGCCGTCGACGATCTGGTGCACGATCTCGGCCGTCGAGAGGTTGCGGTCGAGGCCGTTTTGGCCCGTGGCGCAGAAGGGGCAGTTCATGCCGCAGCCGGCCTGCGAGGAGATGCACATGGTGACCCGGTCCGGGTAGCGCATCAGCACGGACTCGACGAGGGTGCCGTCGTGCAGGCGCCAGAGCGTCTTCCGCGTCGTGTCGTCGTCGCAGGAGATGTGGCGCACGACGGACATGAGGTCGGGCAGGAGCGCGTCCGCGAGCCGCTGCCTCGACCCGGCGGGGATGTCGGTCCACTGCTCGGGCGCGTGCGCGTACCGCGCGAAGTAGTGCTGGGAGAGCTGCTTGGCCCGGAACGGCTTCTCCCCCGCCGCCGCCACGGCCTCGCGGCGCTCGGCGGGCGTGAGGTCGGCGAGGTGCCGCGGCGGGCGCTTCGCGCCGCGGGGGGCGGCGAAGGTCAGTTCCCCCGGCTTCGGCGCGGGCATGAGCGACAACTCCTCGGTACGTACGGCGGTGGTCCCGCGACTCGGCAGCGCGGCCCCGGGCGTCTCACGGGGCGGCGACAGGTCCGGGCCGGGTTCGGGACGGGGGCGGGACACAGATGGGCCCACCGCGTGCGGCGGCGGACCCATTCAGCGTACCCGCTCGGCCGGACGGGCGACGGGTCAGTGCGAACCGTCAGTGCGAGCCGACGAACAGCACCAGCAGCAGCCAGACCACGGGCGCCGTCGGCAGGAGCGAGTCCAGCCGGTCCATGATGCCGCCGTGGCCGGGCAGCAGCGTGCCCATGTCCTTGATCCCGAGGTCCCGCTTGATCATCGACTCGCCGAGGTCGCCGAGCGTCGCGCTCACGGCCGCGCCGAGGCCCAGCAGCAGACCCTGCCACCACACCCCGTCGTCGACCAGGAACTGCATGCACAGCGCGCCTGCCACCATCGCGAACGTGACGGCGCCGACGAGGCCCTCCCGGGTCTTTCCCGGGCTGATGCGCGGCGCGAGCTTGTGGCGGCCGAACCGCCAGCCGACCGCGTACGCGCCCGTGTCGCTGATCACGGTGAGGATGACGAAAGTCAGCACCCGCCAGGGGCCGTCGTGCGGGGTGAGCATCAGCGCGACGAAGGTGGCCAGGAATGGCACGTAGAACACGGCGAAGACGCCCGCCGTGACGTCCCGCAGGTAGCCGTCGGGTGGCTGCGTCATCCGCCACACCAGCACGGCGAGCGCGGTCAGCGCCATCGCGAGCCAGGCGCCCTCCGTCCCCCAGACGTAGCCGGCGACGACCATCATGGCGCCGCCGACGGCGAGCGGGACGATCGGCGCCTTGATGCCCTTCTTCTCGTCGAGCCTGCTGGTCAGCTCCCACAGGCCGACGACCACTGCGGCCGCGATCACCCCGACGAACACGGCCTTGACGATGAACAGCGACGCCACGACCACGGCACCGAGACCGACCCCGACCCCTATCGCCGCGCGCAGGTCGCGGCCCGCGCGCTTCTTCTGCGGGGGCTGGTCGGGTGCGGGATGCGGTGCCGGGTTCTGCGCCATGGGCTCCTGCGGCGTCTCGTCACGGAACAGCGGTCCGGCCCGGTGGGCCGCCCCGCGGCCGCCGCCGGGCAGCGGTCCGTCCGGTGCGGGTCCGTCGGGCACGATGGGCATGGGCCGAGTCTGCTGCGCCTCGGGCTCATCGCGGGCGGGACCCGCCGGACAAGCCCCCTGGTCGGAGGGGGCCCGGTGGCCGGCTGCCGGCGGGGCACCGCGGGAAGAGTCGTTCATCAGACCTCGAGCAGCTCGGCTTCCTTGTGCTTGAGCAGCTCGTCGACCTGCGCGACGTACTTCGCGGTGGTGTCGTCGAGCTCCTTCTCGGCCCGCCTGCCCTCGTCCTCGCCGACCTCGCCGTCCTTGACCAGCTTGTCGATGGTCTCCTTGGCCTTGCGGCGCACGGCGCGGATCGAGATCTTCGAGTCCTCGGCCTTGGTCTTGGCGACCTTGATGAACTCCTTGCGGCGCTCCTCGGTGAGCTCGGGGAACACCACCCGGATGATATTGCCGTCGTTGCTCGGGTTGACGCCGAGGTCGGAGTCGCGGATCGCCTGCTCGATGTTGCGCAGGGCGCTCTTGTCGAACGGCGTCACCACGGCCATCCGCGCCTCGGGCACCGAGAACGAGGCGAGCTGGTTGATCGGCGTCATGGCACCGTAGTAGTCGGCCACGATCTTGTTGAACATGGCCGGGTGCGCGCGCCCGGTGCGGATCGCGGCGAAGTCGTCTTTGGCGACCAGGACGGCCTTCTCCATCTTCTCCTCGGCTTCGAGGAGGGTCTCTTCGATCACCACTTGCTCCTGCGTGTTGTGAGGGCGGTCTGCACGGTGTACCACCGGCAGGGCTATGTCCGTACGGGGCCGCGGGGACCGGACCTCAGTCCCTGCCGCCGTGGTCGCTCACGAGAGTGCCGATCTTCTCACCCTTGACCGCTCGCGCGATATTGCCCTCGGCCAGCAGCTCGAAGACCAGGATCGGCAGCTTGTTGTCCTGGCACAGCGTGATCGCGGTCAGGTCGGCGACGCGCAGGTCGCGCGAGATGACATCGCCGAACCCGAGCGCGTCGAACTTCACGGCGCCCGGGTTGGTCTTGGGGTCGGAGTCGTAGACGCCGTCCACGCCGTTCTTGCCCATCAGCAGGGCTTCCGCGTGGATCTCGAGCGCGCGCTGCGCCGCGGTGGTGTCGGTGGAGAAGTACGGCATGCCCATGCCCGCGCCGAAGATGACGACGCGTCCCTTCTCCAGGTGGCGCACGGCGCGCAGCGGGATGTAAGGCTCCGCCACCTGTCCCATGGTGATCGCGGTCTGCACGCGGGTCTCGACGCCCTCCTTCTCCAGGAAGTCCTGGAGCGCCAGGCAGTTCATGACCGTGCCGAGCATGCCCATGTAGTCGGAGCGCGCCCGGTCCATGCCGCGCTGCTGCAACTCGGCGCCGCGGAAGAAGTTGCCGCCGCCGATGACGACAGCGATCTGCGCGCCGTCCCTGACGACGGCAGCGATCTCGCGCGCGATCGCGTGCACGATGTCGGGATCGACTCCGAGCGCTCCCCCTCCGGCGAACGCCTCACCGGAGAGCTTCAGCATGAAGCGCCTCGGGCGTGGGCCCTGGGCGTTCCGGTCGTCGGTGGAAGGGACGGCGTCCGCGTCTTTGCTCATGGGGTTCTCCTCGTACACATACGACGAAGGCCATTGCCGGTGGGTCGGGTGTCGTCCCTGGCGGCAATGGCCTCCTCGTCGATCTGCGGTCGTCCGGCAGGTACGCGGCCGACGACTGCATCAGACCCTAGCGGGGTCCGCCGTCCTCCGTGTACGACTCCGTCGGCGCGCTGGCGCCGGCGAAGCGGTCAGGCGCCGACGCGAATGCGCGCGAAGCGCTTCAGCGTGACACCGGCCTCGTCCAGGATCTTCTTGACGGACTTCTTGTTGTCCTTCGCGAACGGCTGGTCGAGGAGGGTGACCTCCTTGAAGAAGCCGTTGACCCGGCCTTCGACGATCTTCGGCAGGGCGGCCTCGGGCTTGCCCTCCTCGCGCGAAGTGGCCTCGGCGACGCGGCGCTCGTTCTCGACGACCTCGGCGGGGACGTCCTCACGCGTGAGGTACTTGGGCGCGAACGCGGCGATGTGCTGCGCGACGTCCTTCGCGACCTCGGCGTTCTCCTTGTCCAGCTCGACCAGGACGCCGACCTGCGGCGGGAGGTCGGGCATGGTGCGGTGCATGTAGGCGGCGACGAAGCCGCCGTCCGCGGGGAACTGCGCGAAGCGGTCGAGGACGATCTTCTCGCCGAGGTTGGCGTTGGCCTCGTCGACGTACGCCTGGACGGTCTTGCCGGCCTCGATCTCGGAGGCGAGCAGCGCCTGCAGGTCGGCGGGCCGGGTCTTGGCGACGTGCTCGGCGAGCGCGGCGGCGACGGACTGGAACTTGTCGCCCTTGGCGACGAAGTCCGTCTCGCACTTCAGCTCGAGCAGGACACCGGAGGCGCGGTCGTCCGCGATGAGGGAGACCACGGCGCCGTTCTCGGCGTTGCGGCTCTCGCGCTTGGCGACGCCCTTCTGGCCCTTGACGCGGAGCAGCTCGACGGCCTTGTCGACATTGCCGTCGGCCTCGTCCAGGGCCTTCTTGCAGTCCATCATGCCGGCGCCGGTGAGCTCGCGAAGCTTCTTGACGTCGGCGGCGGTGTAGTTCGCCATCTGTGTTTCTCTCTTAGGAGGTCGAAGATCTACGGGTGGACGGCGGGGGCCGGTGGGCCCCCGCCGTCACTGCGAACCGTGAGGTCAGGCCTGCTCGGCGGCGTCCGCGGCGGGGGCCTCCGTGGCGGGGGCCTCGGCGACCGGCGTCTCCGCGGCCGGGGCCTCCTCGGCCTGCTCAGCGTCGGCGACCTTGGCCGTCTCGGCGGAGGTCTGCACCTCGGCGGCGGCCTCGGCCGGCTTCTCCGCGGCGGCCTCGGCCGGCTTCTCGCCCTCGGAGTCGCCCTTCTTCTCCAGCAGGTCGCGCTCCCACTCGGCGAGCGGCTCGCCCGCGGCCTTCTCGCCCGGCTTCTGGTCGCCGGTCGCGACGCCGGAACGGGCGATGAGGCCCTCGGCGGCGGCGTCGGCGATCACGCGGGTGAGCAGGGTGACGGAGCGGATCGCGTCGTCGTTGCCCGGGATCTTGTAGTCGACCTCGTCGGGGTCGCAGTTGGTGTCCAGGATCGCGACCACCGGGATGTGGAGCTTGCGCGCCTCACCGACGGCGATGTGCTCCTTCTTGGTGTCGACGATCCAGACGGCGCTCGGCACCTTCTGCATCTCGCGGATGCCGCCGAGGGTCTTCTCCAGCTTGGCCTTCTCGCGCGAGAGGACCAGGAGCTCCTTCTTGGTGAGGCCGGAGGCGGCCACGTCCTCGAAGTCGATCTGCTCCAGCTCCTTGAGGCGCTGGAGGCGCTTGTAGACGGTGGAGAAGTTGGTCAGCATGCCGCCGAGCCAGCGCTGGTTGACGTAGGGCATGCCCACGCGCGTCGCCTGCTCGGCGATCGCCTCCTGCGCCTGCTTCTTGGTGCCGACGAACATGATGGAACCGCCGTGCGCGACGGTCTCCTTGACGAACTCGTAGGCGCGGTCGATGTACGACAGCGACTGGAGCAGGTCGATGATGTAGATGCCGTTGCGCTCGGTGAAGATGAAGCGCTTCATCTTCGGGTTCCAGCGGCGGGTCTGGTGACCGAAGTGGACGCCGCTCTCCAGCAGCTCCCGCATCGTGACGACGGCCATGGCCGTACTCCTAGGTACTCGGTTGTCGCGGCCGCCGGACGGCGGTCGCGCCTGACGCCCTGCGCGCCGTGCCACGAGGGACCGAGAGGCGCTGACGTCGGCAGTCGAACGACGACGTCGGGGCGTGCGAAGTCGACCCGGTGACCCGGGCCGCACAAGAAGTGTACGGGACCTTCGCACCCCTGGGTGACGGCGTTGTCCACAACCGGCGCCTTGTCCACAGATGCCGCTCGTGATCCCCGCGGACGTGCCCTGTCGCGGGAGGGTTGGCACATGGTCACCTTGCGTTGTGCGCTGCTCGCCTTGCGTTGTGTGCTGGTCGCCGCGGTGCTGTTGTGGTGCGCCGGGCCGTCGGCGGGCGGGTCCGCCGCGGCCGCTACCCGGCCCGGGCCGCGGGGCGTCGCCGCTGCGGCTCCCGCGGCCGGCCGTGCGTGGCCGGTGGGAGACCGGCCGGCGGTCGTGCGGGGCTGGCTGCCGCCCGTTTCCGTCTACGGGCGTGGCCACCGGGGCGTGGATCTCGCGACGGCACGCGGGGCGCCGGTGCGCGCCGCCGCCGGCGGGCGGGTGTCCTTCGCGGGGAAGGTGGCGGGGCGCGGGGTGGTGTCGATCGCGCTGTCCGGCACGGGGACACCGCCGCTGCGCACGACGTACGAGCCGGTGGTGCCGCTGGTGGCCAGGGGCGACGCGGTGCGCGCCGGCCAGGTGGTGGCGCGGGTCTCCGCGGGCCCGTACCACTGCGCGAGGGCCTGCCTGCACTGGGGGCTGCTGCGTGCGGGCGTCTATCTGGACCCGCTGTCGCTGCTGCCGCCCTGGCTGCGGCGCCGCGGCCCCTCGCGGCTGCTGCCGCTGTGGGGTCAGGCCGGGCCGGCGACGCCCCTGAGCGCCGTCGCTACCGCCGCGTCCGCGATCTCGCCGGGTTCCTCGGCCGCGCCGAGCTCGATGCGGCGCACGGCGGCGTCCACGATGCCCTGGAGGAGCATCGCGGCGAGGCGGGGGCTGCGGTGGCCGAGGTCGCCGAGCGCCGCCACGACCATGGCCACGAGGCCGCCGTGGGCGGCGCGGATCTTCTCGCGGGCGCCGTCGTCCAGCTCGCCGGCCGAGATGGCGACGACGGCGCGATGGCGCCGGTCGCCGACGAGCGCGAGCTGCGTGCGCACGTACGCCTCGATCCTGGCCTGCGGGGTGTCCGCGGCGGCCATCGCGGCGGACACCTCCTGCGCCCAGACGGGGAAGTCGACGGCGCACAGCTCCTCGACGACGGCGGCCCGTGAGCGGAAGTACTCGTAGACGGAGGACCGCGCGAGGCCCGTGCGCTCGGCGAGGGCGGGGAACGTCAGCGCCTCGGTGCCGCCTTCCGACAGGAGGGAGCGTGCGGCGTCGAGCAGGGCGCCGCGCTGCATGGTCCGGTGCTCGGCCACGGAGGCCGCTCGAATCCTTGGCACGGACCCACTCTACAAATCCGCCAATTTGGCCCGCAGCTGGAGGACCGACTTCGTGTGGATCTGGCTGACCCTGCTCTCGGTCACGCCGAGCACGTTGCCGATCTCGGCGAGGGTGAGGCCCTCGTAGTAGTAGAGCGTGACCACGGTCTTCTCCCGGTCGGGCAGGGTGTTGATGGCCCGGGCGAGCAGTCTTCGCTGCTCGCGGTCCTCGGCCACCTCGACGGGGTCGTCGGCGGCCGTGTCCTCCAGCGTGTCCATGAGGCTGAGCCGGTCGCCGCCCTCCCCGCCGACGTGCAGCAGCTCCTCCAGGGCCACGACGTTGGCCAGCGACAACTGGCTGAACACGGCGTGCAGTTCGTCAACGCCGATGCCCATCTCCGCGGCGACCTCGGCCTCCGAGGGCGTGCGCCGCAACTGGGCCTCGAGCGTCGCGTAGGCCCGCTCGGCCGCGCGGGCCTTCTGCCGAACGGAGCGGGGGATCCAGTCCAGGGCGCGCAGTTCGTCGATCATCGCGCCGCGGATGCGGGTGATGGCGTACGTCTCGAACTTGATGGCCCGCTCGATGTCGAACTTCTCGATGGCGTCGATGAGCCCGAAGACTCCGGAGGACACGAAGTCGGCCTGCTCGACGTTGGGCGGCAGCCCGACGCTGACGCGGCCCGCCACGTACTTCACCAGCGGCGAGTAGTGCAGGATCAGCTGCTCGCGCAGCCGTCCGTCGCCCGTCGCCTTGTAGGACCGCCACAGCTCGTCGAGCGACGAGGGTGCGGGCGGCCGGTCGGCGCTCCGGGCGGCGGGGGGCGCCGACCGGGCCGCGGTGCGGTCGGACCCGGAGGTGTGCTGGGGCATGCGGTGCCTTGAGCCGTTCTGCTGTGACGTGGGGATCTGGCTGAGCGTAGCGTGACCGTGCCGTCGCGGTGCGCGTGCGGAGCGGGGGACGGTACTGCCTTGACCGGTACGGCGGTCAGCGGCGTATGGACGTCATTCGCCTCACCCTGTCACCCGAATGCCCCAGGTCAAGCACCGCCTTGCTGGCCGTCGCCGGTGCCCTGCCGTGGGGCGGCGGGACGCCATGTGTCGCTGTGTCGTTCGACAAACCCGAGCGAGTGAAGCTCGAAGAGCCTGGCGAGCGCCTCGTCGGTCGTGGCGCCCGCCTCCCGCGCCACCTCCGCCACCCGGTCCGTCCCTTTCGCGGGTAGCGCTTCGAGTACGCGTGCGCAGTCGGGGCGCAGCAGGTCCCTGGGGATGTCGGGCCCCCGTTTCCCGGGGGCCAGCTCTCCCATGGCGCCGACCAGTTCGATCACCTCTTCCGCGTCGGTGACCAGGGCTCCTTCCCCTCTGAGCAGTTCGTGGACGCCGGCGGACAGGCCGCTCGTCACCGGTCCAGGCACTCCCATCGCGAGGCGGCCGAGGCGCTGGGCGCAGCGCACGGTGGAGAGTGATCCGCTGCGGTACGCGGCCTCCACGACCACGGTGCCCCGGGTGAGCGCGGCGATGACGCGGTTGCGCTGCACGAAGCGGCTGCGCGTCGGATGGTCGCCCGGCGGCAATTCCCCGACGACGAGACCTTGTTCGGCGATGCGTGCGATCAACTCGGCATGACCGCGCGGGTACACCGTGTCGACCCCGCAGGCGAGCACCGCCGCCGTGGCCCCGCCCGCGGCGAGGGCTCCGCGGTGCGCCGCGCCGTCCACCCCGAAGGCCGCCCCGGAGACCACGACCCAGCCGCGCTCCGCGAGCCCGCCGGCGAGCGTGGCGGCCATGTGCGCCCCGTACGGGGTGCAGGCGCGCGCCCCGACCACGGCGACCGACCGCAGCGCCCAGAGCCTGAGGTCGGGCGCTCCGCGCACCCACAGCCCGATGGGTGCCGCCGGCCCCAGGTCGGCGAGCTGGGTGGGCCACTCCGCGTCCCCGGGGCAGAGGAACCGGACGCCCGACCGCGCCGCCGCGGCCAGGTCGCTCCCGGGGTCGGCCACCGCCGCGCGGGCACGGTAGCCGTCGAGCCGGCCGGCGCCGACGCCCGTGAGCGCCGCTTCGGCCACTGCGCGGTCGCCGGTGAGCAGGTCGAGCAGCGCGGTGGCGCCAAGGCGCCGCAGCCAGACACCCGCGATCTCGTCGCCGGGCTCGAACACGCGCGTGAGCGCGGCCCTGGCCCACCGCTCCCCGGCCGCGGCGGCTGTCATGACCTGCCCGCCATCGCCGGGGCACCGCGCGCGACGCCGGTGCGCAGTTCGAGGGCGAGCGCCACATCGTCCTCGGCCGGACGGTCGCGGCCCGCCAGGTCGGCGATCGTCCAGGCGACCCTCAGGACGCGGTCGAGTCCGCGCGCCGTGAGCAGGCCGCGCTCCAGGTCGCTCTCGGCCGCGGCGAGCGCGCCCGGCGCCACGGGCCACCTGGTGCGCAGCTCGTGTCCTGGCACCTGGCTGTTGAGCTGCCACGCCATGCCCTCGAAGCGCGCTGCCGCGCGCTCCCTCGCCTGCCGCACCCGGGCGGCGACCACCGCCGTCGACTCGCCGCGGAGGCCCTCGCCCACCAGGTCGGCACGCTGCACGGGCCGCACCCCCACCCGCAGGTCAACCCGGTCGAGCAGCGGGCCCGACAGCCGCGCCTGGTAGCGGCGGACGGCCGAGGGCGGGCATTCGCAGGCCGAGCCGCCCACGCCGTGCCTGCCGCACGGGCAGGGGTTGGCCGCCAGCACCATCAGGAAGCGGGCGGGCAGCCGCACCACGCCCGCGCTGCGCGCCACGACCACGTGTCCCGACTCCAGCGGCTGGCGCAGCGCCTCCAGCGCCCGCCCGGAGAACTCGGGCGCCTCGTCCAAGGACAGGGCATGTAAAACAGGTGGCTACGGGAGGTGAGGACGGCGCCTTACTTCTCCGTCGTCTCCCACGGGTCCGGCTCCCACACGGGGTGGATTGTGATCGTGGTCTGACCGCTTCCCTCGACGCCCTTGCGACCCGCGGCGCCCCGCGTGATGGCCACGCGCCGAATGAGGGACCGCAGGATGCCGTTCGTTTCGGGCGCACGGAACGTGTCCCACTCTTCGAGCAGACCGACCGCGAGAGGCACCAGCGCGCTACGTTTCGGCATCGCGGCTTCCGCGGCGAGCCCTTCGAGTGCTTCCGTGACGGCCTCTTTCTGTTTCAAGATCCGTGCCCGGGCGGCCTCGAAGACCCCTTCGGGGTAGGCATCCGGATTGGTGGCGCGGTCTACGGCCAGATTGGTTAGGGCGTTGGTCAGCCGCGTGTGTTCGCCCTCCATCCGGGCCCGCTCCCTCTGGTCGCGCTCGGTGTGGTCGTCGCGCTGCGGCGGGATGTATGCGGGCGGCGCAGCGTCGACGCCGGCGGCGACTTCGCGTGCGAGCCACAGTCGCACTTCATCCTCGACGACGGCGCGCTGCACCCATACGGGGTTGTCGCACAGGCCGCTGCGACTCTGCCCGCACGCGTAGGCGTATCCCAGGATGCGCCCGGACGCTCGGCGCGCTGAGGTCGCGGCGGCGCCCTCGCGGCATCCCCCGCACCGGACGAGACCGGTGAGTGGGTAGGTCGGGTTGCGGACTCTGGGCGTCATCTGGCGGCGCTCGGCGACGTGTTCCTCGTACCGCTCCCAGGTCTCCGGGCTGATGATCGCCTCGTGAGCTCCGTCGATGTGTACCCATCTGCCGCAGGTGCCACCGTTGGCCGTGTAGTCGCATCGGCATTCGGGATCGTGCACGCGGAGTAGGCCGCCGGCGAATCCCGAGAGCATGTAGCGGCGCAGGCTGTCGGCACGCCAGGGGTTGCCGTGGCCGGTGCGGTAGCCCAGGGGGTTGAGCCACGCTGCGAGGCCGCCGTATCCCTCTGCGTCGGCGAGCTTGCGCGCGAACAGGTCCTCGACGGTGGCCCGCGCGGCCTCGTCGACCTGGTACCACTCGCGTTGCGTGGCCCACTGTCTCGGGTCGCTGGGGTGCGGAATGCGGCGGGGGTGCCAGATGTAGCCGAGTCGCTTGCCGCCGGTCGCTGGTAGGCCGTGCGCGCGGCGCCACTGGTGGGTTTCCTTCCACTGCTCGCCGGCGCGGTCCGACTCGAAAACCGCGAGGTCGAAAAGGATCTTGCGGTTGAAGCGACCGACCGCGGTCCGGGCGTCCACTTCCTCGGTTGCCGATTCGAGCTGCCCGCCCGCATGCTCCAAGCGCGTGAGGTTCACGGCGATGCCGAGATCGTTGCGGCCGAAGCGAGAGAACTTCCAGACGGCTATTCCGACCGCCTCGCGCTTCTCCACTCGCTCAATGCCGCGCATGATCTTGCGTTTGAAGTTGCGGCCGGTCATGTCGAGGTCTTCGATCCAGTCGACGATGCGGCGACCGGTCCGCCGTGCCCATGCCTGGATGGCGGCCTTTTGAAGGTCCGGGCTGATCTTCTCCTCTTTCCACGTGCTGACGCGGATGTATCCGAGCCAGGGTTCGGGGTCGAGGGCGGCAGCACTTAGGAAGGTGTCGGGTGGTGGAGTCATCCGGCGGTCCGTTCTCTGTCGTTGCGGATGGGGCGGAGGTGGCGCACGTTGCCGAGCTGGTCGTCGACGGTGCCGGCGCGGTCTCCGTCGGTGGGCGCGGTCGGCTGGTCGAGGAGGCCGCGGGCGACCTGGTCGAGGGCGAGGAGGTATCCGGCGCGGTGTGCGTCGGCGAGCTGGCCGTCGCTGAGACGGTGGGCGTGCTGGATGTGCCCGACGATCAGGGCGGGCAGGGACAAGATGCCGAGGAGGATGCCGCACCGGGAGAGATCGTCCGAGCTGCCGAGTGCGCCGATCGCTCCGAGGGCGACAGCGACGAGCAGGCCGGCGTACGCGCACGCGGGCAGGGTGTAGGCGTGCACGGGAAGGGCGCGGCTCATGGGGTGGTGCCTCCGTGGGTAGTTCATTGCTCTGCGGTGCGGCCCCCGCTCTCGGTGGGGGGTGGTGTGCGTTGCAGGGTCTCGGTCATGTTCACGAACAGGCGGCGCTTCTGTTCGTCCTCGATGCCGAGCTCGTCGGCGGCCTGCTCGGGCGTGATGCGTCGCTCGCCGGGCTCGGGGTGGCGGACGTACGCGAGCTCGCGCTCGTCGAGGATTCCGGCGCGTACGAGCATTTCGCCGAGCGGCACGTGTAGGGCCGCGGCGAGTAGGCCGAGGACGCGTGTGTCGGTGATGTTGTCGCCGCGTAGTAGCCGGCCGACGGTTGATGGGCTGATGCCGGAGTCGGCGGCGAACGACGACTTTCCGCCGCTACGTGGGCGGCTGAGGTCGTAGCCGCGTCGGGCGAGCTGGTCGTGTAGCCAGGTGGCGAACGTCTGGGTTGCTGTCTCGTCGCCGTTGCTGTTTTTCATGCGAGAAATTTAGCGCGTCGTGACAGATCACGGCGCACCAGGATTCAGCCATGACATGGCGCATGGTGGCACCCCCCTTTGGCATATGCGGATGCGTGACCTGCATGAATGCCTCGAACGTCTGTACGACGGTAGTCGCGCGGTCGCACGCCGTCAACGTTGTATAGGGCAGCGAACCCGCAGGTAGCTTTCACACCGGAAAGCTATGTGTTAACTTTCTGGCCGGTCAGACAACTGTCCGGCCAGAAAGGACCGTTAACCGTGTACGACCGCACCGCCCTACGCACCGTCGCTGCCGCAAAGGGTGACGCACGCCCCGTAGACCTCGCAGACCGGTTGAAGGTTGCACAGGCCACCGCATGGCGCCTCTACCACGGCCACACCGCGCCCTCCGCCCGCGTGGCCGCCGCCGTCGAGCACGCATACGGCCTGCCCGCGTCCGCCCTGCTCAAGCAGCGCCAGGCCGTCACAGAGGCCGCCGCATGAGCGCCCGCGTGATCAGCCGCGAGGAGGCGTTCGCGAACGCGCGCCGCCACCTCGACGCCGCCCGGGCCCGCCGCGACGCCGACCGCGCCGCCGGACGCCTCCCCCTCGACGTCGAGGCGATATGCCGCCACCTCGAACGCCAGCAGCGCGCGACCGTCCCCCACCGCGCCGCGGCCTGAAACGCCACGGGGCCGCCCGGATGCGACCCGGAACGGCCCCACACGACCCACCACTCGAAAGGCACTGGACGTGTCCCACGACCCTACCGGCGACGACCGCGCCGACGTGCAGCTCGACGAGCTCGCCCTCGCCTACGCCGCCGACCCCGACACGCTCGGCCGTCTGCTCGCCTCGCACGCCGCCCGCGTGCTCCGCCTCGACGTGGCCGCCGTCGACGAGGACGCCACCGGCGCCGAGCGCGCCATGTGCGCCGCGGAGGCCAACGGCACCCGCGAGGCCCTGCTCGCCGAGATCGCCCCCGCCCGCGACGACGAACAGCCGCTCGCCGTCGTGATCCCCCTCGCCGCCAGCCCCCTCGCCCAGAACGGACGCACCGCATGAGCACCCCGACGCCACTCGCCGCCGTCCCCAACCCGGCGCCCCGCCTTGAGACCGCGTACGTGCCCGCGCCCGAGGGCGCGCCGGCCGACGCGCCGCGCGTGTTCGCGGTCGTCGCCGCCGTGATGGCAGACGCGATGCCTGTCGGGAAGGACCAGCGCAACACGCAGCAGAACTACAACTTCCGCGGTATCGACGACGTGATGTCGGCCATGGCAGGCCCGATGCGTAAGCACGGCCTGTTCATCCTGCCGAGCATCGCCGGGCACCGGCAGGAGCGTGACGGGAAGATGACCCGCACCGTGATCACGATGCGGTACCGCGTGTACGGGCCCGCGGGCGACTGTCTGCTCGCCGACGTGCCGGGCGAGGCGTTCGACTTCGCCGACAAGGCCACCAACAAGGCGCAGTCGGCCGCGTTGAAGTACCTCCTCTTCACGTTGTTCATGCTGCCTGTGGACGCCCGCAGTATCGACGACGGCGACCGCCACCACCCGGAGCCGACCGCCGAGCAGCGAGCCGAGCAGACCCAGCGTCAGCAGCGCCGCGGCGGGCAGCAGCGCGGGCAGCAGCGCCAGCAGGGCGGGCAGCAGCCGCGCCGCAGCAACCGGGCCGAGCCGGGCCCGTGGGAGCAGGAGCCACCGCAGCAGCAGCGCCAGCAGCGGCCCGACTACCTCGCCGCCGCCCGTAAGGCGGACAGCCGCGAGGAGTTCGACAAGATCCGGGCCGCCGCCGTCAAGGCGGGCGCACCGGCCGACTTCCTCGACCAGCTCGACCAGGTCGCCCGCAGCAAGGCCCAGGCCGCGAGCGCGCCGCCCAAGGGTGAGCGGCAGGCCGGCGGGCGCGCGTCGACCGGGCAGCAGGGCGGCGACCAGGAGCACGCCGCCGCGCTCGGCGAGATGTTCGACGCCGCCCGCGACGCCGGGATCGCCGACCGCGCCGAGGTCGAGCAGCTGTTCACCTCGCGCCACGGCGTTGCCCCGGCCGACGCCACCCGCGAGCAGCTGCACGCCATGCGCGACGACCTGCTCGACGCCGTCCAGGGAGCCGCCGCGTGACCGCCACCGACACCAGCACGCCGAACGCCGAGCAGCCCGCCGAGTCCCTGCGCGACCTCGCCATCGAAGAGGCCGCCGTCGACCTGCTCGCCGCCCGCGTCGCCGCTGCCAAGAAGGACGTACGGGCCCGTACACAGGCCGCGCTTGACGCGGCCGCCCGGCGGGATGGAGTCGAGCGCGTCGCCGCCGAGCTCCCCGGCGGGCCAGCGGTCGCGACCATCTCTCTGCGTAAGGGCAGCGTGGGCCCGGTCGTCACCGACGCCGAGGCGTTCGCCCGTTGGGTCGCCGCACGGTGGCCCGAGCAGCGTCAGGAGTACACGGAGACCCGGCTCGTGCGGACCGTCAAGGAGTGGCGCGCGGCCGAGCTGGTCGCCGAAATGGCCGCCCTTGAGTTGTCCCTCGACGGCAAGGGCACGCGCCCCGCCCAGTGGGCCGACCCGGACACGGGCGAGCTGGTCGAGGTGCCGGGCGTGCTCATCAAACCAACCAGCGCCCGCACGCACTCGCTCACGTGGCGCAAGGGCGGGAAGGACGCGACCGCCGAGGCGTGGCGCACCGGCACTCTCGCCGCGCAGTTCGCCGCGATCACCGCGGGGGGCGAGAAGTGATCCTCGCCGCTGTCACCGCAGTCGTGACCCTCGCCGCGCTCGTCGTCGGGGCGTGGGCGATCGAGACCCGCCTCGCCGCCCTGTGGCGCACCGAGCAGCGCCGCCACAACGCCCGCCATCGCCGCAGCCAGTCGGCCCCGCGGTGACGCGCGCCCTCGACTGGCGCGACCGCCGCCACTGGTCGGCGAAGCGCCGCCCGTGCCGCTACTGCGGACGCCTGACCAACCTCCGCGACGAGCAGGGCCGACCCGCCATGAAGGTCTGCGCCGAGCAGGCAGAAGCCGACGCCGAGCGCACCCGATGACCGGCCCCGGGGCGAGGACGAGCCACACGGCCCCTCGCCCCGGGCGCCCGCACCACCAGAACAGGAGCAACCCCCCGTGCCATGGTTCAAGGTCGACGACACCGCGCACAGTCACCCCAAGCTGATCAAGGCCGGTAACGCCGCCGTCGGCCTGTGGATGCGTGCGGGCGCCTACGTCGCCCAGCACCTCACCGAAGGCGCCGTACCGGGCGTCGTCGCCCAGCTGTACGGCACCACCCCGCAGGCCCGAAAGCTGGTCACGGTCGGCCTGTGGCATGCCGCCGGCCACACCTGCCCGCGTTGCCCGCAGCCCGCCACGGGTGACTACCAGATCCACGACTACCACCAGTACAACCCGCGCCGGGCGAAGGTCGAGGACGACCGCGCCGCCGCCGCCGAGCGCCAGCAGCGGGCCCGCGAACGTGCCGCCGAGCAGCGCGCCGCCCGCAAAAACGCCTCCGATTCGTCGACGAATCGCGGTCGAATCGACGACGAATCGTCGACGGAAAATCTCGAAAGCGCTCCGAATCAGGGCGCGTTTTGGGAAGGCGCCGCAGGTCAAGAGCACCGGTCACAGCGTGACGGGTACAACCCGTCACGGTCCCCCCGACCCGACCCGACCCCTAGTACTCCCTACGGGAGTACTACCCCCCAACCCCCCACGGACCGGCCCGGCACCCCAGGACCCGCCGAGCAGCTGCTCGCCCGATGGTGGGAGACCTACGGCCGCACGACCGCCCAGAGCCGTACGACCGTCGGCCGGGCGATCGCCGACGCGCTCGGCAACGGCCTCGACCCCGCCACCCTGTGGCCCGCCCTCGACCGACTCGGCGACCTGTCCAAGCCCGTCACCGGCGGCACGTTGACGTTCGCCCTCGCCGAGCTCAAGCGGCCCGCCCCGGGCGCCGAGGTGATCCCGTTCGACCGCGCCGCCCGCCCCTCGACGACCGATCAGCGCGTCGCCGCCGGGATGGACCTCGCCGCGCGTCTGCGCGCCCAGGAGGCGGCCCAGTGACGCCCGCCGACGCCGCCGAGCTGTTGACCCTCGCCGCCGCGTTCGACCGCCGCACCGTCGGCGAGGCAGACGCCCGCGCATGGGCCGCCGCCCTACACGCCGTGCCCCTCGACGACGACGCCCGCGCCGCCGTCGCCCGCCACTACGCCGAAACCGACCGATGGCTCACCCCCGCCCACGTCGTGCAACAGCGCGCCAAGGTCCGCCGCGACCGCCTCGACCACGCCAACGTGCTCTACGACGGCCACCCCGACGAGACCGGCGCCGAGTCCATCGCCCACCGCCGCCGTCTGCTCGCCGCCGTCGCCGACGGCCGGATCAACCCGCAGACCGCAACGCAGGCCGTCGGCCTCGCCCCGGGCACCGCACCGCCCGCCCTCACCGGCGGACCCGCCCCCGAAGTTGCCGCGCGCCTCGCCGCCATCGGCCGGCGCATCCCCGACGCCGCCGCCGACCAGCTGCGCGCGCACCGGCCCGTACGCGCCCACCGCGAAGCCCTAGCCGACGCCCAGCTGCCCGACCCCCTCGACGTGCCGTGCACGTGGTGCCGAGCCGCCCCCGGCCAACCGTGCCGCATGGGCAAGAACCGCGCCCGCCGCATGAGCACCCCGCACCCGTGCCGCCTCGACGACGCCACCGCCCACCACCACACCCGACAGGACCAGAGCGCATGAACCACCACCGCAAGCACCCCGACCGCCCGTTCCGCCGCCGCGCCATCCCCGGCGACCACACGCCCAACAGCAGCGGGTACCGCGTCACCGCATCGTGGGACGCCCGCCCCGACCGGCCCGCGATCCGCTCGACGCCGGACCGGAAGAAGGCCGCCCGCCTCGCCCGCGAGTACGCCGACCAGGGCGCGTACGTGCTCTTTGAGCAGCACCGCGGACACAACCGGTGGCGCACCCTCGCCGAGCTCGACGGCCGCGCCCTGCTCGCCGAGCGCCGCGCCGAGCAGCAGCTCGCCGCCGAGCAGCACCCCGCCACACCGGCCGCCTACCGGCCCGGGGAACCCGACCGGCACCGAACGTGGCTCGACTGGATGCGCGCCAAGGCCGAAGCCGACCAGCGCGCCCGCGCCGACGCCGACCGCCGGCGCCGCCGCCTCGCCGCCGAAGCCACCACCCACGCCCGCGCCCTCATGACGCCGCCCGACACCGTGCGACCCGACGCGCAGCGCCGCGCCCGCCACGTCACCGGCGCGCAGCGATGACCCCGGCCGCCGTCGCCGTGATCCGCGCGACCCTCGAAGACGCCACCACGGCCGAGCTGATCAGCCACCCCGCGCACGCCGCCGCGCGCGTCGCTCGCGCCCTCGAAACCGCCGGGTGGACCCTCGCGCCCGCCGAGCCCGCCAACGGCCCGCAGACGGCCACACACGCGATCATCACGAACCGATAACGACCCGCAGGGGGGTGCCCTCCCGCACGCCATCACACCCCCCTGCGCGCTACCTTTCTGTCCTGACAGATAACAAACCTGCCCACGAAGAACACTCACCCCGAACGTCCCGGAGGACTCCCGATGCCGCGACCGGCCGCCGCCGAACGGTTCGCCGCCAAGGTGAACACCGCAGGCCCCGTGAGCCTCTACCGCGACGCCCCCGGCCCGTGCCACCTGTGGACCGGCGGCGCCCGCAGCAAGCGCCAGCACGACGCCGGCGAACACGGCGAGTTCTACGGCACCTTTCGCGACGGTGACCGCACCATCCGCGCCCACCGCTACGCCTACGAGCTCGCATACGGGCCCCTGCCCGAGCCCGTCGACGACGACGAACCGCGCCCCGAGCTCGACCACAAGTGCCGCCGCCGCAACTGCGTCAACCCCGCACACCTAGAGCTCACCGACCACCGCACCAACACCCTGCGCAGCACCGCGCCGACCGCCGCGAACGCCCGCAAGACGCGCTGCGACAAGGGCCACCCGTTCGACGACGCCAACACCTACCGCGACCGCCACGGACACCGCCGCTGCCGCACATGCCGCCGCCACTCCCGCGCACGAGCCCGCGCCGTCGTCACCACCCTCCCCGCCCCGACCCTCGAAAGGCAGGCCGCCTAGATGGCAGGCGAGACCGTAATCACCGTCGTTGGCAACCTCGTCGACGACCCCGAGCTCAAGTTCACCCCCTCCGGCGCCGCCGTCGCGAAGTTCCGCATCGCGTCGACGCCCCGCACGTTCGACCGCCAGACCAACGAGTGGAAGGACGGCGAAAGCCTGTTCCTGACCTGCTCCATATGGCGCCAGGCCGCCGAGAACGTCGCCGAATCCCTGCAACGCGGCACGCGCGTCATCGTCCAAGGCCGACTCAAGCAGCGGTCGTACGAGGACCGCGAGGGCGTCAAGCGCACGGTGTACGAGCTCGACGCCGACGAGGTCGGCCCGTCCCTGCGCAACGCCACCGCCGCCATCACCAAGACCACCGGCCAGCGCAACCGCAACGGCCAGCAGGCCGGCGGATGGGGACAACAGCAGCCCACCGACGACCCATGGGCCCGACACAACACCGCCCAGGGATACAGCGACGAGCCCCCGTTCTAACCCGCCCGCCGCGCCGAGTCCGGACGCGGCCCGCCCCGCGCGCGCGACCCCCTCGACTCCACCGAGACAGGAGCACCACCCATGCCCGAGACCGAGTACACGCCCGAGACCGTGCCCGCCCTGAACCTGCCCGCGATCAACGTTCCGTGCGACGCGTGCGGAGCCAAGGAGGGCGCGCCGTGCACCTCGCACAGCGGGACCCGCGTGCGGAAGCACGACGTGCACCGCGCCCGCTCGCTCGCCCGGCAGCACGCCGACGCCCAGGCCGCCCAGACCGCCATCGTCTGACCCCCTCGACTCCACCGAGACCACAGGAGCAGCACCCCATGACCCGTGTTCCCGACGCCGTCACCGTCGCCTCGCTCGACACCCACCGCCTGATCGTCACCGTGCCGAACGACGGCCCGGCCGACGTGTCGTCCTCCCTGCCACGCGCCACCGCGGCCGACGTACTGCGCCAGATCGCCGACCAGCTCGCACGCGAGCCGCGCAGCTGCGGGCGCGCCCGTTCGACCGGCCAGCCGTGCCCGATCCACGACCGGCCGACACCGGCCCGCCCCGACCACCTCGACCAGCAGCCCGCCGACGACAGCGACCGCACCGCCGCCGCGCACGCTCTCACCCGCCACGCCGACCACCTCGACGAGATCACCCGCCGCGACCGCGCGCACTGCCCCGACGCCCTGCCGCACGGCGCGTACCGCAAGGGTCTGCGTGTCGCCGCGCACCTCGCCCGCCGACAGGCCGCCGACGAGCCCGTCGACCCCGCGCACGCCAGCGAGCCGGAGCTCGGCGAACTGTTCGCCGCGTTCGGCCGGAAGCTGCGCTCCGCCGTCGAGGAGGACGCCGCCGAGCAGGCCGCGCCCGCCGTCGACACTGCCCAGGTGCGCGCCGCCGCGTTCGAGGAGGCCGCCACCATCGCCGAGCAGGTCGCCGCCGAGATGCGCGAGTGTGACGGCACGTGGCCCGAGGAATGGTCGAGCCGGGACGTTCGCGACGCCGTGGAGTCCGCGGCCGGCCGTATCCGGTCCGCCGCCAAGACCGGGGACCCGCAGTGACCCCCGTCGACGAGCCGCCCGTCGTCAAGTGCGCCCACGGGTACGGCCTCATGCGCGACTCGTGCCCCGGGTGCGACGCCGAGCAGGAGCGCCCCCACGAAGCCGACCCCGTGACGGCCCGGGCCCGATGGGCCAAGCGCGACATGCGCCGTTGCCGTCGCTGCTCCCTGGTTCCCTCGCACCGCATCCACCGGCGCGCCGCGTGAAGCGCCTCGCCCGCGTCCGTGCCGCCCTCGCTCGTAGGGCGGCACGGCGCCGCACCGACAAGCACCTCGCCCGCCTCGCCCGGAAGGACCGGCCCTGATGGCCCGCAACATCGCAGCCGACGGCGGGCCCGTATACCGGGCCGTCCTCACCAGCACGCCGCCCGGCAAGCCCCGCGCCACATGGCGCGAAGGCCCGTACGCCACGCACGGCGCCGCCCGCGCCCGCGTCACGTTCTGGACCAACCACCTGCGCGACGCCGACACCGGCGCGCCGTACGCGTCCGGGTACGTCGAGCGCGCCGAGAGCACGTGGCGCCCCGTCGACGACGACCAACCCCCCGCCGAGCAGTACCGCACCGACCCCGACGGTCGGCCGACGTGGCACGGCACCGACGTTGACGGCGACCGCTTGCTCGCGTCCGTCGCCGTGATCCCCGAGCAGGGGCCGGGCGTGTACTTCCGCACCGACCCGAGCGGTTCATCGGTCCCCCTCGACCAGCTCGACGCGTTCATCGCACGACTGCACACGATCGCCGACGCCGCCCGCGCCGCCACGAAGGAGCCCCGCAAGTGAGCAGCACCCGCCGCGCCCCACGCTCCCAACGCCTCACCCGCCGCGCCGAAACCGACCAGCTCCGCACCGCCCGCCGCGACGCCCTGCTCGTCCTGCTCGCCCGCGCACAGCGCCGCGTACTCAGCCCCGACGAGGCCGGCCTCTTGCGTACGCACGTCGACACGGAGCTCGCCGAGGGCGACCACGCGCGCGCGTCCGAGCGTGGCCAGCAGCGCGCCATGGACCGGCAGCGGCAGCGCGTCGAGGCCGCCGAGGTGGCGATCGTCGAGGCCGAGCAGCGCGCCGAGCAGGCCGAGCGCCAGGTCGCCATCCTGTATGCCGTCGACGAGGGCCGCGCCCACGGCGCCCAGCGCATCACGACCGAGCGCGACGAGTGGCAGCAGCGCGCCGAGCCGGCCGAGCAACGCGTCGCCCGCATCCGCGACATGGCCGACGCGTGGAAACGTCGACTCCCCGCCGTCGTCCGCACGGCCACGGCCGCCGATGCCGTCCGCCTCGCCGCCGACGGGGATTACCGGCCCGTCATGTTCCCTGTCGCCACGACGGCCGGCGCCGGAACCGTCGAATTCGCCGAGCAGGAACGCGCCCGCATGGAACGGCTCTACACCCGCGAGTCGAGCCGCGCCGACCAGGCCGAGCGCGAGCGGGACGAACTGCACGCCGCCCTCGGCCTCGCACCCGGGCAGCTTCACAGCGCCGCGCTTAGCGCGATCCATGGCCGGGCCGCCAACATCCGCGAACTCATTGATCGGGCCAAGCAGGCCGAGGCCGACGCCGAGCGCTACAAGGCCGACGCCCTCGGCGCATGCCGGACCATCGCCGACATGCACGAGGCCGCCACCGGCCGCACAGGACAGGGCCCGATCCGGGGCGTCGTCGAGGACGTGGCCGACGTACGCGCCCGCGCCGAGCAGGCCGAGCGCCGTATCCGCATCCTTGAAGCCGTCGACGAAGGGCGCGCCCATGGCGCGCAGCGGATCACCAAGGAGCGCGACGCCTACGGCCACCCCGTCGAGTGGTCCATCTACAACGCCATGCACGTACGCGCCATCAAGGCCGAGGCCGCCCTCGACCGCATCGAGAAGTCGAGCAGCATTCCCCACCTGCGCGCCGGGTACGAGCAGCAGAAGGAGCGCGCCGCCATCTACCGGACCGCCTGGCACTCCGCCCGCGACCGCGCCCGCAAGCGCACCGACGACACCCGCGCGAACGGCGCCGGCTGCCGAGCCGAGCACGAGCGCGCCCGCCGTGCCGAGCAGGCCCTCGACCGCGTGCGCCAGGCCGACACGCTCGGCGCCGCCCTCGCCGCCGTCGCCGAACACGACGGCATCACTCCGGCCGCCGCACAGGCCGCCGCCGCGTTCGCCGACGCCGCCGACTCGACCGAGGCGCGCCTCGCCGAGCAGGCCCGCGAGCAAGCCGTCACCCTCGCCCACGCCGACCGCCGCGTCCGCACCTACGCGGCCCGCCTCGACCGCGTACGCCACCTCGCCCGCCGGATGCGCGCCGGATCACCGCAGGGCGCCGCCGCCATCTACGCCGACCGCATCGAGCAGGCCCTCGCCGACGACCCCGACGCCTGACCAACCCCGGGCGCCCCGCACCTCGACCGGGGCGCCCGCCCGACGACCACCGCACACCGCCCGCAAGGAGCGCCGCCCCCGTGCACACGCCCGCCCTCGACGCCGCCGCCGTCACCACCCTGCACGCCATCACCACCGCCACCGCCGACCTGCGCGCCGTGCGCGAGCAGTGGGGCGACCTGCTCGCCGCCATCGAACGCCCCCCGGCCGCCGAGTGGCCCCCGCGCGAAACCCGCTCGTTCCTCGACCGGAGCGCCGCTGGCGACCGCCACGCCGACGACGACCTCGACACTGCCCGCGTCGGCCGCATCCCGCTCACCGTCCGCGAGCACCCCGCACCACTCAACCTCGACGCCCTCGACGCCGCCCTCGCCGTCGAGCGCGACCTGTTCGACCTCGCCGACCAGCTCGCCGAGCAGATACAGCGCCCCGTCCGGTACTGGATCGGCCTACGCGGCAACCTCACCCGCGACGAGGCCGACGCCGTCAACCCCGCACGCTGGCACCTCCCAACGCACAGTGCATCCGTCACCGGCCGCGCCGCCCGCCCCGGCTCGCGCGCGTACGGCCTGCACTGGGCCGCCGTGTGGATCGAGGGCCGCGTGTGCGGCGAAGACCTCGACGGCGACCTGTTCACGTCGCTGCCGCCGCGCCTGCTCGACCACGCCGCCACGACCGCGGCCCGCGCGCGTCGCACCGTCGAGCGGGCCCTTGAGCGCGACGGCCGCACGGTGCGCCTCGACGATCCGTGCCCGTGGTGCGGCGGGCAGATGGTCGGCCGCACCCGCCCGGGTGGTGAGCCCGCGGTGACGTGCTCGACGGGCGCAGGGTGCGGGGCGCCCGCGCTGCTCGAACGCGGCCGGCGCACGTGGCAGGGCGCCGAGCTGGTCGGCCTGTTCGGTGCGCTCGACGCGGCCCGGCACCGCAAGGAGTAGCGGCCCGAACGGGGAGCAGGGGGCGCCGAGTTCGTGGGCGTCCCCTTTCTCCGACCCGCTTGTGTAATGGCTACACATGCCGTTACAGTCAGAGACCTGCCGTACTCCACACGGCACCGCCGGACTCCACCCGGCACACAACGACACAGGGAGCAACCCCCAATGGTCACCATCCCCGGCGCCCTCGCCGACTACATCACCGCCAGCAACCCCACCGACCGCGCGCTCGCCGCCACCCTCGACGCCGCCCACCGCGGCCGCGGCCGAACCCTCGTCATCGAGCCCACCACCACCGACGTACTGCACACCATCAGCGCGTACGCCGAGGCGATCCTCATCAACCGCGCGCTTCACACACCCGCCGAGCGCCGCGCCGCCCGCGCGTGGATCGACCGCGCCGGCCACGCTCCCGCCCCGTACTGCGCCTTCCATGGCGCCCGCTGCGACGGCGACCCGCGCCACCCGCACCACTTCCCCGACGTGCAGCTCGCGCCCGCCGCGCCGACCATCTGCCCCGACTTCGTCACCCTCGACCCCGCCGACCTGATCGCCGACGAGCTGCGCACCGCCGCCCAACTGGTCACCGAGGCCGAGGCCACCGAGGGCACGTGGCGCGGCGAGTGGATCGGCGAGCAGCCCACCGACGGCCTGTTCGCCGTCGACCTCGACGCCGACCAGGGCGCCCTCTTCCGCGACTGACCAACCCACGGCCCGCCCTCACCCCGACGGCGGGCCCGACCCGTACCGACAGGAGCAACAGAGATGAACGACAGGCAGCCACGCCGCGCAGCCGTCCGCGTCGCAGGGCCCTCCCTCGCCGAGTTCCGCGAGCACCTGCTCGACACTGCGCCACAGAGCCCAGCACTGGAAAACTTCATGCTGCGGGCCGTCGTCAAGGTGATTGACAGCTACAGCGCCGACCACGCCGCCGTTGAGGCCCCCCGGAGCTCCGTGCCCGGCGGCGACACCCTCGGCCGCATGAACCTGCAACCCCTCGCCCGCACGTACCGCAACGCCCAGCGCTCCCAGAGCGGGCGCCTTGACCCGCTACTCGACAAGCTCGCCGCCGACTTCGAGCTCGCCGACATTCGCACCCTGCGCCTTGCTGCCGAGGCCGCCGTCGCCGCCACCCCGCGCGCCATCAAGGCCGCCCGCGCCCGCGGCATGAAGGCGCCGCAGATCGCCGACGAGCTCGGCCTCACGCCGTCCCGCGTCTACCAGGTGTTGCGCGAGCTCGACGCCGACAAGTAGCCCCAGACAGCAGCGCGGGCCCGTACGCGGCGACTCCACCGCCGGACGGACCCGACTAACCACGATCGGAGCAACCCCGACCATGACCACCGCCAAGCCTACCCAGCCGCCGAAGGCCGGCGCCCGCCCCTCGATCCGCGTCGACGACCAGCTCGCCGCCGACCTCGCCGTCCTCATGTCGACCGGCGCGAACCTGTCCGACGCGATCCGTACCGCCGTCGGACAGGCCGCCGACATGTACCGCACAGCATGGGCGCAGGGCGTGTGCCCGCCCGCCACCGCGCCCGTCCTGCTCGCCTACCAGATGCAGCAGCAGCCGACAGGCAACCGGCCCGCGAGCAGCGGGTATGACCGGCCGTCCGACGCTCGACCGACACCCCGCGGCATGGGCCGCCGTCTGCCCGCCCCGCCCGTCGGCCGCATCCTGCACCCGTAGCCGACACCGCGCCCCGCCCGTCCGACGAGCGGGGCGCCGCCGTCCGACAGGCCGCCGCGAGCGTGCCCGGACGCACGGCCGCCCGTGCCCGCGCGAGTTGCGCCGTGATCGTTCCGTGACCTAATGTGGGCCGCGTCTTCGGCGTGCCCGGAAACGAACGCCCCGCCAGCGCACCGCGCCTGCGGGGCGTTTCATATCCACCCGGAACTATCACACCCGTTTCACACGTCCCCCTTATGAGCCACTTACTCAACCGTGGGGGGACCACATGAAGCACCGCGCCACCGCCGCAGCACTCGCCGCCGTCGCCGCCCTGGCAGCGCTCACCGCATGCAGCAGCAGCAGCGACGACAGCAAGCCCGCCGCCAACGTTCCCGCGTACAAGATCACGCACCAGGACACGAGCGGCAATCAGCGGACCGTCACCGTCGAGGTCACCTCGACCAAGGACCTGCGCGCCGTGTTCGACGACGTGACCGGCAAGCTCACCGACGACGCCGGGTGGTTCGTGGAGATCAACTGTGCGACTGGGGCCACGAAGGGCGCCGACAACCGCCTCGCCAACGGGCGTAAGGCCGTCGGCAGCATCGGCGCCGCCGCAACGGGCCTCGATGACGGTAAGACCGCATACGAGGCCAACAAGGGCCGCACCTGCCCCGCGTAGCGCCGCCCCCACCGACCATCCGAACGCCCCGCCGGCGCATCCGCCGCGGGGCGTTCCGTATGCCCGGAGGTGACGCCGTGCCGCGCCCGATCACTGACCAGGACCGCGAGCAGGTGCGCACCCTTCACGCGCAGGGCAAGAGCCGCAACGAGATTGCCCGCGAGCTCAAGCGGTCCCCCTCGACCGTGTCGAAGATCGCCCGCGCCCTCGACCTCACCTTTGACCGCGCGGGCGAGGTCGCCGTCGCCACCGAGGTACGCCGCGCCGACCTCGCCGCCCGCCGCGCCACGCTCGCGCTCGGTCTACAGGGCGACGCCGAGCAGCTGCGCGCGCAGCTATTCGCCCCGTGCACCGTCGGCGAGTTCGCCGGCCGCGAGGGCGACTGGCACACGGCTGACCTCGACCGGCCCAGGTTCGGCGACCAACGGCAGATCATCGGTTCCGTACAGACCGCCGTGTCCACCTCCCTGCGCCTCGCGCCCGCCGAGGGCGGCGAAGGCGCCGAGCAGGTCCGCAGCATGCTCGGAGCGCTCGGCGAGGCACTGACGCAGGCCGCCGCCGACGACCCCGACGACGGAGGCGCCGACGGGGGGTGAGCAGTGCTCAACCTCGATGCCCTGCCCCTGTCACGCAAGCAGCTGCGATCGGTCGGCCAGGCCACCGCGCGCGTGAACCTGTGGCACGGGTCGGTCCGGTCCGGCAAGACGATCGCCTCGCTACTGGCGTTCGTGATCGCCGTCGCGACCGCGGGCCCATCCGGACTGATCATCATCTGTGGCAGGTCGCTACAAACGATCGAGCGGAACGTGTTCGAACCGCTCACCGACGCCGCACTGTTCGGGCCCCTCGCCCGGCACGTGCACCACACCCGCGGCGCCACCACGGCAACGATCCTTGGCCGCACCGTGCACCTGATCGGCGCTGCCGACACCCGCGCCGAAGGACGGTTGCGCGGCCTCACGGCGCAGCTCGCGTACGTCGACGAGGCAACCCTCGTACCCGAGGGATTCTGGACGCAGCTACTCGCCCGACTCAGCGTGCCGGGCGCGCGCCTGTTCGCCACCACGAACCCCGACAGCCCCCGGCATTGGCTGAAAGTCGGGTACCTCGACCGCGCGGGCGAGCTGAACCTCCGCGCCTGGCACTTCCGCCTCGCCGACAATCCGAGCCTGTCGCCCGAGTACATCGCCGACCTCACGGCCGAGTACGTCGGCCTGTGGCGCCGCCGCATGATCGATGGCGCGTGGGTCGTCGCCGAGGGCGCCATCTACGACATGTGGGATGAGGGCGCGCACGTCGTCGACGAGCTGCCGGACATGCGCCGGCACTGGCTCGGTATCGACTACGGCACCACGAACCCCTTTGCCGCGGTCCTGCTCGGCGAGGGCATCGACGGCCGCCTGTACGTGTGCGGCGAGTGGCGGCACGAGGCGCGCACCACGCACCGCAGCATGACCGACGCGCAGTACTCCGCGGCCGTGCGCGCGTGGCTCGCCGCCTACCAGCCCCCGGGCGCCAGCCCGGCCGTACCCGCGGGCGTGGCGCCCGAGTGGACGTTCGTTGACCCGTCGGCCGCGTCGTTCAGTACGCAGCTGTGGGCGGACGGACACGCCGGGATCGCCCGTGCCACCAACGACGTTGCCGACGGCATCCGCAGCGTTTCCAGCATGCTCGCCGCCGGCCGCCTACTCGTACACCGCAGCTGCGAGGGACTGCTCACCGAGCTCCCCGGCTACAGCTGGGACCCCAAGGCCACCGACCGCGGCGAAGACGCGCCACTCAAGGTCGACGACCACTCGGCCGACGCCCTGCGCTACGTCGTGCACTCGACCGCGCACGAGTGGCGGCACCTGCTCACCCCGTCGCGCCCGGAGGAGGACACAGAATGAGCCTGCCCACCGATGGCGCCCAGTGGCCGCCGCCGAGCTGGTCGCGCACCTACCGCGAGATGCGCCTCGACGACGCGTGGTACAGCGGCGACCGGCACCGCCTCGCCCGCATCTACGGCCACCACACGGAGGCCCGCGAGCGCCGGAAGCTCTGGGGACGCCGCTCCGAGCACCACCACCGCAAGCGGGAACCGCGCCTGCACGTTCCACTGCCGGGCGACATCGCCCGCACGTCGGCCGATCTCCTGTTCGCCGACATGCCCACAATCCGCGTCGAGGACACGACGACGCAGACTCGCCTAGAGCAGCTGCTCGACGAGGGCATGGCGCAAGAGATGCTGCTCGGCGCGGCGGAGCAGGCCGCTGCCCTGTCGGGCGTGTTCCTACGCGTCACCTACGACCGCGACCTCGTATCGCGTGCGCTGCTTACCGTCATGCAGCCCGACGCCGCCCTGCCGGAATTCCGTTTCGGCATGCTGCGCGCCGTCAACTTCTGGCGCGAGCTCGACGGCTCGACGGATCACACCGTGTGGCGGCACATCGAACGCCACGAGCCCGGCCGCGTCGTGCACGCCCTGTACGAGGGCACCCCGGACAACATCGGCCGGCGCGTGCCACTCACCGAGCACCCCGACACCGCCGACCTCGCCAAGCAGGTCACCCGCGCGGACGACGGCGAGTCGGTCATCGCTACCGGTATCACGCAGCTCACGGCCGCGTACGTGCCGAACATGCTCCCGAACCGGCTGCACCGATCCAGCCCCGTCGGCCGCTCCGACTACCAGGGCGTACACGACCTGTTCGACGCGCTCGACGAGACGTGGACCAGTTGGATGCGCGATATCCGCCTCGCCCGCGCGCGGCTGATAGTGCCCGACGGCTACCTGCGCAGTGACGGCCCCGGCAACGGCGCATCATTTGACGAGGACCGCGAGGTCTGGTCAGCGCTCAAGATCCCGCCAACCGAGGGCGCCGGTATCACGCTCGCTCAGTTCGCTATCCGCGTCGCCGAGCACCAGAGCACCGCGGAAGCGATCACCCGCGAGGCCGTGCAGACCGCCGGGTACGACGCGCAGGCATTCGGCCTCGACGGCGACGGCCAGCCCGTCACCGCGACCGAGGTAGACGCCCGCACCGCGCGCAGCATGGTCACACGCAAGAAGAAGGCCGGGTACTGGAGGCGCGCCCTCGCCGACATGCTGCACGTCCTGTTGCTGGTCGACAGTGCGCAGTTCACACCCGGACTCAAGCCGGAGCGTCCGCGCGTCGAGTTCGGCAACGGCGTGGCCGACAGCGAGCAGCAGACGGCAACCACGCTCGACCTACTCAACCGGGCGGGCGCCGTCAGCACCGCGACGAAGGTCAAGACCCTGCACCCGGATTGGGACGACACCGCCACACAAGCGGAGGTCGCCGCCATCCTCGCCGAGACCGGCGCAGGCGCGCCGGCCGATCCCGTCGGCACGTTCCCCATGTGACGCAAGGCGAGGGGGTGACCCGTGCCGATCCACCCGGGCATGGTCGAACCCCTCGCCGAGCGCACCCGCGACCTGTACGCCGCCGCCGAGCAGCGCCTGTTGGGCATCATCGCCCGGCAGCTCGCCGACGGCCTCGACGCCCCCGGGTGGGCCGAGCGCAAGCTCGCAGCCATACAGCCGCTCAGGCGCGCCTCACAGGCCGTCGTCGACGAGCTCGGCAAGACCGTCACGACCGAGGTACACGACGCGGTCGCCGACGCGTACAACACCGGGCACCGCGCCGCGGTCGCCGAGCTCGGCGCCCTGCCCGACAGTGCCCGCGCCCTGGTCGACGACACCACGCCGAACGCGCAGGCCGCCGACCGCCTCGCCGAGCAGGCCGTAAACGTCGTGACCTCGACACACAGCGCGATCCTGCGAACGGTCGTCGACAAGTTCCGGCAAGTCGTCGCCGAGGTGACCGCTACGCCGCTACTCGGCATTGGCACCCGCCGCCAGGCCACACAAGACGCCATGCGCCGCTTCGCCGACCAGGGCATTACCAGCTTCCGCGACAAGGCCGGCCGACGCTGGCAACTCACCTCGTACGCCGAGATGGCCGTACGAACGAGCGTCGCCCGAGCCGCCACGGAGGCGCACGCGCGCACGTTGACCGACGCCGGGGTCGACCTGGTCGTCGTGTCCAACGCACCCCGCGAGTGCCCCCTCTGCCGCCCGTGGGAAGGCCGCGTATTGACCCTCACGGGACCCGCCGGCGCCCGCACGTTCGAGGTGGAGCACGCCACTGACGACGGCCGCATGATCCCCGTGCGCGTCGCGGGCAGCCTCGACGAGGCCCGCCTCGCAGGGCTGCAACACCCCAACTGCCGGCACTCGACGAGCGCGTACACACCCGGCATTACCCGTATCGAGCAGGCCAAGCCCGACCCCGTCGGGTACGAGGCAGGGCAGCGGCAGCGCGCCATCGAGCGGAACATCAGGAAGTACAAGCGCCGTTCCGCCGCCGCAGTCGACCCCGCAGCGAGGAAGGCCGCGAACGCAAAGGTGCGCCAGTGGCAGAAGGCGCAGCGCGACCACCTCGCCGCGCACCCCGACCTACGGCGCAACCCGGCCCGCGAGCAGCCGGGCGCCTCCAACCTCCCGGCACCGCGCCGCGAGGCCACGCCCGAGCAGGTCGAGCAGGCCCGCGTATGGTCCGGCGACGCGCAGAGCGTTCGGGAGATGAGCGACGACCAGCTCGCCGCCGCCCTACGAACCCCGCTCGACGACCGGGCCCGCGCCCGCATCGAGGGCGAGGCCGACCGCCGCGACCTCGCGCAGCTACTCGACCGCGCCGCGCCGGGTGGGCACCTCACCGATGACCTCGCGACCCTCAGCGACAGCGAGCTCGGCCGCGTGCTCGGCCACGTCGACGACCATGACGCCCTACGCATCGCCGCCGAGCTCGACCGCCGCGACCTCGCCGCCCGGCTCCCGGGCGTGCGCGGGGACCTGGTCGGACTGTCCGACGACGAGCTCGCCGCTCGTGTCCGGCACGCCATCACGCACGGCCTCGACGACGTGCCGGAGCTCGCCGCCGAGGCGAACCGCCGCGACATGCTCGCCCGCCTCTTCCCGGGCGGACAGCTCGCCGTGGACCTCACGGCCGCGAGCGAGGACGAGCTCGCATGGTGCATGCAGTACGCCGACGGCGACGAGATGGCCCGTATCGGCGCCGAGCTCGACCGACGCGAGCCCGTCGACATGCCTACGCCCGCCAGCAGCGGCGACACCGTCGACGATCTGCTCGCCGACCGTGACGCCCTCGCCGAGGCCATGCAGCCCGCCCCGGACCCGGAAGGATGGGGCGCCCTCGCCGACGACGAGCAGTTCGCCGCCGAGGCCGCCCGCCTCGCCCGGACCGAAGGCGAGGAACCCGAGGAGCGCCGCATCACGCGCGCCGAGGCCCGCGCCCTGTACGACGAGTACGTGTACCGGCAGTACCTCGCCGCCGAGGACGACCTACGCGGCGTGCTACTCAACAAGAAGGCGCAGACCGCCGGGCATGATCCGGTAAGCCTGTTCAGTGGCCCGGCGCGTATCGCGCACGCGCGCGCATCGGACGAGCTGAAAGAGTGGTGGCAGGAGCACGGGCGCATGACGCAGGCCGAGTTCATCGAGAAGGCGACCGGCCGCGAGCAGCGATGGGCCGCCGGCGCCCGCAAGAACGAGTCGGACCAACAGAACAAGAGGTGACCGGGTGGGCACACGCGAAGAGATCGTCAAGGCAGTCACAGCCGGCCGCGAGGCCGGCGACCGAGGCGACCCGCCGACTGCCTGCCCCTACCCAGGCAGCTCGACCCTGCGTACCGCGTGGATTAAAGGGTATGCCGAGCGGCGCCCCCTGGTAGAGGAGAGAGGGCGGGACTGATCACTCAGCCCCGCCCCCGTTAGACGCCCGTTGACTGCCTCCGGTTGGCCCGGCGACCGTCCACGAACCTCCACACCGCAAGCGTGATGTTGACCAACTGACCAACAACACCCAGAGCGGTTTCCAGCGTGTCCATGTGAGTGATCCATCTGTGGCGGGGACAGCCCACACCCTTGTGGTGTGGAGCCATGACCGCACACTTGGCTCGCTTCACATTCACAGAGTGATCACATGAGACGCTGAAATGATATGCGGCTTGCCTGATCTGCCGCATGAGAACGAGTCAATTCGCAAACATCTGGTGGGCCCGCCCCGGCGGGCCCTTTCGCATGCCCGCACAACGGCCGCCAGGCGCGGCCCGCAGGCGTGCAGGGCGCCGCCTGGAGCGGCCCCGACCCGTACGACCCACGCCCGCCAGGAGCGGGCCCCAACAGCCCCAGGAGGGCGCACCCATGAGCGAGGGCAACAGCAACAGCGGCGGCACCGGTGACAGCCAGCAGGGCGGCGACCCTGGCACCGGGCAGCAGACAGGACAGCAGGGCGGGCAGGACCCGACCGGCACCACGCCGAGCCCCGCAGCACCGCCGACCGGGCAGCAGCCCACCGGCCAGCCCCAGAACGGCGACCAGGACACCGGCGGGCAGGACCCGACGGCGACCATCGCCCGGCTTGAGGCCGAGCTCTCCGCGGCCCGCCAGGAAGCGGGCAAGAACCGCACGACCGCGAAGCAGCGCGCCGCCGACGACGCCCGCTCGGAGCTCACGGCGCAGCTGCTCGGCATTCTCGACCCGTCCAAGGCGGGCCAGCAGGCCACGCCCGAGCAGCTGACGCAGCAGCTCACCACCGCGCAGGCGCAGGCCCGGCAGACCGCCGTCGAGCTCGCCGTGTACCGCACCGCGCCGACCGCGGGCGCCGATCCCGACGCCTTGCTCGATTCCCGCGCGTTCGCCGATTCCGTCGCCCAGCTCGACCCGACCGACACGGACGGCATCAAGGCCGCCGTGACGGCCGCCGTCCAGGCGAACCCGCGGCTCGCCGCCCAGCAGGCGCAGGCGCAGCAGCAGGCCCTCGCAGGACCCGCGCGCAGTGGCGCCGAGTTCGGCAACGGCGGGGGCGCCGCGGAAGTCACCGCCGCCCAGTTCGCCGCCATGAATTACGCGCAGCGCGCCCAGCTCATGCAGTCCGACCCCGACACGTACCGGCGCCTCGCCGGAGCGTGACGCCCGGCGCCCGCCGGGCAATCCCACCTGCCCGGCACCGCGCCGGCACATCCGTAAGGAGGGCCCACCGTGGCCGACACCACCGCTGCCGATCTGATCGTTCCCGAGGTCTGGGGCGACATGGCGCAGGCGCGCTTCACCGGCGCCGCCCGCGTGCTCAACTCCGGCGCCGTGCAGTCCGACGACACGCTCGTCGGTCAGCCGGGCGACACGATCAACTTCCCGAAGTGGGGGGCGCTCGGCGAGCTCGACGACCTCACCGAGGGCGAGGCCATGGGCACCACGGCCATGACCCAGAGCTCCAGCTCGGCCACGATCAAGGAGGCCGGTAAGGCCGTCGAGATCACCGACAAGGCCCTGCTTACGGGTCTCGGCGACCCGCGCGACGAGGCGCAGCGTCAGTTCGGCATCCTCGCCGCGCGCAAGGTCGACGCGGCGCTCATCGCGCAGGCGCAGTCCGACGAGTCCGCGCAGGGTGGCGGCACCCCGTACACCGTGACCGTCGCCGGCGCGTCGGGCGTCACGGCCAAGCTCGGATGGGTGAACGCGATCGTTCCCGCCCTCGCCACGTTCGGCGACGACTTCGACCCGGCCGAGTTCGCGGGCCTGTTCATCAACTCGGCGCAGCTCGCCGAGGTGTTCGCCGACGACCAGTTCATCAACGCCGCGTCGCTCGGCAACGCGACCCCGGTCACCACCGGGCAGGTTGGCGCGATCGCGGGTATGCCCGTCGTCGTCACCGACCGGATCACGGCCGGAAAGTTCCTGGTCATGAAGAACAACGCGCTCGGCGCCCTGTACAAGCGGCGCCCGCTGGTCGAGACCGACCGCGACATCCTACGGCGCACCACCGTGATCACGACCAACGTGCACTACGCGGTGAAGCGCCTCGACGACAAGGCCGTGTGCGTCGGCTCCCTCACGGCCGGCGCCTGATCAGGAAGGAGGGCGCCGCCGTGTTGCTGCGCCGCTACCACAACCCACCGCCGGACGAGGGCGACCCGGACGGCACCGCGCCGGACGGCGAGCAGACGACCGGCACCGACGACGCCCCGCAGACCGAAAAGCCCGCGGGGCGTTCGCGTACCCGCAAGACGAAGGAGGGGTGACCGGTGGCCCGTGTCTACGCAACGCCTGAACAGCTCACCGCGTGGACCGGGCAACCGGCCCCGGCCGACGCCGACCGGCTACTCATGCGCGCGTCGGAGGATGTCGACGACGCCCTCACGGCCGCCGTGTACTGCACCGATACCGCAGGCATGCCGACCGATCCGGCGATCGTGCAGGCGCTCGCCGACGCCGCGTGCGCACAGGTCGAGTACCAGCAGGCGACCGGCGACGACGGCACCGGCGCGGCCGGCCGATGGGACAGCGTGTCCATCGGCCCCGTGTCCCTGTCTGGGCGCAAGGACGGGCCCGCGGATGCGGGCGACGTGGACCTCGCCCCGCGGGCCCACCGCGCCCTACGGCGCGCCGGACTCCTGCCCGGGGTGATCTGGTGAACGTCCCCGGATGGTTGCTGCCGCACCGAATCACGGTCGAGGCGTACGCCGGCGACAGCGCGTACGGACCGACCTACCGGGCACCGGTCGCGGACGTTCCGGCGATGGTCGCCGCGACCGTGCGCACCGTGCGGGACCCGGAGGGACGCGAGGTCACCGCCACCGCGCAGGTCATCACTGCATCGGGCCTCGACTGCCCGGCAGAGTCCCGCATCACGCTGCCCGACGGCCGCACCACGCGTGCCCTGACAGTGTCCGCGCACACCGCGCCGGGCCTGCCCGTACCGCAATCGGTGGAGGTGGTGTGCGAATGACGCAGCGCTACCGCCTACGCCTGCATACGGGCGCCGTTCTCGGGGCGCTACGGGCCGCCGAGGTACGCGGCCTGCGCCTCGCCGCCGAGCACGTCCTACAGGTGTCCAACGAGCGCGTACCGATCGAAGAGGGCACCCTCGAACGATCAGGCGTCGCCACCGTCGACGAGGCGTCGCTCACGGCAGCCGTGTCCTACGAGACCCCGTACGCCGTGCGCCAGCACGAAGACTTGACCGCGAGGCACGACCCGGGGCGCCGCTCGAAGTACCTCGAATCCGCGGCGACCGACGAGGCCGACTCCGCGGCGCAGATCCTCGCGGCGCAGGTGCGGAGGGCGCTTCGTGGCTGACGTTCTCGACGGCCTCGCACGATGGCTGCACGCCGCGGGAATGGCCACGTACGACCCAACCGGCACCACGGGCGACCTGTTCGTCGAGGCCATGCCCTCGACGCCCGACGCGGCTGTATCCCTCGGCCTGTACGACGGAGCGGCCCCCGACTCCCGCGACGACACCGACGCCCCGCGCCTACAGATCCGCGTACGGGGCGGCCCGGACCCGCGGGTCTCTCGTCGCCGCTGTACGGCCCTGTACCGCGCCTTGCACGGCCTCGCGGGCGTACGCCTCGACGACGGCACGTGGCTGGTCCTGGCGACCGCCCGCGCCACCCCGGCCCCGATGGGCCCCGACAGCAACGGCCGACACGAGCACGTCGTGAACCTCGACCTACAGCTCGCCGGCGACGACACGCAGGAAGGAAACGCCGATGAGTAGCACCAGCAGGCCGATTGACGCCCGCGGCTGGATTTTCGAGGTCCAGGACCAGAGCGCCGACACCGAAACGTGGCTCCCCGTCATGGGCGTGACGACGTTCACGCACGCCCCGGGCGAGAACGAGGAGACCGCAGACATTACGGCTTTCGAGGACGAGGGCCAGTACAACCAAGACGTGATGCAGCGCGGCGCGACGCTCACGATCGAGGGCCAGTACCGCATCGACAAGACCACGAAGACGCAGGACGCCGGGCAGGCGTACATCGATCAGGACTGGTCGAACCGTCTCGGTATCGACTCGCACAACGCGGTCAGGTGGCGCCACAACTCGCAGACGGAATGGGTTGTGTGGGACGCAACGGTCACCCCGGGCGAGCAGGGCGGCGGCAACAACGACAAGACGAGTTGGTCGGCCACCATCACGAAGTGCGGGGCCGCCTCGACCGCCGATGTCGTCGAGGGCGCCACGCTCCAGGCCACCGCCAAGACGGCCAGCACCACCACGGCCGGCACCACGAAGGCGGCCGCGGCGTGAACGACGACCTCGACCTCGAAGAGGACACCCCGGGCGGCGCGCAGCTCGCCGCGGACTTTGACGCGTTCTTCGCGGAAGAGGCCACCACCCGGGACCGCGCCCGCATCACTCTGTACGGCGTCGAGTACGTGCTCCCGGAGTCCCTGCCGCTGATGTTCACGCTCCAGATGGAGCGCGTCCAGAACAGCAGCGACCCCGACGACGTGCGCCGGATGCTCGCCATCCTGTACGGCGCCGATGTCCTCGACACGTGGGCCGAGCACGGCATGACCGACCGGCAGCTCGGCGTCGTGCTGATCTACTCCGCGGCGAACGTGCGCCGCCCGGGCGCCATGACGATGCAGCGCGCCGCCGAGCTGTACGAGCAGCAGGAAGCGGGAAAAGCGCCGGCGCCGACGAACAGGGCGGCGCGCCGCGCGACGAAGAAGCCGGCGAAGAAGAAGACGACCGCGCGTTCTGGCGCGCGGTCCTGACCCACTGGGCCGCGGTCGAGGGCGACCTCGCCCGCGCCTACGGCACGACCGCGGCCGACCTCGCGGCCCTGTCGACGCGCCGTTTCCTCGTGCTCGTCTCCGGCCTCGACAGCGAGGCCAGGTTCGCGCGCGCCTGGGCGCGCACCCCCCGCACTGTCACCGACCCCGCAGAGATCGCCGCGATTACCGGCATACCTCCGCGCTGAACCACCCGACAGGAGGTGACCGTCGTGTCCCTCACCGTCGGCGAGCTCATGGCGACCGTCGCCATTGACGACAGCGAGGCCCGCGCGGGCCTGAACCGCACGGAATCGGCGGTGCGGTCCACCGGCGACGCGATCGCCAGCGACGCCGAGCAGAGCGGGCAGCGCGCCGGGCAGGCCATCGGCGACGGCATCGGCGACGGCGCAGCGCAGGGCGGCGCCGAGGCGCCCAAGGTCATACAGGACCTGCTCGAAAAGTTCGGGTGGGCCGCCGTCGGCGCCGGAGTCGGCGCGGCGCTCATGGCGGGCGTTACGGGCGCCATGGAGCAGGAGGCCGGTAACGACCTGCTCGCCGCGCAGCTCGGCGTGAACGCGGACCAGGCCGCCGCGCTCGGCAAGGCCGCCGGCGACCTGTACGCCAAGGGCTACACAGACAGCGTCGAGGAGGCCAACGACGCCCTTAAGGGCCTGTGGCAGCAGGGACTTGTACCCGCGGACGCCACGTCCAAGGAGATCGAGGGCATCGGCGGGCGCCTGACGCAGGTGGCCGCGATCCTCGGCGAGGATGTCGGCCCTACGTCCGTCGCGGTCGGCCAGATGATCAAAACGGGCATGGCGAAGAACGCGAACGACGCGTTCGACATTCTCGTCAAGGGCTCACAGCTCGGCGCGAACAAAGCCGAGGATTTGCTCGACACGTTCAACGAGTATCCGGTCGCCTTCAAAAACCTGGGCCTTGACGGTAAGGCCGCAATGGGCCTCATCCGGCAGGGCCTACAGGGCGGCGCGCGCGACTCCGACCAGGTCGCCGACGCGCTGAAAGAGTTCTCGCTCGTTGCCGGGCAGGGCGGAACGGCCGTTGAGCAGGTTTTCGACAGTATCGGCCTGAGTGGAAAGCAGATCACGAAGGACGTTGCCGCCGGGGGCGACAGTGCGAAGCAGGCTCTAGGCAAGGTGCTTACCGCGCTGGAAGCCATGCCCGCCTCGACGAAACGCGCGAGCGCGGTGCAACAGCTGTTCGGCGGGCCCGGCGAGGACTTGGGCGCGGCCCTCTTCTCACTGAACGTCGACAAGGCCGCATCGTCTCTCGGCAAGGTGGGCGGCGCCGCGAAGAAGGCGGGCGACACGATGCGCGACAACGCATCGACGGAGCTCACAGAATTCACGCGCTCACTCAAGCAGGGACTTGTGACCGTGCTCGGTGGCGCGGTCGTGCCCGCGCTGGTGACCGCGGGCGGCTGGCTCGACAACTTTGGCCAAGCCATGGCGAGCGCCGCCGGGTTCGTCAGCGAGCACGGCACCGCGTTTTCCGTCGTCGCCGGGATCATCACGGCCGTGATGCTGCCCACCCTGATCACGCTGGGGACCACCGCGGCGACGACCACGGCCGAGGTGGTGGGCGGCTGGATCGCCCAAGGCACGGCCGCAGCAACAGGCGCGGCCGAGACCATCGCCGCGAACGTCGCGATCATCGCCGGTTGGGTCGCGCAGGGCGCCGCCGCAGTGGCGCAGGGCGCGCGCGTGGTGGCCACTTGGGTACTCATGGGCGCGCAGAGCCTCATTCAGGGCGCGCGCATGGCCGCCGCGTGGCTGCTCGCCATGGGCCCTATTCCGCTCATCATCGCCGCCGTGGTGGCGCTGGTTGCGCTGATCGTCGCCAACTGGGACACGATCTCATCGAAAACGACCGAGGTATGGAATTGGGTATGGTCGAAAATCAAGGCCATCGGGCAATTCATCCTGGACTTTTTCACGAAGTGGACCATTGTTGGCATTGTCATATCTCATTGGGATGAGATATGGAGCAAGACCAAGTCGGTGTGGAATTCCATCGTCAATTGGGTGGAAGGACTGCCGGGCAAGATTCTCGGGTTCTTCCAAAAGTGGACCATTGTGGGGGTGATCGTCTCCCACTGGGACCAGATTAAAACGGGCACCATTCGGAAAGCTAGCGACCTGCTCGCATGGGTGCGCGGGCTCCCTGGGCGAATCACTTCCGCCCTGGGAAGCCTGAACAATCTTTTGTACAACAAGGGCACCGACATTGTGCGCGGCCTGCTTAACGGCATCAAATCCATGGGCGGATGGCTGCGCGGAAAGGTGATGTCTTTCGCCCGCGACATGATCCCCGGCCCGGTCGCTAAGGCGCTCGGTATCGGCTCACCGTCCAAAGTTATGGCGCGCGAGGTGGGCCGCTGGATTCCCGCCGGCGTCGTCAAGGGCGTACTCGCGGGCAAGGGCCAGCTCGACAAGGTCATGTCGAACCTGGTCAGCACACCGTCCGTGCCCGCGTTCGGCCCGATGCCCGGGCAAGCCGGGTTCGCGATGGCCGGAGGGGGCGGCGCGACCGTGCAGATTGAGCACTGGCACGCCGCCGAGAACGGATCACCCGAAGACAACGCCCGCGAGCTCGCGTGGCTGGCCAAGGCGAGGGGGTGAGCCGTGGCGATCGGCGACCGGGTGACCAGGCCCGGGCACGTGCAGTACGGCGAGCTGTTGCTCGGCCCGGGCACCCCGTACCGGTGGCAGTCCATCACGGGGTGGGAGGAACTGCCCGCGCTCGACTCCGGCACGGTGCCGCGCGCGGGCGCGCACGGCGCGTTCCCGGGCCTGCTGCTCGCGCAGTCCCGCACGATCGGCCTTGACGGGCTGATCGTGCGGGCGCCGCGGGCGACAATCGGCGCGGTCGTTGGCGCGTTGAACGCGGGCACGGTTCCGGTGGTCGACGAGCTGCCGTTCGTCGCGTGGCTCGACGAGCGGGGGCCGCTGCTCGCGTACGCCCGCGCGGTGAAGCGAGCGATCCCCGTGGGCAAGGCGTACCGGGTCGGCGTCATCGTGGGCGGCGCGGTCCAGTGGGAGGCGACCGACCCGCGCCGGTATGAGCTCACGGAACGGACCGCCACGGCGGGCCTGCCGACGGACGAGCAGGGCCTCGCCTGGCCGCTCGCCTGGCCGCTCGCGTTCGGCACGCCCGGCAGCACGGGCAACCTCGTCGCGACACCCACGGGCGACGCCCTCACCCATCCCGTGATCGAGTTCCGCGGGCCCGTGACACGCCCGTCCCTGACCAACGTGACCACGGGCGACGTTCTCGAATACGACGTGCCGCTCGCCCGCGGTGACGTACTCACGGTCGACACGCGCGCCGGCACCGTCACGCTCAACGGCACCGCCTCGCGCCTGTTCACCGCAACCAGCCGCAGCGTGCCCGAGCAGACGTTCACACTCCCACCCGGCAGCACGCCCCTGATCTTCCGCGCTGCTCCCGGTAGCAGCGATCCGAGCGCATCCGTCGTCGTGCGCTACCGCTCGGCCTACTGGTAAGGAGACTCCCCACCATGACCGTGCGCTCTGCATGGCTGCTGCCCGGCGGCACCGACTCGCCCGGGCAGACCAGGGAAGACACCCGCCTCGCGCCCGTCGGCACGATGCTGCCCGACGGCGAGCTCGGCACCCGCCCGGGCGTCATCCCCGGCGGCGACCCGTTCGCCGCGACCGGCGCCGGCGCCATGTCTCTACAGGTCGCGACCGGCCGCGCGCAGGTGCAGGGCACCGCGGCACAGGGGGCGTACCCGGTGTGCCTCGACGCGCCGGAGGTGGTCACGTTCGCCGACGGCGACGCCCAATTCGACCGCATCGACACCGTGTGCCTGCACGTGTACGACGCCTTGTTCGACACCGCCGGACAGAACCTCGCGGCCGTCGAGGTCATCGTCGGAAGCGCCACCGACACACCGACCGCGCCGACACTCGACCCCGCCTGTCTGCCCTTGTGGGACGTGCGCGTGCCCGCGGGCGCGTCCGCGGGCGTGGGAGGCATCGACTGGACAAGCGCCCTCACCGACCGTCGCCGCTACACGGCCGCCGTTGGCGGCATCGTGCCCCGCGGCGCGCTGTCCGACGTGGGCGCCTACGACGGCCAGTACGCAGACGTAGAGGGCCTCCTCTACCGCTGGTCGACCGCCGACGACGAGTGGCAGCTGTACCGGGCCCCCGAGCTCCCTGTCGAGACGATCACGGACGGCGCAGACACCGCCACCGGATGGACCCTGAACAGTTTCGACGCACGCCGCCACGGCCGCGTCGTGCAGATACTCGGTTACTGGGTGCGCTCTGGGGAGACCCTGACCACCAACCCGAACATCGCCGACACCCTGATCGCCACCTTGCCCACCGGGTGGCGCCCTGTCGTACTGGTCGAAGCCATCGCGTCGAACGGCTATGGATTCGGCGCCGTCGCCATCGGTACCGACGGCAAGTTGACCGTACGGTCGTGGGCCGGCGGCGAGAAGGCTAACGCGCTTGAGAAGGACACGAACGTACGCGTCGCCGCGACGTTCGTGCAGTAGGGGGCGGCTGTGGCTACCGCGCCGTATCGGATGGTGTTCGTCGACCTGCGGTCCGACACCGTGCTCGATGCCCTGCCCGTGCAGGGCGTCGCCCTCGACGACTACATCGGCAAAACGGGCAGCATGCGCGGCACGGTCCCGATCCCGAACGCGGAGCTCGCCGCGCGGGCCCGCCGCGCGCTGCTGCCCGGCCGTACGGGCGTGTGGGTCGAGCGGGGGCGCGAGGTGTGGTGGGGCGGCATCCTGTGGACGCTCAGCCTCGCCAGCGACGCCCGCGGGTTCCTGACCGCGCAGGTGCAGTGCGGCGGATGGGAAAGCTACCTGTACCGGCGCCTGCTCGAAGACACGGCCGTCGCCGAGCAGGTCGACCAGTTCGACATCGTGCGGCAGCTCGTCGACTACGTGCAGAACAGCCGCGGCGGGAACCTGGGGATCACGTACGACACGCACACGTCAGGCGTGCTCCGCGACCGCACGTTCCTGCGCTACGACCTGCCCACGATCGGCGACCTCCTCGACCAGCTCGCCGGCGACGAGGACGGGTTCGAGTGGCGCATCGCGTCGTACCGCGACGGCGACGGCCGCCGCGTCAAACGGTTGCGCCTAGGCCATCCGATCATCCGCGCCGGCGCGGCCGAGATCGTGCTCGACCACCCGGGCCCGGTCCTGTCCTACACGTGGCCGACCGACGCCACGAAGAAGGCGAACGCGTGGCAGTCCCGCGGCGCGTCCGTCAACGCCAACCAGGCCGCCGACTCGTACCCGCTCATGAGTACGCAGCTGGTCGACGACGCCAACCTCGACGCCGGGTGGCCGCGCCTCGACGGCACCAGCGACTACACCACCGTCACGGACCCGGCCACCCTCGACGCGCACGCCCGCGCCGACTGGACCGCCGCCCGCGACCCCGTGCAGATACCGGAAGTCGAGGTACTGCTCGGCGGGAACGTTACGCCCACCCTGCTCGGCGCCACGGTGCGACTCCGCATCCGCGACCTGTGGCACCCCGTCACCCTCGACGCCCGATACCGCGTCGTCGGCCTGTCCATCTCCCCACCGGAACGCGGCCGACCCGAAACCGCGAAGCTCTACTTGGAGGTTCCGTAGTGCCGTACGTGCCACAGGACGTACTCGACCGGATCGCCTCCCTTGAGCGCGAGATACGGGAGCTGCGCGGCCGCTCACAGATCCGGCCCGCCCTCGACCAGATCCTGCACGGCAAAGTGACCATCGGCGAGGGCGGCAGCCTCGACGTACGGGCCCCCAACGGCGCGCAGATTCTCGGCGTCGGCCAGTTCGCAAACGGGCGCTACGGCATCGCGTCGGCCCGCGAGGACGGTACCGGCATCGCGTTGCAGATCGGCGGCAACAGCACCGACCTCCGCCAGATGATCCGCGTCTATCCGCGCGGTGGGTATCCCAACGGACCGATCCTCATGGACGATGCCTATGCGGACGGCTACCTCGGCCGCCCATGGATGCCGATACAGCTGCACCCCACCGCACGGCAGGGCGGGTACACCGGCACCGCGTACGACTTCGCATGGGTCGGCATCTCCCCAGTGCACAACGCGGTCCTGTATCTGCACACCAGTACGTATGCCAACACGGGTGGCGCGCAAGCGCGGGTCGTGCTCACGCACGGCGATGACGAGACCACCCTCGACGAGTGGGATTGCGCGGCGAACGGGTGGACCGACCGCAACATCGTGCACCCCCTCGATGGCGTGCCGTTTCTGGACTTCGTCAACGTACAAATCGAGCACCGCAACAAGACGAGCGGGCAGAACTGCGAAACGCGCGTCTTCTCCGCGTACACGCGCAACACGCTGACGGCCGACGAGACACCCGACGCGCCGTTCTCCGCCGCATCGACCACCGAGAAGGGAGCGTAATGCTGCCCGAGGGCATCCCCACCGTGACCGTCACCGGCCGCTACCTGTTCCCCGACGGCCGGCCCCTGTCCGGGCAGGTCGTGTTCAGGGCGCCCGCGCTGCTCACGTTCGCCGACGACGACGTGATCCTCGGCGGGCCCGTCACCGCCTCGCTCGACGAACAGGGCGCGTTCAAGGTCACCTTGCCCGCGACCGACGCGCCCGGCATGAACCCGGGCGGCTGGTCGTATGCGGTCGCCGAGCAGTTCGCCAGCGTGGCGCAGAACCGCACCTATCAGATCCTCCTGCCCGCCGAGTCGCCCGCGGTCGATATCGCCGACCTCGCGCCGACCGACCCGACGACGCCCAACTACGTGGCCGTACGCGGCGACTCCGCGTACGAGGTCGCGGTCGCGCAGGGGTTCGTCGGCACCGTCGAGCAATGGCTCGCCTCCCTGGTCGGCCCGCAGGGCGAGCAGGGCCTCACGGGCGAGCAGGGCCCGCAGGGCGTACAGGGGCCGCAGGGTGACACGGGCCCGCAGGGTCCGCCGGGCGTCGTGCAGTCCGTCAACGGGCAGGCCGTCGCCGAGGTGGAACTCGGCGCGGTCGACGTACACGCCGTGCCGGATACCGCGCCGGGCGCCGCGGGCGGCGTGGCGCAGCTCGGCGACGACGGGAAGGTACCGGCCGCGCAGCTGCCCACCCTCGGCGCCGTCGAGTCCGTCAACGAGCAGACGGGCGCGGTCGTCCTCGACGCGGCCGACGTGCAGGCGATCCCGGCCGCGGAGAAAGGCGCCGACAACGGGGTCGCGCCGCTGAACGAGTTCGGGAACGTGCCCACCGCGAACCTGCCGGACCTGTCCGGCTCGTACGTCGCGGTATCGACGCGTGGCGCTGCGGGCGGCGTGGCCACCCTCGACAGCGCGGGCATCGTCCCCGCTGCGCAGCTGCCGCCACCGTCGAACGAGTTCAGGCCGGCCGACCTCGCACTCAAGGCGTGGGCGTTCGACCCCGGACTCGGTCAGTCGGAGGTGAAGTACCCGAGTAGCGGATCGTTGCGCGTGACGGCCGTGCAGCTGCACAACACCGAGACCGTGTCATCCATCGTGTGGCACCTGTTCGGCTACAACGCGGGCATCACGGCTGGCGACGCGGGCATTTTCGACTCGTCCGGCGCGCGCCTACGCACGACCGGCGACCTGTCCGTCTCGGGCAAGGTTCCCCAGGAGCACGGCGTAGGCGGGCACACGTACGCCATCCCGCTCACGTCGAGTGTCACTCTGGCCCCGGGGATCTACTACCTCGCGTTTTGGATGACGTACACCAGCGGCAACGGTCCCGGCATGCTCGTTTCGGAGTCGAACGGCAACTTCATTCCGACGTTCTACGGCCTGAACAACACGATCCGATTCGGCGTGGACCTGTCCGCCACTGGCCTACCGTCCTCGCTCAATCTGTCGTCGTTCGGCAAGGACGAGAACACCACGTCGCCCAACAAGTTCTGGCAGGGCCTCGCGTAACCGCGCCGACCCTCACCACGCACGCCCGCCGGTATCGCGCCGCGGGCGTTTCTCATGTCAGGAGTACTTCCCCATGGCACGTATGCCCGGCGCCACGTGGCGCCCCGTCAAGAACTACACGAACGGCGGCCAGCAGTCCGTACGAGGCGTCGTCATCCACATCATGGATGGCACCCTGGCCGGTACCGAGAGCTGGTTCAACAACTCGGACGCGCAGGCGTCCAGCCACTTCGGGACCGGCAAGGGCGGCGAGCTGCGGCAGTGGGTCGACACCTCCGACCGCGCGTGGGCGCAGGCCGCGGGCAACCGCGACTGGCTCAGCGTCGAGAACGAGGGCAAGGGCGGCGACGCCCTCACCGACGCCCAGCTCGACCGCTGCGCCGATGTCCTGCGCTGGGCCCACAAGACGTACGGCGTGCCGCTCCAGGTCGCGTCAAGCCCGTCCGGCAAGGGTCTCGGGTACCACGCGATGGGCGGGGCCGCGTGGGGCGGGCACACGTCGTGCCCGGGGTCCCGGATCGTGGCGCAGCTCGGCGAGATCGTGAAGCGCGCCGGCGGCTCTGGCTCGTCGGCCGGGGGCGGTTCCTCATCGGGCGTGGCCCGGTACGAGGTGACCATCGGCGGCCTCGCGTACGGGTACGGCGCGCACGGCGACCAGGTGACCCGCGTCGGTAAGGCGCTCGTCGCGAAGGGCTTCGGGAAGCACTACAGCGTGGGGCCCGGCCCGACGTGGACCGATGCGGACACCGAGAACTATGCGGACTATCAGCGCTCGCTCGGCTACCACGGCGCGGACGCCGACGGCATCCCCGGGGAGACCAGCCTCCGCAAGCTGCTCGGCACCCTGCCCGGCAAAACCGGACACGTCGTCGACCTGTCCAACGTGATCGCCGCCGCCCGCAAGGACCCGGGCGCCGCGCAGGGTCACCAGACGCACGCCGCAGACGTGCGAGTCGTCGAGGCCGCGCTCAAGGCCGAGGGCCTGCTCTCCGCCACGTACGCGAGCGACGGATCGTTCGGCACCACCACGGTCACCGCGTACGCCGCGTGGCAGCGCCACCTCGGCTACCACGGCGCCGACGCTGACGGCATCCCCGGCAAGGCGTCCCTCGCCAAGCTCGGCAAGGCGCACGGCTTCACCGTCAAGGCGTAGCCCGCGCCGCACCTGCCCGCCCCGTCGGCCACCGCGCCGCGGGGCGGGCCCCTGCCACCCTCCACGATGGGAGACCCCTACCTCATGAGTGACAAGACCAAGCGGGCCATACGCACCGCGATACAGACCCTGCTCGCCGTCGCTGCGGTCCTGCCCGCCCTCGCCGCCGTCCTCGCCGACAGCGAGCTCGCGGTCGCCGCGCCGTGGCTGATCGCCGCCGCCGGATCGGCCGCCGCGGTCGCGGGCGTCGTCGCCCGCGTCATGGCCTCGCCCGTCGTCGAGCGCGTGCTCGCACGGCTCGGAATCGGCCTCACGGACACCGCGCCAGCCGCGCTCGCCCAGACCACGGAGGGCGACGCGCTGCGATGACCGAGCCGACCGACACGGCCGCTATCGCGGTCGCCCTCGCCGAGCTGCGCGGCACCATGGCCGAAGGGTTCGCCACCGTCAACGGGTCGTTGAACCTGGTCACGCAGCGACATGACCAGACCGAGCGCAGCCTGTCGGCCCACGGCGACCAGCTCGACGCCCTCGAAGCGCGCCTTGACACCGTGGAGCGGGGCGACACCGAGCGGCAGAAGCGCGACGCTAGCCGCCTAGCGGCCCTTGAGGCGCGCCGGTGGCCGCTCGGAACCGTGTCGGCCATCGTCGCCATCGCCGCCCTTATCGTCGCCGTGTGGCAGGGAACTGCCCAGTGACCGCGCCTCGCCCCCGTTCGGCCTACGGGCCGGGCGGGGGCGTTCCGTCGTCCCGCGGCCGTAGGCTCAAGCCAGCACGCGAACACGCAGCGGCCCGCCCCGAATGCCGCGGGGCGGGCCGCTGTTGCTTGCTCCTGCGCTACGCGACGAATCGGCCCTCGCGAGCCGCGGACACGAAGCCGACGGCCTGCTCGCGCGTCAGCAGAAGCGCCGGCCCCGTCGGGTTCTTGCTGTCCCGCACCGCGACCGACTGATCGTCGACGACCCCGAACTCAACACAGTCGGATTGGGTGCCAGACGCCGAAGACTTCCACCAGGCAACGGCGAGAGTCGACGCGTCTTCGATGTGGTTCATGCGAATTTCTTCCTTATCTCTGTGATGCAATCTGCGGACGCCTCGACCGGCAGCGCCGCTGCGCACAACCGCTCGAACGCGTCCCTGTAGACGCCGACCTGTTCCCGGTCCTCGACGTACAGGGCTGAGGTCAGGCTCTCGACGTGCACAACGTCGAGGTCCGCGTGCGTCTCGAACCCGAGAATCGAGTATGAACCCATCTGGCCCACGTGCGGCGGGGCATCAGCGGGCAACACCTGAATGGTCACGTTGGGCCGCTTACTCAAGGCGAGCAGCCGCGCGAGCTGGTCGCGCATCACGCCTTCACCGTTGCACCGCGTGCGTAGCGCCTGCTCGCCGACGATCGCCCACAGGCCGAGCGGCTGCTCACGCGTCAACACGGCCTGCCGCGCGAGGCGTACCTCGACCAAAGCGTCGACCTTCTCCTCGACTGCGGCCGACATGCCGATCGAGGTCATGAACTCGCGCGCGTACTCGCCTGTTTGCAGCAGGCCCGGAATTACGCCCATCTGCCACGTGCGCACCGTGGTTGCTTCCGATTCGAGGCTGATCAAGTCCTCGTACACGGGCGACAGGACGCCGCGGTAAGACTGCCACCACCCGCGTTGGCTGCCCTCCCGGGTGAGGGCGAGCAGGGCGGCCCGTAGCTCTCCGTCCTCGACGCCGTACAGGTCGAGCAGGGCCTCAACGTCTGCCGATTTGGCCGCAGTCTTGGCGATCTCCAACCGCGACAGCTTGGCAACGGTGATCTTGCCGGACTTCTCGGCTACGTCTTCAAGGGTGAGCGAGAGGTCATCGCGCAGGGCGCGCAACTTCGCGCCGAGCCTGCGCCGGCGCACGGTAGGCGTGCTCACGGCCCCCTCCTTCACTTCCGCGTCTTGCTCGACAGTCTGCCGTGTGTCCTCATGCCGTGTCACCTGCGATCCCCTCACTTCACGAACCTTCCTCGTGGGCATATGCGAATTCTCATCAGTACTTGCGAACAGGTTGTGCATGCAAGCGCAGGGGAGCACTCTTGCCTACGAAACGTGCCCGTGACGTTACTGGCGTGACGAAATTCGTGTCGGGCATCACCCAAGCCTGAGGGGACTTCGCATGGTGGCCATGCAGGATCAACCGACGACGACCGATCCGCCCTGCTGCCCACCACCCGACGGCCCGCCCCCAACTGCCCTGTTCGCAGCTGACCCGGAGTCCGCGCGGGCCGCGCGCGTGTTCGCGCGCGAGGTGGTCGAGAACCGGGCGCCCGGCGCCCCCGCCGACTCCGTCAGCGACGTACAGCTCGTCGTGTCCGAGCTGGTGACGAACGCGATCCGGTACGGCACTGAACCGGGTGATTCGCTCGCGCTCATCGTTGACGCCACACCGCAGCGCGTCCGCGTCGAGGTGCACGACCCGCGGCGCCGGCGCCCGGCCATGCGGGCAGAGTCCCCGGATCGGCAGCGGGGGCGCGGTCTGTTCATCGTCGACACGCTCGCCCAGTGGGGAATCGACGACCGACCGTTCGGAAAGATCGTTTGGGCTGAGCTCACCTGGACGAACGGGGAGGCGCCATGACGCAGTGCTACAAGGGCGGGCACGACTTCCCCATCGAGGACGAGTACGGCGCGTACTGCGAGCAGCACGGGGTCGAGCTCATCCGCCGGCGGCCTCACCCCATGCCGCCGCCGCACCCGCTGATGCCGCGACGCACCGACGATGGCGACGAGCAGGCGCCGCGCTCCACCTGACCGCAGAACAGACCAGAGGGCCCGCCCCGGATGAACTGGGGCGGGCCCTCTGACGTGCGTTGATCACCGAGGCCCACCGGTATCGCATGCCACCTGTTTTGCACGCTCTATCCAGAAACAGCACTCCTCGATGGGCGAGGGACACGGCGCCCGGCCGGGGCAGGCCGTTGCCCCCGCCGATGAGCGACTGCATCGTCGCCGAGTGGTGCGGGGCGCAGTAGGGCGCGGCGCGCACCAGCGGCTCCCCGGGCGGCAGGACGCCCGCGACCGAGTGCACGGCCGTGACTTCGAGGGACTCCTGCCCTGTCAGCGGCGGCAGGATGCCGGACAGCCGCTCGGCCAGCATGGTCTTGCCCGCGCCAGGCGGCCCCGAGAGCAGCAGGTGGTGCCCGCCCGCCGCGGCCACCTCGAGGGCGCTGCGCGCCGTGTCCTGGCCGGCCACCTCGGCGAGGTCCGGCCCCCCGGCGGCGCCCGTCGCGATGCCCGTGCCCACCCCGGCCCCTGGCATCGTGAGCCCGGCGAGCATCGGGTCGGGGCGCCCACGCAGGTCCTCGCGCGGCTCGTCGGGCACCGGCTCGTCGGCGAGCACCGCGATCAGCTGGGCGAGGCTGCGCACGCCCAGCACGGACACGCCCGGCACGAGGGACGCCTCACCCGCGGTCTGCTCGGGGACGACCACCTGCCGGTAGCCGGCCTCGGCCGCCGCGAGTACCGCGGGCAGCACGCCGCGCACGGGCCTGACCCGGCCGTCGAGTCCCAGCTCTCCGATGAGCACCAGGTCGGCGATCGACCTGGGGTCGACGCGCTCCGCCGCGCCGAGCACCGCCACCGCGACAGCCAGGTCGAAACCGCTGCCGCTCTTGGGCACGAAGGCCGGGCTGAGGCCGACCGTGAGCTTCTTCTGCGGCCATTCCGCGCCGGCGTTGACCACCGCGGCCCTTACCCGGTCCTTGCTCTCCACCAGGCTCTTGTCGGGCAGCCCGACCAGCGTGAAGGCGGCCACTCCCGGCTCGAGATCGGCCTGGACCTCCACCACCACGCCCTCGACGCCCACCAGCGCCACCGAACACGCGCGCGCGAACCCCATTCAGGCCACCCCCCGCACGTGCTCGACGACCGGTGCGCCCCTGGCGGGCAGCACCACACCGACGAGATCGATGCGCACGCCGCCCGCGGGCGGGCTCTCGCACCGCTCGGTGCCGCACCGCTCGACCCAGCAGCCCGCGAGCCGTCTCAGCCGGTCCGCCTTGGCCGGTGTGATCGCCTCCATCGGGTGCTGGAATCCGCCGGCCCTGCGGGTCTTGACCTCGCAGACCACCAGCACGTCCGCGTCCACCGCCACGATGTCGATCTCGCCGGTCCTGCCGCACCGCCAGTTCCGCGCGAGCACGGTCATGCCCGCCGCGGCGAGCCGTCGCGCCGCGAGATCCTCTCCGTACCGCCCCAGTGCCCCCGTCGCGTTCATCTCGGCACCACCTCCGTCACCGACTGTGACGCATGGCGGAGGCCGATGTGGATCTTGGTCGGCGATCGGTGGACAACTCCGGAATTGTGGAAAACCCGCTCACCCGACCGGGTGGATCAGCCGCTGGGGAGCTCCAGGTCGTCGTTCTTGTTGAGCTCCTCGATGTTCACGTCTTTGAACGTCAGGACGCGTACCTGCTTGACGAACCTGGCCGGCCTGTACATGTCCCAGACCCAGGCGTCCGCCATCGTGACTTCGAAGAAGACCTCACCCTGGACGGAGTGCACCTGCATCTCGTAGTCGTTGGTGAGGTAGAAACGACGCTCGGTCTCGATCACGTATTTGAACAGGCCGACGACGTCTCGGTACTCCCGGTAGAGCTTCAGCTCCATCTCGGTCTCGTACTTCTCGAGGTCCTCGGCGCTCATGGCATCCCCTTCAGCCGTTCGTCCCCCCATTGTGCTCCGGCAGGGAGGACCGCTAGGCGATTTCCGTGTCGAGCGTCACCGGAGTACCCGGGGGACCCTCGTCGAGCAGCCTGCGCAGCAGCCCGGCGAGCCTGGTCGGATACACCGTCTCACGCGTCGCCTCCAGCTCCGCGCAGGTCCACCAGCGCAGCCCTCCGACGCTGCGCAGCTCCAGCTCGGTGAGGCCGGCCGGCACGGCCGCGGTCTGCTCGGTACGGCCGAGGAAGTACCACTCGTCCTGGTCCCAGCGCCGCCCGTCGAAGGGGAACGAGCAGATCCGGCGCCACAGCACCGGCCCAAGTTCCACCCGTGTGATCCCCGTCTCCTCCGCGAGTTCGCGGCGCGCGGCCTCCTCGCGGCTCTCGGCGCCCTCGAGACCGCCGCCCGGCGTGAACCACCAGGTGACCGCGGGGTCGTCCGGTTCGTGCCCGTGCATCAGCAGGACGCGGTCATCGGGGTCGAGCAGCACCACCCGGGCCACCCGGCGCAGGTCAGCGGGCACCGGCGGTCTCTCCCGTGTGCGCCCTCGCCTGCCGCGGCCTCTCACGGCGGGCCAGCAGCGGGCCGAGCGCGGCGCCCACGAAGATCAGCACCGCACCGGCGACCACCGCCACGAGCATCAGCCGCAGCGGCCCCGGGCTCGACACGCCGCCCGGCAGGGCCGCGAAGGCGTGCGGGCGGGCGATCATGCTCGCGGGCGGCCAGGCGACCGCGTCGACCCTGGCCCGTACCTCGGAGCGCGGGACCGCGCCCTTCTGCTTGTCCTGGAGGTGGACGCGGGAGTCGAGCGACGTGGTGCGCTCGTCACCCAGCATGAAGAGCTCCCCGGAGGGGACCTTGGCGGAGAAGTCGCCGGTGGAGGCGCGTCCGCCGGGGGCCTTGTCGATGTAGGGCTCGGCCAGCGGCTTCCCGTCGACACTCAGCCTGCCCTGCTTGTCGCAGCAGGCGACGGTGTCCCCGCCGACGGCCACGACGCGCTTGACCATCGGCAGGTCGCCCCACTCGGGGTCCTTGAAGACCACCACGTCGCCGCGGTGCACGTCGGTGCCGGATATGCGCTGGGCGAGCACCTTGTCGCCGGCGTGGACCGTCGGGGTCATGGACCCGGTCGGCACCGTGTAGGGCTGGTACTCGATGGCGCCCCACACGAACCCGCCGAGGAAGAGCACACATCCGACGGCCACGAGCAGTCCCGACAGCCTGCTGCCGAGGCGGCCACGGCCGTCCTTCGTCCGTCCTGCGCGGCTCATCCGGGCACGCCTCCGATCGGGGATGATCCCCGGCCCTCGGGGATCGGGAGCACCCTACCCGGCGGTACGGGAGCGGGTGCGGCGCCTCCTGCGCCACAGCACGAGCGGTACGGCCCCCGCGAGACCGGCGGCGGCAGGCGCGCCCGAGGTGGCAGCCGCGGCGAGTCCCTGCTGGTCGAAGGTGCTGGGGACACCGAGGAAGTCCCAGCGGTTGACCGGCCAGGCCACCGAGAACGCGCGCCCGACGACCTCGTTTGTGGAGACGGTGCCGTTTCCGGGGAGGTTCTGGTGGTAGCGGGAGTCGCTGGAGTCCTGGCGGTGGTCGCCCATGACCCAGATACGGCCCTTCGGGATCTTGATCGGCCCGAACGGCATGTCGTCGCAGGGTGTGTTGCCGGGGTAGATGTAGTTCTTCTCGTTCAGCGCGTGGCCGTTGACCATGACCTTGCCGCCCTTCTTGCACGACACGGTGTCACCGCCCACGGCGATGACGCGCTTGATCAGGTCCTTCTCCTCGGCCGACGGCATGAGTCCGATGAAGCTCAGGCCCTTCTGCAGCACGTTCTGCTGCGGGGTCGGCTCGCCTTCGAGCCAGCCGCCCGGGTCGTGGAAGACGACGACCTCGCCGCGCTGGGGCTCCGCGCCGAACCACGGCGTGAGCTTGTCCACCAGCACACGGTCGCCGACCTGCAGGGTGTCCTGCATCGACTGCGAAGGGATCGAGAACGCCTGGACGAGGAACGTCTTGATCACCAGGGCGAGTGCGAGAGCGATGATGACCAGCAGCGGCAGCTCCTTCCAGAAGGAGCGCTGCTGCTTGGGCTGCCGGCTTTTCGCCCTGCGGCCCCCGTGACTGTGCTTCTCACCGTCGTCCATCACTTCACCTGGCACTTCGTCGGTCACGGCTTCGGACGACGCGGCGATCTGCTCGCGGCCCTCCTCGGGACCCTCGTGCCCGGACCGTGCGCCGAACGCCACATCCCCCACATCCACTCCTTCACCTCGTGCGAATCCGTCGGATCCGAATTCACCGTGTATGGGCCCACTGGGCGCGAGTCCACTCCGTGCGGGCGCCTGTCCCACGGTCGGGACAGCGCCACCACTCCCATAACGAGCGGAAGTTCCGCAGGACCCGGGGGCGCGGGCAATCCGTTGCGGTCCCGGTAAGCCACAGTAGGGGACTCGCCTGTGGCGAGAGCGTGAGTGCCGCCGGGGCCGGGAACCCCTCGGAACGTCGCCGGTTCGTCGAGTTTCCGCCAGTGCCCCACGGGCCACGCGATCACGACGGCACGGCCGACGACGTCGGAGAGCGGCACCGTTCCGCGGAATTCCTCGTGGAGATGGAATCGGGAGTCGGCGGAAACGGCCCGGTGGTCACCGAGGAAAAAGAGCCGCCCCTTGGGCACTTTCACCTCGAACGGCATCGTCGAGGGAGCGTTGCCCGGGTAAAGATACGGTTCGTCGAGCGGCTTTCCGTTGACGGTGACTTTGCCGTCCTTGTTGCAACATTTGACGGTGTCACCGCCGACACCGACGACCCGCTTGATCAGATCCCGGTCGTCCGCGGACGGCAGCAGGCCGATGAAGGTCAGCGCCTCCTTGATCTGCTTGACCACGGGTGGCGAGGTGTCGGGCGCCTGCTTCTCCCCCGCCAGCCAGTCGTTCGGGTCCTTGAAGACGACGACGTCGCCGCGGGACGGCTCGGCCCCGAACCAGGGGGTGAGCTTGTCGACGAGCACCCGGTCGCCGATGCGGATCGTGTTCTCCATCGAGCCCGACGGGATCACGAACGCCTGGACGAGGAACGTCTTCAGGAGGAGCGCGATCACCAGCGCCACGAGGATCAGCAGGGGTATCTCCGTCACCGCGGACCGGCGCCTGCGCCGTTTCACCCTGCGCGCGAGCCGGCGCCGGTCGGCGCGGCCGCGGAGCGCGTACGTGCCGTCCCCCGCCGCTCCCGCGCCGCCGTGGCCAGGCGGCCTGCCGCGTCTACCCATGCGGGCCGCCGGCTGCCGGCACGCCCGCGAAGGCGCCTTCCGCGCCGCGTACGGCGGACCAGTCGCGGATCGGCCAGCCGATCCACCGCGCCTTGCCGATGACCTTGTCCACGGGGACCATGCCGCCGCCGGGGTCACCGAGGTGGCCGCGTGAGTCGCGCGAGTCTGCCCGGTGGTCGCCGAGGACGAACAGCGTGCCGTCGGGCACCACGATGTCGAACGGGACGCTCGATGGCTTGTTGCCCGGATACACGTACCGCTCCGTCACGGGCCGCCCGTTCACCTCGATCCTGCCCTTCTTGCCGCAGCAGACCACGTGGTCGCCTCCCACGCCCACGACGCGTTTGACGTAGTCCGTGTCCGGCGGCGCGGCGAGACCGAGGGCCGCGGCCACGCCGTGCAGCAGCCCGGTGACGGGATTCGTGCTCGGGGGCTCCTGCACGAACGACCCGGTGCCGTCGAACACCACGACGTCGCCCCGGCGCGGTTCGTCGCCGAAGCGGTATGCCAACTTGTCGACGAGGAGACGGTCGCCGATCTTGAGCGTCGGCTCCATCGAGCCGCTCGGAATGAGGAACGGCTGCATCACGAAGTGGCTGAGCAGCAGGACGACCACGACGCAGGCCGCTCCCGTCCAGAGGACGCCGCGCCAGGTGAGGATCCGCTCGGCCGCGGAACGCACCGAGCGCGGCCCCTCTTCCGCGTCCCCCGTGCGGGGGGAGGAAGAAGGGCCGCGCTCGGTGTCGTACGCGTCGCTGTCCATCGGGCCCTGAGTTTATCGGGCCCTGCTGTGGACCCCGACGTCAGTTGTCCCGCTTCTCCTTGATCTTCGCGGCCTTGCCGCGCAGCTCACGCAGGTAGTAGAGCTTGGCGCGGCGGACGTCGCCGCGGCTGACCAGCTCGATCTTCTCGAAGATCGGGCTGTGCACGGGGAAGGTGCGCTCGACGCCGACCGAGAAGGACACCTTGCGTACGGTGAAGGTCTCGCGGACACCCGAGCCCTGGCGACGGATGACGACGCCCTTGAACTGCTGGATGCGGGAGCGGTTGCCCTCGATGACACGGACGTGGACGTTGACCGTGTCACCCGGCCGGAAGGCGGGGAGGTCGGTCCGCAGCGAAGCGGAGTCGACGCTGTCGAGCAGGCTGGACATGGAGTTCTGCTTCCTCGCCGATGCCACAGGTCATCAGCGGAATGTCGTGGTACGGATCGTGTGAGTGCGCCGATCGCGTCGGGCGGGCGTCGTTCCCCCTGTGGCAGGGGCGCGCGCCGGACGTACGGCAGCGGCCTATTGTTCCACGGCCGGTGGCCTGCGCCAAAATCGCCCACCGGGCTCGGGGGCCCAGCCCAGGATGGAGAGCGTCTCCCGATCCTTCTTGTCGAAGGCGGTGGCGTCGCAGCGCTCGATCAGATCGGGCCGGTTGCGGGCGGTCCTGTGCAGCGCCTCGTCCCTGCGCCACCGGGAGACCTTGCCGTGGTGGCCGCTCAGCAGCACGTCGGGCACGCCTCTGCCGCGCCATTCCGGCGGCTTGGTGAAGACGGGCCCCTCCAGCAGGTCGGCCATGGCGCCGGGGGCGAAGGAGTCGTCGCGGTGCGACTGAGCGTTGCCGAGGACGCCGGGCAGCAGCCTGGCGACCGCCTCCGTGATCACGAGGACCGCCGCCTCGCCACCGGCCAGGACGTAGTCGCCGATGGACACCTCGTGGACCGGCATCCGTGTCGCGTACTCGGCGGCGACGCGCCCGTCGATGCCCTCGTAGCGGGCGGGCGTGAAGATCAGCCACCGACGTTCCGACAGCTCGACCGCGAGTTCCTGGGTGAACGGCCGGCCGCTGGGCGTCGGCACCACGAGTACGGGGTCGTGGGCGCCCTCCTCGTAGCCGCGCGCCAGGACGTCGTCGAGCGCCTCGCCCCACGGCCCCGTCTTCATCACCATGCCGGGTCCGCCGCCGTACGGGGTGTCGTCGACGGTGTTGTGGCGGTCGTACGCCCACCGGCGCAGGTCGTGCACCCCCACGGAGAGCAGGCCGCTCGCGCGGGCCTTGCCGACGAGCGAGACGTGCAGCGGTTCGAGGTACTCGGGGAAGATCGTGACGACGTCGAGCCTCATCGGGCGCCGTCCTCGCGGTCCGGTTCCGGCGCGGCGGTGCGCTCGCCGTGCGCCTCGTCGCCGGCCGCGGCCGTCTCGGCCTCAGCGGGGTCGAGCAGTCCTGCGGGCGGTTCGACGACGGCCCGCTGCTCCTCCAGGTCGATCTTGGTGACGATCTCGCCGACGAACGGGATCATGACCTCGCTGCCGTCGGGCCGCTCCACGATGAACAGGTCCTGCGAGGGCAGGTGGGAGATCTCCGTGATGCGGCCGATCTCCGTGCCGTCGGCGAGGACGACGTCCAGGTCCATCAGCTGATGGTCGTAGTACTCGTCCGGGTCGTCGGGCAGTTCCTCGGGATCGACCTCGGCGATCAGCAGGACGTTGCGCAGCGCCTCGGCGCCGCCGCGGTCCGCGACGCCCTCGAAGCGCAGCATCAGCCTGCCGCTGTGCACCCGCCCGGTCGCGATGGTCAGCGGTCCTGCGGTGACGGGGTCCGTGGCGAGGACGGCGCCGGGGCCGAGCCTGAGCTCCGGCTCGTCCGTCCGCACCTCGACGGTGACCTCACCGCGTACGCCGTGCGCGCGGCCGATCCGGGCAACTACCAACTGCACTGCGTGTGCCTCTCCTGATGAAACGGCACGGACCGGGGAGGACTCTGCCTCCCCGGTCCGTGCCGGTGTTCCACTGCGTCAGCGCACCTGGTCCACGTCGACGAGGTCGACGCGGATGCCGCGGCCGCCGATGGCGCCCACGACCGTGCGCAGCGCACGCGCGGTGCGGCCGTTGCGGCCGATCACCTTGCCGAGGTCGTCGGGGTGCACCCGCACCTCGAGCACGCGCCCGCGGCGCAGGTTGCGTGACGCGACGCGCACGTCGTCCGGATTGTCGACGATGCCCTTCACGAGGTGCTCGAGAGCCTCCTCGAGCATGCTCAGGCCTCGGTCGACTCGGCGGCGGCCGAGGACTCGGCGTCGTCGGCCTTCTTCTCGGCCTTCTTCGACTTCTGGGTGATCGCCTCGCCCTTGGGCTCGTCACCGGCAGCCTTGGCGGCGGCCTCGAACAGGCCACTGCGGTCGGCCTTCGGCTCCGGCTGCTTCAGCGGCTCGGGGGCGGGGAGGCCCTTGTGCGCCTGCCAGTCGCCGGTCAGCTTGAGGATGGCCATGACCGGCTCGGTGGGCTGGGCGCCCACGGAGAGCCAGTACCGCGCGCGCTCCGAGTTCACCTGGATGCGCGAGGGGTTCTCGATCGGGTGGTACAGGCCGATCTCCTCGATGGCCCGGCCGTCACGGCGGGTACGGGAGTCGGCGACGATGATGCGGTAGTGAGGCGCACGGATCTTGCCCAGACGCTTCAGCTTGATCTTGACTGCCACGGGAGTGGTGTCTCCTGGTCTTGACGTGGTGGGCCACAGCGGGATGCCACGTGGGGTTGTGGTACCCGATCTGCCCGATGGACGCGTCAGCCGGAGGAGAGAGGGGTCCTGTGCGACTGTCGAGTACAGCCAGCCATTGTGCCACACGTACGGAGCAGGCCGCGCCGCGGGGCCCGCGGCCACGGGCCCCGCGGCCGGGGCCCGGCGGTCGCGGCCGATGTCAGCTCGCGGCCGCCACGATCTCCTGCTCCGGGATCCTGAACGGCTTGCCGCAGCCGCCGCAGACGATCGGCGCCTGGGCCAGGACCGAAGGCACCACGCGTACGTTGCGCCCGCAGTCGCAGACGGCCTTGACGCGCACGCCACCGCCGGAGGAGCCGTGCCGCGCGGCCGGCCCGCGGAAACTTCGCTTGGTGTCCGCGGCGGTCGCCACGGTGTGCGCCTTCAGGGCGCGCTGCAACCGCTCCATGGTGGGCCGGTAGCGCCGCTTCGCCTCGGGACTGAGCTCGACCAGCGAGAAGCCGCTGCTCGCGTGCGGCTCGTCCGGGTGGTCGAGGCCCATCTCCTCCGCGATCGCGAGGAAACGGCGGTTGTGGTACCGGCCGGCACGCGAGGTGTCACGCACTCCTCGCGCGGCGGCGATGCCGTGGACCGCTTCGTGAAGCAGCCGTTCGAAGGAGAGCTCGGCGCCGCAGGCGGACGAGGACTCTCCGATCAGGGACTCTGGCGCGGCGAGATCCGGCAGCTCGGGGTGGTACCGCTGAATGTCGGCCCACGCCTGCGCCAGCTCTGCGGCGAGAACAGTTGGTGTCGTGCTCACGTCGTGTACAACGATCAGAATCGCCGCCGGGTTCCATTACGGGGCATCCCAATTAATTTGCCCGTACCCGTCAGTTGCGATTGATGCGCCCCGACGAGGGCAGGTGCGTCGAACTGTGGATAACTCTCACAGCTCACACCAAGGTGGTACGTAGCGCCCTGTACGCAACTGCGCGTAGTCGATCTACGTACCACCCCGGAAACACGCCGCTGACCTCGGAAGCTCAGTAGGCGCGCGCGACGAGCGCGACGGTGCCGGGCGCGTCCTCGGACTCGGGCACCGTTCCGTCCTCGGCGACCAGGCAGCGTACGGTCACGCCCTGCTCGGCCAGCTTCGCCTCGCCCGCGTCCCCGAGAGCCGCCCAGGGGATGCGTCCCCAGCCGGTCGCGGCCGCCTCGACCGCCTCGTCGACCGACGTGACGTCCGCCGTGCGCGACTCGCGGCGCTCCCTGGACTCGCGCAGCAGCAGCGCCTGGTCCTCCTCCAGGATCCCGGGCACCACCCCGGGCAGCGCGTCGAGGGCCACAGGCTCCTTGCCGCCGGCGATCCTGCGGGCCAGCACCGCCGTGCCCGCGGCCACGTCACGCGGGCCGATCTCGACGCGCAGCGGCACACCCTTGAGCTCCCAGTCGACCGCGCGGCGGCCGAACGGGGTGTCCGTGCGGTCGTCGACCTGCACGCGCACGCCGGCTTCCTTGAGGCGGGCGGCCAGCTTCCGCGCGGCGTCGAGAGCGGCTTCGTCCTCCTTGATGACGACCACGACGACCTGCGTGGCGGCGAGCCGGGGCGGCACGCGCAGGCCGTTGTCGTCGCCGTGCATCATCACGAGGGCGCCGATCATGCGGGTCGTCGAGCCCCAGGACGTCTGCCAGACGTACTCCTGGGTGCTGTCCTTGGACAGGTACTGGGTGTGGAAGGCCTTGGCGAAGTTCTGGCCGAGCTCGTGGCTCGTGGCCACCTGGAGGGCCTTCCCGTCGCCCATCATGGCTTCGAGGGTGAGCGTGTTGAGGGCTCCGGCGAAACGCTCACGGGCCGTCTTGCGGCCGGGGACGGTGTCCATGGCGAGCACGTTCTCCATGAACTCGTCGTAGACGTTCCGGTGGATGTGCGCGGCGAAGTCCCTGGCGTCCTCGTACGTGGCGTGCGCCGTGTGGCCCTCCTGCCAGAGGAACTCGGTGGTGCGCAGGAAGACGCGGGGCCGCAGCTCCCAGCGCACGACGTTGGCCCACTGGTTGATCAGCAGCGGCAGGTCGCGGTAGCTCTGCACCCACTTCGAGAAGTACTCGTTGATGATCGTCTCCGAGGTGGGGCGGACGACGACCGGTTCCTCGAGCTCCTTGCCGCCGCCGTGGGTGACGACGGCCAGTTCGGGCGCGAAGCCCTCGACGTGCTCCGCCTCCCTCGTCAGATAGGACTGGGGGATGAAGAGCGGGAAGTAGGCGTTGGAGACGCCCGCGTCCTTGATGCGCGCGTCCATCTCGGACTGCATGCGCTCCCAGAGGCCGTACCCGTATGGCCTAATCACCATCGTGCCGCGCACGGGGCCGTTGTCGGCCAGCTCGGCCTTGTTGATCAGATCCTGGTACCAGCGGGGAAAATCGTCCGCCCGCGGCGTGAGTACGGGTGCCTTTGCCATGGCGGGCATCGTACGGCGGAGGCGTGACGAAGCGGGAATCGGGCCGACGACGGCCCGCGGCCCAGGGAGAACGCCGCGAACACGAACAGTTTACGTGCCCCCCACTGGACGCGGCGGACGATGCGCAGTTCCCTGGCATACGGGGGATGTGGGTGCGCAGGCACACAGAGCGTTGCCCGGCAGGGCACTACCGACCTCTCGGCGGATTGGGGCGCTATCCATGACACGCACGCTCGTCGACGACCACAGGCTGCACCGGGACGAGACCGGGAGAAGGGCCCCCGCCGCCTCCGCGGTGAAGGACGTGAGCCCGCGCGCCAGGGACTGGGCGGAGATCCAGGAACGGATGCTCGTGCCCCTCTACGAGGCGGTCTACGAGCGGCTGGAGATCCGTGAGGGCACGAGGCTGCTCGCCCTCGGCTGCGGCTCGGGGCTCTCGCTGCTCATGGCGGCGACGCTGGGCGCCCAGGTGACAGGGGTCGACTCGGATCAAGAGCTGCTGGCGCTCGCGGACGAGCGGCTGCACGCGGAACCGGTCCCCGCGGGAAGGGGCGAGGCGGCAGGGCCGGGAACGCTCCTGCCCGCCGACCGCATGGGCGACGCCTCGGGTCCCGGCCGCGCGCCGTACGACGTCATCACCGCCTTCCGGCCGATCGGGCCGGTCGCGGGGAACACCAGGAGCCCCGCGCCCGCGCTGCGCGGAGCGGTACCGCTGGCGAGGCGCGGCGCGCCCGTCGTGCTGGCGGGCTGGGGCCCGCCGGAGCGCTGTGCCAGCGCGGGGGTGATGGGCGTGGCGGGGCGGCTGACGGACCGGCTGCGCAAGGGGACGTGGCGGCCCGCGCACCGGGACGATCTGGAGGACGTGGCGGCACGTGCCGGCCTGCGTCCCGACGGCTCGGGCAGGGTGGCGTGCCCGTTCGGCTACGCGGACATGGCGAGCGCGGTGCGCGGGATGCTCTCGACCGGGGTGTTCGACGGCGCGGTGCGGGCCACGGACAGGCGGCAGGTGGAGAAGGAGGTAGGGGAGGCGCTCCATCCCCACCTGCGCAAGGACGGCACGGTCTGGATGCCCAACGTCTTCCGGTACCTGATCGCGCGGGTGCCCTGAGCGGGCCGGCCCGGGCGCGGGTGCTCTGAGCCCGGGCCCTCCGAACCGCCCAGACCCTTCGAACGTTCCCTCGAAAGAGTTCTTGTCAGTATCCGGGATTCTGGTTATTGTTCCAGTGTGACCGGACTTGACGAGCGTTTCCTGACGCGCAACGGCCTCGCGGCGCGCCGGCTCGCGGTTCTCCTGCTGAACCACGAGCCGGACACGAGGCTGCCGCGCGTGCGCGATTTCGCCGAGGAACTGGGCGTGGGAAACGGCACCGTGCAGGCCGCGTTGCAGCTGCTCGAACACGCCGAGGCCATCGAGACCACGGCCCGCGGCCACCTGGGCACGTTCCTCGTGCGCTCGGACCGGTCGATACTGTGGCGCCTTTCCGGCCTCGGCACCCTGCTCGCCGCGATGCCGCTGCCCTACTCGCGCCGCTACGAGGGGCTCGCGACCGGGTTGCGCAGTGCCTTCGAGAAGGCGGGCGCGCCGTTCGCGATCACCTTCATGCGCGGCGCGGGGGCGCGGACCACCGCGCTGCTCGACGGCAAGGTCGACCTGGTGGTGCTGTCCCGGTTCGCGGCCGACCGGCTGGTCGAGGAGCACCCGGTGGAGCTGGTCGCCGATCTGGGGCCCGCCACGTACGTCGGGGCGCACGGCCTGCTGCTGCGGCACGGCCTCGACGCCGACATGTCGGGGCTCAGGGTGGCCGTCGACCACGCGTCGGAGGACCAGCGCCTGCTGGCCGAGCGGGTGTTCGGCGACCGCGCCGACATCACCTGGGTCGAGGCTTCGTACATGCAGCTGGGCGAGTTGTTCCAGCACGGCGGGGCCGACGCCACGGTGTGGAATCTGGACGAGGCGCTGGACAGGCTCGGCCCGGGGGTCGATGTACTGCCGCTCGGCGACGAGGTCACGCGCGACCTCGCGCTGCGCAACTCCAGTGCCGCGCTCATAGGAAGGACGGACGGGGCGAAGGCGATGTCCGCGGTGCGGGAGGCCCTCGACCTCGCGGTGATCACCAACTGCCAGACCGAAGTGCTCAACGGCGAACGGGCACCCTGGTACTGACGGGCGGGTGCCGCACCCACGCGGGCTGCCCGGTACCACGGGCCGCCCGGGCCGACCACAGGATCAGAATACAAAATACTGGTTACTGATTATTGCCGAGGAGGAACTCCATGGACGACCAGCTCGCCCTCCGCATCAAGCTGTTCCGCGAGAGCGGACAGGTGCGTCCCGAGGTCGCCGCCTTCGTCTCGGACGAACTCGCGGCCCTGTCGGAGCAGGGGCACACCGTCACCGAGGACACGGCGGGCATGCTCACGAGCCATCTGATGTTGGCGCTCACCCGCCTGCTGGACGGCGAGCCGATCGCCGTCTTCACCACCGACGACCAGGTCGCGGCCGAGCTGGCCGGCCATCCCGAGGCCGTGGCCAGGGCCCGGGAGGTCGCCGGACGCGCGGAGCGCGCGCTTGGCGCCGCCCTGCCCGACTCCGAAGTCAACTTCCTCGCGCTGCATCTGGCGGTGCTCGCCCAGCACTCCCCCGCCTGATCCGCCTGGCGGCCCGCCCGTCCCGTTGTTCTCCACCACTCACGCGACCAGAGAAGGAATCCAGCCATGACGAAGATCCTCACCGGCGGCGTCGGCAAGACCGAGGTCGCGAAGACCATCTCGGACCTCGGCATCGACACCCTGACCGTCACGGTCTCCAGCGACATGGACGCCGCGATGAAGCTGCGCGGCCGCCAGGCCGACTACTACCTCGGTACGTGCCACACCGGCGCGGGCGCCTCACTCGGCGTCCTCGTCGGCCTGGTGGGCGCGGTGAAGTGCCACACGTTCGGCCGCTCCGTACCGACCGAGGACGAGGTCTGCGCGCTGCTCGCCGAAGGCAAGACCGTCTTCGGCTTCGCCATCGACCAGATCGACGTCATCGCCCCGGTCATGGCCCGCGCCATCGCGGCGCGGGGCTGACCGCCCAGGACACGACCGGGCCCAAAGGAGTCACCCCGTGAGCACAGTGCTCGCAGCGAGCGCCCATCTGGACTTCTCGCTGACCCAGAAACTGACCGTCATCGTGCTGGCCGCGCTCACCGCGCTCGTCTCGCACATGGCCCTGGCCGTCTTCAACGACGGCACCCGCCCGTTCATGCTGGAGTTCATCCAGGGGCGCGCCACGCGCGCCGCGACCGCGGCGGTGGCCTTCGGGCTCTCGGCGGGGTTCATCTTCGGACTGGGCGCTCCGATGGCCCTGTCGTCCGGTGTGCTCAACCCGTGGCTGCTCTTCCTGCCCACCGACATCCTGGGCATCCTCGCGGTCCGCAAATGGCTCGCGGTGGTGCTCGGCGGCGCCTGGGGCGCGCTGGTGGTCTTCGGGCTGAACGGCGCCAACGACGTGGCCCACAAGCTGCCCGTGGACTTCCTGACCGCGATGCAGCAGATGTCCACGCCGATCCTGTTCCTCTTCACGCTCTTCCCCGTGCTCGCGGTGGCCAAGCAGTTCGGCAAGGCACGCGGCGCCATCACGGGCGTCGTGGAACTGGCCCTGGTCATCATGACGATGAAGCTGTGGCCGAACATCTTCGCCGGGTCGCTCGCCATGGCGGCGGGCGTGCTGATGCTGATCGGCTTCGCCGTACGCAAGGACCTGCTGCAGCGCAGGACCGACCGCGAGGCCGAGGCGGAGGCAACGGCGGCGGCAGGCCCCGCGACGGACGGCCCCGGCGGCGGACCGGGCGGCGACGGCAGCGCACTCGCGCAGACGGGCGCCGGCGGCACGGACGTGCCCGAAGAGGTACTCGAGGACCCGATGGCGTCCCTGTTCAGCGCCAGCGCGGCCAGGCTGCGCAAGCACCTGCCGCTGTTCATGCTGCTGGGCGCCGGGGTCTGCCTGATCGCGCAGATGCACATATTCGGCGGCGGCGAGGCCACCAGCTTCCTCATCGCCAAGGGACACATCAGCGAGGCGGCCCAGGTCGACTTCTACCGGGTCTTCGGGTTCATCCCCCTGATCGCGACGACGGCGCTGGCGTCTGGCACCTACGGGATCGCCGGACTGACGCTCGTCTACCCCATCGGATACCTGATGCCGAACCCGATCCTGGCGGCCGTGGCCGGCGCCGTGGTGATGGCCCTCGAGATCCTCGGCCTCTCGTCCATCGGCAAGGTACTCGGCAAGCTGCCGAGCGTCCGCGACTCCTCCGAGCACCTGCGCAGCGCCATCACGGACACGCTGCAACTGGCCATCCTGTTCGGCTCGCTGCTCGCCGCGAACGTGATGGGCGGCGGGCTCGGCATCCTCATCGTCGGCGGGCTCTACCTCGTCAACGAGGCGATGGGCCGCCCCGTGGTGCGGATGGCGGCGGCGCCCGCGGCGGTCATCGTCGGCGGCATCCTCCTCAACGTCCTCTACTGGCTCGACCTGTTCACCCCGGTGAAGGGCTGACCCGTCCCCGTGATCGAGAGGGCCCCACGGCCCGGAAAGGCACCCGCGCCATGCACCACCATCTGCGCACCGTCGCCGGGCCGCTGGACGTCTCGGGGATCCGGGGGCCGCTGCTCGCCCATGAGCACCTGGTCCTCGACCTCGACCACGCGGGCGACCGGGCGGCCGTGCTCGACCCGGTCGCGCACGCGCCCGCCGTCACCGAGGAGCTGTCCGCGCTGCGCGCCGCCTTCGGCCTCAGCGCCGTCGTCGAGCTGACGTGCCGGGGCATGGGCCGCGATCCGCGCGCGCTGGCGCGGATCGCGGCGGACTCCGGCGTGCCGGTCGTCGCGGCGACCGGCTGGTACTACGAGCCGTTCCATCCGGCGGAGGTCGGCGCATCAGGCACCGCCGGGCTCACGGACACCCTCGTCCGGGAGATCGAGCACGGCATCGGCACCACCGGTGTCCTGCCCGGTGTCATCGGCGAGGTCGGCAGCCACGGCGACGTGCCGAGCCCCGAGGAGGCACGGGTGCTCACCGCGTCCGCACGGGCGGCCACCGCCACCGGCCTGTCGCTGGCCACCCATGCCCAGCTCGGCCGGGGCGGCCCGGCCCAGCTGGACATCCTCACCGCGGCCGGTCTGCCGCCGCACCGCATCTCGATCGGCCACCAGGACCTGCTGGACGACCCGGCCACGCACCGGGCGCTCGCCGCGCAGGGCGCGTACGTCGCGTTCGACACCGTCGGCAAGTCGGGCTACCAGAGCGACGACACCCGGCTGCGGCTGCTGCTCGACCTGCTGGACGCGGGCCACGCCGACCGGGCGCTGCTCAGCTGCGACATCTCGCGCCACGGCTATCTGGCGTCCGAGGGCGGGCAGGGCTACGGGCACCTGTTCGGCTCCTTCCTGCCCAAGGCGCGCGCGGCAGGTCTGGACGACGACCTCGTGGACCTCATCACGCGCCGCAACCCCCTGCGCTTCCTCACCGGCGCAGACGTCGAGGAGATCTGAATGCCGCACGGCACACCCCCCACACCTCCCAAGCCCCCTACGCCCGCCGCACCGGGCACCGCCGAGACCCGCGTGCGGCTGCCGGGGACCCACCCGCTGCCGACGGTGGCGCTGCGGGACGCGCTCCGCACCCAGTTCCGGCTGCTGGAGCGGACCGCGGCCCACTTCGAGGGGCCGCAACTGTTCGAGGCGGACGCCGGCGTGGTGCCGGGGCTCGGCAGGCCGCGGACGACGGCGCGCGTCGAGGCCGTCCTGGCCGAGTTCCTCGGCGCCGAGGACGCGGCGCTCGTGCAGGGCGCCGGCACCGGCGCCATCCGGGCCGCCCTGCAGGCCGCCGCCGGCCCGGGCGAGCCGCTGCTCATCCACCGGGCGCCCGTCTACCGCACCACCGCCGTCACGCTGCGCGGGCTCGGCGTCCGCACCGTCGAGGTCGACTTCAACGACGCGGCGGCGCTCGAAGCCGCCCTGGCGACGGGCGAGTTCCGCTGGGCCTACGTGCAGCACAGCCGCCAGCGCCTGACGGACGCGTACGACCCGGCGGCGGTGCTCGCCGCCTGCTCCGCCGCCGGGGTGCGGACGATCGTGGACGACAACTACGCCGTACTGCGCGTGCCCGCGTCGGGAGTCGAGCTGGGAGCGGAGGCGTCCTGCTTCTCGCTGTTCAAGCTGCACGGCCCGGAAGGGGTCGGCGCCGTCGTCGGCTCGCGCGAGCTGATCGGCCGGATCCGCGCCGACAACTACTCGGGGGGCGGGCAGGTCCAGGGCCACCAGGCGCTCGACGCCCTGCGCGCCCTCACCCACGTGCCGGTCATGTGGGCCGTGCAGTCGGAGGTCGGCGCCGAGGTCGCCGAACGGCTCGCGGCCGGCGAGGTCCCCGGCGTCGCGGACGTCCGCCTCGCCAACGTCCAGGACCGCTGCCTGATCGTCCTGCTCGACCGACCGGTCGCACGTGAACTGCCCGCCGTCGCGGCCCGGCACGGGGCCGCCCCCTACCCCGTCGGCTCGAACTCGCGCTACGAGATCGCGCCGCTCGTCTACCGCATGTCCAGCTCGTCCCTCGACGACGCTCCCGAACTCGCCGACTGGGCCGTACGGATCAACCCGATGAGGGCCGGCGCGGACCTCGTGATCGAGATCGTCCGCCGCTCCCTGCACGACCTGAAGGGCTGACCGTGTTCCTCGACACCGTCCTCACCCGCAACCCCGGTCTCGTCGAGACCGCCGCCGCGCTGCACGGCTCGGGCGCCATCCCGCCCGACACCTATGTGCTGGACGCCGACGCGGTCGAGGCCAACGCCTCGCTGCTCGCGGCCGAGGCCGACCGGCTCGGCCTGACGCTCTGGTTCGTCGTCAAGCAACTCGGCCGCAACCCCGAGCTGATCCGGGCCGTCTCGCGCCACATCCCCGCCTTCGCCGCGATCGATCCGGCGGAGGCGCGGCTCCTGCACGCCACGGGCGCCCGGCCCGGCAACCTCGGCCACCTGGTGCAGATCCCGCACCGCGACCTGCCCGAGATGCTCGGCTGGCGGCCGGAGGCCGTGACGGTCTTCGACCTGGCCAACGCCCGCGCCGTGTCGGACGCCGCCGCCGGCCTCGGCCGGGTGCAGGACGTCCTCGTGCGCCTGGAAGGCGCCTCCGGTACGGTCTATCCGGGCCAGGAGGGCGGTGTCCCCCTGGAGCAGCTCGACGCGTTCGCCGCCGAGGCCGAACGGCTGCCCGGGATCCGGATCGCGGGCGTCACCGCGTTCCCGTGCGTGCTGTGCGATCCGGCGACCGGCGTGCCCGCCCCGACACCCACGTTCGAGCTGGCCGTCAAGGCGAAGGCGCTGCTCGCCTCGCGCGGCCACCGCGACCTGAAGCTGAGCGCCCCCAGCGCCACGTCGATGGCCACGCTGCCGCTGCTCGCGGAGCTCGGGGCGACGCACGGCGAGCCGGGGCACTCCCTCACGGGCACCACCCCGCTGCACGCCGTCGACGCGCACCAGCCGGAACAGCCCGCGTACGTGTACGTGACCGAGGTCGCACACACCCTGGCGGACGGGCGCCCCGCCGTGTACGGCGGCGGTTTCTACGCGCGCGCGGGCATCCGCGGCGCACTCCTGACGCGCAGCGGTGTCCGGCTCCCCGTCCAGCCGGCCCCCGCGGAGAACATCGACTACTACCGGTTGCTCGGCGCGCCCGAGCGGGCCGGAGAGGCGCGCGCGGGCGACACGGCCGTGCTCGCCTTCCGCACGCAGATCTTCGTCACCCGCTCGTCGGTCGCGATCGTCTCCGGCCTGTCCACCGGCTCGCCCCGGCTCACCGGCCTGTACGACTCCCGGGGCCGGGCCCTGGAGCGGCCCGAGAGGAGCACGCCGTGAGCAGGACCGTCATCGTCGTCATCGACGGCTTCGGTGTGGGCGCCATGCCCGACGCGGGCGCCCTGCGCCCCGGCGACGCCGCGGCCGACACCTGCGGCCATGTGCTCGACGGCTGCCGCGAGCTGCTGGGCCGCCCGCTGAGGCTGCCCGCCCTCGGGGCGCTGGGGCTCGGCGTCGTCCATCCGCACCGCGACCTGGCGGCGGCCACGCCGCTGCCGGTCGCGGCCGGCAGGGCCGCGCTCGGCTATCCGGGCGCGGACACCTTCGCCGGCCACCAGACCATGATGGGCGCAGACTTCAGCCGCGTCACCGTCGCGAGGCTGGCGGAGCACCTGTCGGACGTCACGGCCGCGCTCAAGGCCGCCGGGCACACGGTGTCGCTGCTCGACGGCAGGCCACTGCTCGTCGTCGACGACGCGGTGCTGGTGCACGACAACCTGGAGGCAGACCCGGGGATCAACTGGAACGCGTCGGCCCGCCTGGCGGACATGTCCTTCGAGGGAACGCTCGCGGTCGCCCGCACGGTACGCACGGTCGCCCCGGTGGCGCGCGTCATCGCCGTGGGCGGCAACGCGGACGGTCCGCTGCGGGAGTTCGTCCGCGACGGCGACGGCGGCACGGTCGGTCTGGACACGCCGGCGACGGGTTTCTACCGCAACGGCGGCCTTCAGGTGCGGCACCTGGGGGCGGAACTCGACCACACGCGGCAGCTCCCCGATCTCGCCGCGCGCTCCGGCATCCCGGTCACGCTCGTCGGCAAGGCGGCGGACATCCTCGCGTGCGACGCGGCCGAGCGCCGTCCCGCCGTGGCGACGGCCGAGGTCGCCGGGCACACGCTGGACGCCGTGCGGGCGTCGGGGCACGACGCGCTGGTCGTGGCCAACGTCCAGGAGTCCGACCTGGCGGGGCACCAGCAGGACACCGCGCGCTACGGGCGGGTCCTTGAGGAGGCCGACACGGGGCTGTTCGAGCTGATCGGGCTCCTCGACCGGCCGGACGACCGGCTGATCGTGACGGGCGACCACGGCAACGACCCCACCATCGGGCACGCGTACCACACCCGCGAGTTCGTGCCCGTGCTGATCCACGCGCCCGGCACGGACGGCACGGAGATACTTCCCGACGCCCCGACCCTCGCGGACGTCGGCGCCCGCGCCGCGGCCTTCCTCGGCCTGCCGGCGGGGGCGCTGGCCAACGGCTCGGTCCGGCGCTGACCTGACGCGCCGCACCGTGGGCCCGGCCTCCCGGCGGAGGCCGGGCCGGGCGGACCCGCGCCGGGCGGACCCGCGCCGGGTCAGCCCGTCAGCCCGTCAGCCCGTCAGCCCATGAACTTCTTGAACTCGTCGGGCAGTTCGAACTGGTTGTCCTGCTCCTGCGCCGGCGCACCGCCCAGCGCCGCCTGCTCCTTGCGGGCCAGCGCCGCCTGCTCCTCGGCCTTGCGCTTCATCGGGTTGCCGGAGCGCTGCTTGCCCTTGGCCTGCTTCTGCTTCTTCTTCTGCCGCCCGGGGCCGCCGCCCATGCCCGGCATCCCGGGCATCCCCGGCATGCCGCCGCCCTGCGCCATCCGCGACATCATCTTGCGGGCCTCGAAGAACCGCTCCACGAGGTTCTTCACCGCGCCGACCTCGACGCCTGAGCCCCGTGCGATACGGGCGCGGCGCGAGCCGTTGATGATCGTCGGCTCGGCGCGCTCCCCCGGCGTCATGGACTTGATGATGGCGGCCGTGCGGTCGACGTCACGCTCGTCCAGGTTGTTGATCTGGTCCTTCATCTGCCCCATGCCCGGCAGCATGCCGAGCAGCTTGGACAGCGAGCCCATCTTCCTTACCTGCTCCATCTGGGACAGGAAGTCGTCGAGCGTGAACTCCTTCGGGCCCTTGGCGAGCTTCGAGGCCATCTTCTCGGCCTCGGCCTGGCTGAAGGTCTGCTCGGCCTTCTCGATCAGGCTGAGCAGGTCGCCCATGTCGAGGATGCGGGACGCCATGCGGTCCGGGTGGAACGCGTCGAACTCGTCCAGCTTCTCGCCGTTGGAGGCGAACATGATCTGCTTGCCGGTCACGTGGGCCACGGAGAGCGCGGCGCCGCCGCGCGCGTCGCCGTCGAGCTTGGACAGCACGACGCCGTCGAAGCCGACGCCGTCGCGGAAGGCCTCGGCGGTGTTGACCGCGTCCTGGCCGATCATCGCGTCCACGACGAAGAGGACCTCGTCGGGCGAGACCGCGTCGCGGATGTCGGCGGCCTGCCGCATCAGCTCCTGGTCGATGCCGAGGCGGCCCGCAGTGTCGACGATCACGACGTCGTGGACCTTGTCCTTGGCGTACGTGACGGAGTCCTCGGCGACCTTGACCGGGTCGCCCACGCCGTTGCCCGGCTCCGGCGCGTACACGGCGACGCCGGCGCGCTCGGCCACGACGGAGAGCTGGGTGACGGCGTTGGGCCGCTGGAGGTCGCACGCGACGAGCAGCGGCGAGTGGCCCTGGTTCTTCAGCCAGAGGCCGAGCTTGCCCGCGAGGGTGGTCTTGCCCGCGCCCTGGAGGCCCGCCAGCATGATCACGGTCGGCGGCTGCTTCGCGAAGCGCAGGCGCCGCGTCTCGCCGCCGAGGATGCCGACGAGCTCCTCGTTGACGATCTTGACGACCTGCTGCGCCGGGTTCAGCGCACGGGAGACCTCCTCGCCCGCGGCGCGCTCCTTGATGTGCTTGATGAAGTCGCGCACGACGGGCAGCGCCACGTCGGCTTCCAGCAGGGCGATGCGGATCTCGCGTGCCGTGGCGTCGATGTCCTCCGGGCTGAGGCGCCCTTTGCCCCGGAGGCTCTTGAAGGTGGCTGCGAGGCGGTCGGAGAGAGTGTCGAACACGGTGGTCGCGGATCCTCGGCTAGGGGACGGGCGGACGGGCTGCCCTCCAGGGTATCCGGACCGGCGGGCATCCCGGCCCCTGCCCGGCGTGATCGCCGTCCGCGAACGGCCGTGCCCTGCCTCGCCGCCGGTCCGCGGGCGAGGACGTCACGTGAGGACGTCACGTCAGGACGTCACGTGAGCACGTCACGCCGGCAGGGCCTCCGCCACCCGCTTCGCCGTCGTCTCCGCCTCCTCGGCCGTGAGCGGGGCCCCGTCGGGACGCGTCACGTACACGGTGTCCACCGCGTCGGCGCCGAGCGTCGAGACGTGGGCGCTGCGCACCCGCACGTCCGCCGCCTCCAGCGCGTGCCCGACGCGGTACAGCAGGCCGGGGGCGTCCCGGGCGCGCACCTCGATGACCGTCGCCTCGCGGGACGCGTCCCCCGCGACGCTCACGCGCGGCGGCGGCGCCCCCGCGCCCCTGCGGCGCGGGTAGGCGGCATCGCGCTCCGCGAGCCGCGCGGCGATGTCGAGCGTGCCGTCCAGGGCGCGTACGAGGTCGGCGCGCAGCCGCGCCGGCGCCGGCAGCGGCCCGAACTGGGCCGCGACCCGCCAGCTCAGCAGCAGAACATTGGCGGTGGGGCCGGGGCCGCCGGTCCCGGACGGCAGCTCCACCGCCCGCAGGTCGGCGGAACGCACGGCGAGCCGGTGCAGGGCGAGCACGCCCGCGGCGGCGGGCAGCACGCCCGGCCGCTCCGGCACGGCGATGTGCAGTTCCACGCCGACGGGCTCGGGCGCGGGCTCCCCGTCCGTCACCGCCGCGCCCCCGGAGCCGCTCGGGTCCGCGTCCCCGGGCGCGTGGTCGGTGCTCAGGGTGAGTACCGGGCCGCCGGTGCGCAGCGCCTCGGCGGCGAGCCTCCGCTGCCGCCGCCAGGGATCGGATGAGCACT